>JAJZRC010000033.1 GCA_021847435.1 bacterium
TACGTGCTGCATGGTATCATACATGGCCAGAGCCGCGGTCACGCTGCCGCCCGGGGAATTTATGTAAAGCTTGATGTCTTCCTTGCTGTTTTCGGCGTCCAAAAACAGCAGCTGCGCAATGAGGGTGTTGGCCACCGCGTCATCAATGGGTTCGCCCAAAAAGATAATGCGCTCTTTGAGCAGGCGGCTGTAAATGTCATACGCCCGCTCCCCCATTGGCGATCTTTCAATAACAATTGGTACTAGAGGCATAAATAATTGTCCATGATTGACCAAGATTGCTTATGAATTATCATAAATTATCTGGTCAGCTTAATTATGATATTGTGTCATCCTGAACTTGTTTTAGGATCCAGAGCTTGTAAATTTCTAAAGGTCAATAAATCAAAATTGAATTAAATATAATAACAAAAAAAATAATTCCGCCCCCAAAATAGATAATATTAAATACATTTTTATTTTTTTCGTATAAATTACCTTTAAACCCGTGAATTATCCCCATAAAACACATAAATGATAAAATGATTGTCGTCGATACTTTTTTAAAATCTGATATTGGGATACCACCAAATGTGCTGAAAAAAGCTAAATACACTGCCCATAAAATGGGAAGGATAATTAATACCAACAGTAATAAAGTTCTACTAAAAATGTTCATGTTTTCCTTTCTTCCCTCCCCCTGTGTGGGGAGGGCTAGGGAGGGGGTTATTTTAGGTGTTCAATGATTTTTAAAACTACCCCGTTTCTATTTTCCAAAACCTCATTATTCCAAAATCGTAAAACTGTAAACCCTTGCGAGCTTAACCATTTATCCCTGACTTTATCATTATAACTCTGATAATGTTGTCCGCCATCCAGTTCTATTATAAACTTTTTTTCATAAGCTACAAAGTCAACAATGTAATTTCCGATAGGAGCTTGGCAACGGAACTTAACCCCAAGATTTTCGGCTCGCAAGACATACCATAAATGTTTTTCAGCTTCTGTGAGGCTGTTTCTAAGCTTGCGAGATAAAATAGTTTTGTTGTCCATCTGCACCCCTCCCTGCCCCTCCCCACACAGGGGGAGGGAACTAAACTACTAAGCACTTACCGATTCATCAGCTTTAGATTATTCCGCTACCGCTTCCTCTTTTGGGGCCTCTGATGCTTCTTCCTGCTTGTCCTCCGAAGCCTTGGCGGAGGCGGATTCTTCCGTTGCTGTTTCCTCTCCCCCAATCTTTTCTCCATTGATGTCAATTTTCCAGCCTGTCAGGCGCGCGGCCAGGCGCACGTTCTGTCCGGCCTTGCCGATAGCCAAAGACAACTGGTCTTCCAGCACTCCCACTTTGGCCTCTTTGTTTTCCTCATCCAGCTGGACGTTGATGATTTTAGCCGGGGAAAGCGAGTTGGCGATGAATTTTACCGGATCGTCGCTGTATTCAATAATATCAATTTTCTCGCCGCCCAATTCCGCCATGACGGTTTGGACGCGGCTGCCGCGCTGGCCCACGCAGGAACCGATTGGGTCAATGCCGTCCTGGTTGGCAATAACCGCGATTTTGGTGCGCGACCCTGCTTCGCGGGCCACGGACTTGATTTCCACTGACCCATTAAAAATTTCCGGCACTTCCAATTCAAACAGCTTGCGCACCATATCGGGATGGGAGCGGGACAGGGTAATTTTAGGGCCGCGGGTGGCTGGCTCCACGTGCAGGATCAGGACTTTTAAGCGCTGGCCGATGCCGTACTTTTCCCCGCGGATTTGTTCGGAAGGGAACAAAACCCCGGTGGATTTGCCTAAATCTACCAGCACGGTATCCCCCTCAACGCGCTGCACCACGCCATTTTGCAAAGTCCGCTCTTTGGACTTGAAGTCGGAAAACTGGACATTGCGTTCGGCCTCGCGCAATTTTTGGATAATCACCTGCTTGGCGGTCTGGGCCGCGATGCGGCCGTATGAAGTCCCGGTCTTGGGGGTAATGTCGGTTTTGATTTCATCGCCGACCTTGGCTGACTTCTTCAGTTTTTTTGCCGCGTCCAAATCCACCAGCTTTTGCGGGTCTTCAGCGGCCTCGGTTTCGGTTTCCACCACGGTTTTCACGTCAAAAACTTTGGTGCCCATATTTTCCGGATTGAACTCAACCGCGATATTCTGGTTCTTTTCGCCGTAATCTTTCCTGAAAGCCGCGGCCAAAGACGCCTCAATCATGCCAATAAGGTCATTGCGGCTAATGCCTTTTTCTTCCGCGATCTGGTCCAATGCTTGTTCTAATTGTTCGTTCATATTTGTTCACTAATGCACAAATAGCACGGATGACACAAATTTTAATTAGTAATTAGTGTAATTTGTCTATTTGTGATCTTACTATTTAATTGTTATTCAATCGTAATGGTGAAGACAAAAAAAGATGAGCCCGGCTCATCTAGTTCCAATCCTCAACTGCATTCGTTATTATTTTAACAGATCCCGGCTGTTTGTCAAGCGCATTCATTATAATTTCGCACACGTCAATTTGGGGCTGAAAAGACTGCCATTTGGGGTTTTGCTGCAGAAACAGCTTAACCGCTTTTAAAAGCTTCTTTTGTTTGTACGCATCCACCGCCTCCGCGGCGCTGCCAAACCGGCCTTGAACCGCCTTCCGGGTCTTCACCTCAACAAAAATTATTTTACCCTTGCCCGCGGCCACCAAATCCACTTCGCCCAGCCTTAGGCCTTTGCGGTTAAAAAAATTAGACGCTATTATTTCAAACCCCTGTCTTTTATATTCCTGCCCTGCCAGCTCCTCGCCGACCTGTCCTAAGGTTTTTGGTTTCTTATTTTTTGAATGTGCAGCGATCCAGCCGAACATGCGCAGGGCTTATTTCGGCAAATACTTTTGCTTTTGCCGTTCCTTTTGCCAAACTGCTTTTTCCGGTCCGTATTTTCTGGCCAGAGTTACAATCAGCCAGGCCAGCCAAACAAACCCCGCCAAATTCAGCAGCCAGGCCGCAAAATAACTGCCGAAGAAACGCACGTTTTCGTAGCGGAAAAAGTACCATAATATTTCGCCCAGACCGAGAGTCAGAGCCCAAACATAAAATTTATTTCTGTACTTCCGGTCCGCGGGAGCCGGAGCCAAAATGGCGGCTATTTTCAGGACGATCGCCAATAATACAATAATCGCTCCGGCGGCAAAATACAGTTTGTCCTTAGCCACAATCGGGTTAATTTGAAAAAGGTACTCAAAAGTGAAAAAAGATTTTAAATTCATAGGATTAAGTTAAGGGATCCTTCACCCTCAGACGCATTCGGGTTCAGGATGACAACTATATTAATAAATATTGTTTTGTCATTTTTCAAACAGCACGGCGTAATGGTAGCCGTCCGCCCGCATGTCCTTGATTTTGCGCAAACCGGCCTGCATCAGCATTACTTCCAGCTTTTGCTGGTCCACTCTTCTCTCCAGCGGCGGACCGAAAGGCGTCGCGCTCTTTTTCCATTCCACCACCGCCACCCTGCCCGGCACCTTGAGAATGCGATAGATATTTTTAATCAGCTGCTCTTTATTGGAAATTTCGTGCAAAATGTTCCCGACAATCACCATGTCGCAGGAATTCGGGGCAATGTCCAAAAGAGGTTTGGCCAAATCGGCCAGGACCACGCGGACATTTTTATAGCCGAACTGGTTGCTGATGGAAATCGTGGCCGCCAATTTGTCTTCCATCACATCCACGGCCATTACTTCTCCGCCCGACCCGACCAGTTGGGCGGCGGGCAGGACGTAAAACCCGCTGCCGCACCCCAAATCCGCAACCACCTGTCCCTGCATCAGGCCAGTTTGGGCAATTACTTCGCTGGGATTTAAGAACTTTGACATATTATATTTGATTGATCTGGTTAAGATCTGACAAATCAATTTGGATGCACCACGCGCAGCTGTTGAACACTGATTGCTTTTTGATTGTCCCCCGTTTCCACCAGCACCCCATTAATCTGCAATTCACCATCTTCGGCAGGCTGATTCACGAACCTGCTGTCCGGGTTGAGAAATTTGCGCAGCACGTTTTCCCTGCTTACCCCAATTACCCCCTCCAGCGCCCCCGTCATTCCCGCGTCAGTCAAATAAGCAGTGCCGCCGGGCAATATTCTGCCGTCGGCAGTGGGAACGTGGGTGTGGGTGCCGAACATGGCGGCAACCCGCCCATCCACATAATAGCCGAAGGCAACCTTTTCGCTGGTGGCTTCTGCGTGGAAGTCCACCACTATTATATCACCTTTTTGCGCTTCCTGAGCTAAAATCCTATCAACCTCCAAAAAAGGATTGCTGATTTCCCCGTCAAACTGGTTTTCCATAAAAACCTGGCCATTTAGGTTCACCACCAGATACTGCTGGCCGTTTTTACCAAAACGGTAATAGCCAAAGCCCGGGTTAGACCCGCCGAAATTGGCCGGGCGGATGAGTTTCGGGTACTTTTCAAAGCACTCTTCGGCAAACTGGGGCTTTTTATAAATGTGGTTGCCCGATGTCATACAGTCCACGCCCAGGGCGTCTATTTCGGCCAGGGTGGACAGGGTCACGCCTTTGCCGTGGGCCAAATTTTCCACGTTCACGATTACCGCGTCGGGCCGGTATTTTTCTTTCCACACAGGCAAAACCTGGGCCAGCACCCTGCGCCCGGGTTTTCCCACCACATCGCCGATGAAAAGAATTTTTGACATGAATGTTTAGATTTATAGTGCCGAGCCGGCGAATTTATCTTGCGTATTCTATCACGCGGGTCTCGCGGATGACGTGAACCTTGATTTCACCAGGGAATTTAAGTTCCGTTTCCAGGCGGTTGGCAATGTCGCGGGCCAGTTTCTGGCAGGCCAAATCATCAAGTTTTGACGGAGTAACGAACACGCGGATCTCGCGGCCGCCTTGGATGGCATAAGTTTTTTCCACGCCCTCGTAAGAATTGGCAATGTTCTCCAAATCGGACAAGCGCTTTAAGTAATTTTCCAAAGTGTCCTTGCGCGCGCCCGGCCGGGAACCGGAAATGTTGTCGCAGGCATCCACAATAATCGCCTCTATGCTCTGGGCCGCCTCGGACTTGCCGGTCACGTCCGTGTCGTGGTGATGGCTGGCAATGGCTTCAATAACCCGCGCGTCCAAATTGAATTTTTCCGCCACTTTCTTGCCCAGCTCCACGTGGCTTCCTTCCAAATCCTGATCCAGGGCTTTGCCGATATCATGAAGCAGCGCCCCCTGTTTGGCAATCGCCACGTCAGCGCCGATTTCTTCGGCAATCAGCGCGGCAATCTTCGCCATTTCCACCGAGTGCCTTAAGATGTTCTGCCCATAGGAAGTCCTAAACAGCAAACGGCCGATTAAATGCACCAGCTTGGGCGGAAAATTGGTAATGCCCAATTCGTAAACCGCCTGCTGGCCGGCTTCCTTAATTTGTTCGTTGATTTCCGCCTTGCTCTTTTCGTAAGCCTCTTCAATCCTGGCCGGATGGATGCGCCCGTCAGCCAGCAGTTTTTCCAAAGTATTTTTGGCAATGTGCCGGCGGATGGAATTAAACCCGCTAATTACCACGGTATCCGGGGAGTCGTCAATCAAAATTTCCACGCCCATCATTTGTTCAAAAGCGCGGATATTGCGGCCTTCCTTGCCAATGATGCGGCCTTTCATCTCCTCGCTCGGGATTTGCACGGTAGTGGTGGTTACTTCGCTGGTTACTTCGCTGGCCACGCGTTCAATCGCCTGGGCCACAATGTTGCGGGCGTCGCGTTCGGCATCCTCATGGGCCTGCTCCAGCAGCTTTTTGTGCAAAGACACCATTTCCGCCTTTATAGTCTTCTCCGCGTTGTCCAGCAGCACCTTAGCCGCTTCTTCGCGGGTCATGCCGGCAATTTTCTCCAAATTGGCCAGCTGCTTGGCCCGCAACTCCTTGATTTCTTCCTGAATCTGCTTTATTTGCTCGGTTTTGGCTTCCAGGTCGGCCTTTTGCCGCTCTACCTGGCCGCTTTTGTGGTCCAGCTCCTTTTCGCGGCGGTCAATGCGCTCTTCAAACCGGACAATCTGGCTGCGAAATTCCTGCTCCTGCTTTTTGGCCTGGTCCACAATTTCCAAAGACCTGGACTTGGCCTCCAGCAAAATTTCCTTTTCTTTGCTTTTAGCCTCATCCAAAATTCTCTGCGCCCGGCTTTCGGCGCTGCCGATTTTTTTGCCGGCCAGCGTTTCGCGGTACCAATAGCCCAAGCCCAGGCCAACCGCCAATCCCGCCAATATATATATTGCAATCATAAAAATGCCTTACATTTCCGCGGCAGTAAGGTTGGGATATTTTATGCAAAAAACCGCTGATTGGCGGGCAACCAGCTTATTCTTTCAGGATAAATTTGGAACCGCTAAACGTGTCCACAAATGAAAAATCAAGAAAAAAGAGTGAAATTTGCGAAAAATTACCCAACTAAATTCTGCTTGTACGGAAAATTAATCAATAATTTCAAGCAAGCTTAGCTTACCACAGTTTGTAGTCCCGGTCAAACCCGGTTATAATGAATTTACCCCCTTTTATCCTTAATATAAAACGCTTATGAAATACGCTTTACCGGCGCTGGAATACTCTTTTGGCGCTCTTGAACCCTACATTGACGCCCAAACCATGGAATTGCACTACACCAAGCATCACCGGGCTTACATAGATAAACTTAACGTAGCGTTGGAAAAACACCCGGCACTCGCGGAAATGGCCGTAGGAACGCTTTTGGCGGACCTCAACAA
Organism: bacterium; assembly: GCA_021847435.1. Classification (GTDB taxonomy): domain Bacteria; phylum Patescibacteriota; class Doudnabacteria; order UBA920; family UBA920; genus PALSA-1336. Next base: position 6,734 of record JAJZRC010000033.1, read on the forward strand.
GCTGGAAATCGACGACGCCATCCGCACGGCGATTAAAAACCACGGCGGCGGGCACTGGAACCATAGTTTCTTTTGGTCCATTATGGGGCCAAAAAAAGAGCCGGATCAAAAACTAGCCGAAGAGATCGTCCAAACGTTCGGCTCCGTGGAAGAATTCAAGAAAAAATTCACCGAAGCGGCCTTGACCCGCTTCGGGTCAGGCTGGGCCTGGCTGGTCAGGCATCAGGACAACGGACTGGAGATTTGCTCGACCGCAAACCAGGACTGCCCCCTCTCTTCCGGCCACACTCCCCTGATTGCCCTGGACCTCTGGGAACATGCCTACTATTTAAAATACCAAAACCGCCGCGCAGAGTACATTGATGCCTGGTGGAATATACTGAAACTGATATAAACCCGCAAAGGGGCATCCTTGCGATCGCAAGGATGCCCCTTTGCTTTATAAGTCCTGCAAGGCCTGATCGGAACCCAAAGACAAAGGACAGCGCGCAAATGCCGCTGTCCTTTTTGCTTAAAAACCGCCATTTAAGGCTCAACTCTCAGGCCGGAACGATCTGTAGCAGCCTGCCGCCCAGGCGGTGCGGCTGCTGGCTGTCTTCCAGCCTCCGCAGTTTAGCGGCAATTTCCGCCAGATGGCCGCGGATCGGCCCGACCCAGGCGGGCGGCGGGGTATTTTCCCGGCCAAAGCCCGCGCTTTCAGTGCGCTGCTTGTCCAGAAACTCCGCCAGCGCAGTCTGGGCGTCTTGATATCTGTCCTGGAATTCCCGCAATGCGCGGACTGGAGTTTGGGGATTTTTCAAACCCATTTCGTACACTCTGGCGGCGCGCCAAAACGGGTTAAAAACCTCCGCTAACTGGCGTTCGGTTTCTCTGGTCATTTTATTCCTCCCTTTGGAACTGTAGTTTTGCAAACACGGGCTTTGGCGCAAGCGCTTTGCGCCAAAATCCGCGCTTACAAAAAACCCCGCCAATGGCGGGGTTTAAAAACTGAAAAAATTAAAAACTGGCGGAACGCGGCAAACAGTGGATTTGATTTTTTCCTGAAAAGATACGGCATTAATTTGGCCTTTTCAGGCATTTTACCGCCAATGTTTTTTACTGTCAATGTGGATAAATAATGCCTTGCTGCCGCGGGCATAAAACCCGGTCAGTCCCGGTGCAGATCCCGTTCCGGATCATAGCTGTCATTTTGAGAAGCTTGGGCTTTTGTTTCGGCGATCATTTTGGTAAATACCACGACCCTGGTGTATTCAAAATAAGCCACCAAGCCGAACAGCAGGAGCAGCACCAGCAATGCCTGGAACACAATGGTAAAATCCACGTAAATATTATCCGTCAATAAAATTACCGGATGCCCCTTGACTTCAAAATTATCCCCGGCTCCGAACAAAGGGTTGCTGTCCGGCACGGTTACTTCCACGGTATATTTCCCCGGAATCAAGCTGGCGTGCGTATAAAAGGTCTTTAGCAGGGTCAGGCTGCGGGTAAAATGGACGGTTTCCGAAGTTTCCAGCACAGGCAGGCCGCTGCCGTTTTTAACGGTATACGCGATTTTGACGCTTTTGGCCGCCGGCTCCGTGGCTAAATCCAGCAGCTTAATCTTTACGGCCACCTGCTCGCCCGGCACGATCAGCCGAAATCGGTCCAAAACCCTAACGAATATATAGTATGGCAGGCCGCCGCCTTTGGGCGGAAGCAGCACCGCGCCTGTACCGGGCTCGCCTACATAAAAATCCAAGGTTGCGCGGGCGCTGATTTCCGGCACCTGTTCGCTGAACGCGGCAACGAGAACCCGGTATGCGCCAGGGGCGAAATTCTGGCCGCTCCGCCACACCCAGTTGCCATTGCTGTCTGTGTAAGCGGAAGAGCGCAAAGGTGTCGGGCCTTGGATTTCAACAGCAATCAGGGCGTTTAAAATATTGGTCTGCCCCAAAAATCCCACGGCACCCTGGATAAAAACAGGCAAAGTCTGTGTTTGGCCGCCTAAAATAATTTCTTTTAATGCCGAAAACTGGGGATCCGGCCTGACCGTCACCTTGGGCGCCTGGCCTGCCGTGGGCGGAGTGGTTGTCGGCGGGTAAAACCAGCCGCCTCCCCCGCCGCCCGCTACCGGCGTGGTTACGCCCTCGTTTACGCTGCTGACTGTCGCGGCCACGCCCGTGCTCTGGCTGTCGGAAACCGAAGCGGCCTTGGCCGGGACACGGGCAAACAATCCCGCGGCCGCGAAAAGCAGGGCGGCCAGGACGAAAACAAATACGTGTTTTTGCCTGCGAATTAAACGCATAAAGCTACTTAATGTCCGTTTCCAAAATCCGGGTCTCCCCGGCGGTGATGGGCTGGCCGGCAAAAGTCAGCCTGCCCGTTTCCCAGCCGTACAGCGAACGCTGCCTGCCCCAATACCAGAAAGCGGATATCAGTATCATAACAAATATTGAGGCGAACACCATAAACATGGAGGCATGATACAGCCTCAAAGCGTGATGATGGGTCATTTTGTGCGCCGATTTGAGCATAAAACTTTACGTAATTAATTATATAATACTTTAATTCTCAATTTATTCCTTGAAGGCTGCCTTCCGGGGCTGCCCCGGAAGGCAGCCTTCAAGGCTATATTATTTGTAAGTTATGTTTTGATGGCTGTTTGAAAATTGATACTTGTAAATTTTACTATTGCGCTATGCTCGCATCGGGAGCCGTTTGGGTGGAATCTGCCGGAGCGGCAGATGCGGCCGGGTCTGCCGGAGCCGGCGCCGGATCGGGCGGCAGCACGGCATCCGGCGTGGTGGAAGCCGTTCCCGGATCTGCGGTAGAATCTCCGGCCACGGCAGGGGCGGGAGCGGGAGCCGCCACCTGCAGAACAGGCTCGCCATTGGTCGCATACCCGTCCTGTTTGCCAATCACCAAATAATGGACCACTGTGGAGACTGCTGCGCCGCTCAAGTTGAAGGTCTTGATCTGGAAGCCGATGTAATTTCCGCTTGGGTCTTTCTTCCACCCAACCACCTGGGCAAATACCGGATCCACCGCTTCCGGAGTCAGTTCAATCACCGGCTTGCCCGAACCCAAATCGTAGGCAAAGTCCACTTCGGCCATGCCGTTGATGTCTGTGGCCATGCTGCCGGCAAAACTGTCATTCTTTATAATAATCGTTCCCGTTACTGCCAGCTGGCCGCGGGCGTTGATGTTGAATACCTGGTCAGGGCCGTTGCTCACGGACAGCAGGCTGGAAGTGGCCATTGTGGTGCTGGCCAAAATGGACACGCTGCCCGTGGTGGCAACCAGGAAGCGGTCCTGGCCTTGGGCCTGCAGCTGCAGGATGCTGCCGCTCCCCTTCTGGTCAACGAGAAACGAAGTTGACCCTGAGCTTGCCGAAGGGTGTATTGTCGATGTAGCGTTCGCAATCTGCCCGTCATTTTCTCCCAGCACAAAGGTGTTGTTGATGCTGCGCCGACGTTGCCATTATTCGCAACCGTCATTCTTACTGCATTATTTGTCTGTAATTCAATAAGACCATTCGTAGCGTCCGTGCCGCCGATTAATTGGAGTTTGTATGTATTGCTGTTTATAGCTAACCCGCCGCCGCCGTTATCACGAAGAGTTTGTCCATTCACAAAAGTAAATGCTGATGGCTGGCTAATCATTACATCTCCATTCACAAACAACTTTGCACTTGGATTCGTCGTCCCCACACCCACGTTCCCCGCTTGCGTGATAGTAAGTAAGGATGTACCGGTGGACGAGGCCACGTTTAATGGGTTAACCCCGGAAGAACCCTGGATGTTGAAAGTATAAGAGGAAGATGTGGCGTTAACGCCTGCGTAAGTTCCGCTGTCTAACAGGATGCCGGTTGAAAGGGCGGAGGCAGAAGACCAGCGGGCTAAGTAGCCATTAGTCCCGGAGCCGGTAAAGGCGTTGGCAGAGTTAAGGGTATTCCCGGACCAGGAAAGTCCGGTTCCGGCAGTGATTCTGTTGCTGGGAGCATTGTAGAAATCAGACCACTGCGTGGTGGAAGCGGTCAGGGGTACTGTGTAGCCGGAAACGGGCTGCAGGGCAAAGGTATGGTTAGAGCCGGAAGAAGTGATATTCAGCTGCAGTCCTCCGGAAGTGGAAGTAGAGAAGGTCTGGGAAGAAGCAGTAAGCCCGTTTAAGTTAGTTATGGCTCCGGAAGCGCTGGCACAGGAAGTCCAGGCCACGCCGGAAGAGGCAGTTGAGCTGGCAGTCAGGCACAGGCCGTCAGACCCGACTGTTTGCAGGCCAAAAGTGCCGGATCCCGTGCCGGTAATCAGCCCGCCCTTGGCTACAATAGAAGCGTTAAAGCCAAGGCCGCCGTAAGCAGGGGCTAAAGCATTAGCCAGGGTTAAGGTGGTGGCGGAAGCCGTGCCCGCAACTTCCAGCTTGTATAGAGGGTTAG
>JAJZRC010000034.1 GCA_021847435.1 bacterium
AACCGAAGCCCAAATTTATGAGCTTTTATTAAAAGCCGGGCCAACGGGCATTAAACCCCTGCTCTCCGACACCGGCCTTAAGCGCGGGAACGCCTACTACCATTTAGATAGTCTGGTAGAAAAAGGTTTGGTGGAAAAACTGGATGAACCCGGCAAAACGATTCGGTTTTTAGCGCGCCACCCGGAAAATTTGGAATTACTTATAACCAAACAAAAAGCCGACCTTGGCAACGCCCAAGATCGTCTGCAAAAAACCCTGCCGGAACTGCGAAGCTTGTTTCAACTAATTTCTTCCAAGCCCGGAGTAAAATTTTACGAAGGGCTGCAAGGCGCACTGGAAACCGTAAAAGACTCCTTAACTTCGTCCACGGAAATCCTCTCTTATATAGACAGCGAAGCGGTAAACAAAAACTTCCCGGACTTAAACAAGCAATTTATTTCCCAGCGCCGGCAAAAAGCCATTAAAAAAAGAATTATTGCGCCGGACTCCGCTTTCATCCGCCAGCACGCCAAAAGCTTTGACGCAAAAACCACAAGCATCAGGACAGTAACCGCCAGCCAGCCCTTTTCCACCATAATGTACATTTACGACAACAAAGTTGCTTACATCAGCATGCACCAAAACCAAATTATAAGCATGATAATTGAACACCCGGCAATTTACCAAATGCACAAAACCCTGTTTGAGCAAACCTGGCTTAATGCCAAAGCCGTCCCCGTATAATCCGGGGCGGCTTTTTTAAAATGTCTCACGCGGCTTTTTCTAAACCGGAACTCTCGCCTTGCGCAGCTGGCTGCCTTTCCAGTTCCCAATAGGTTTCGCCGGTATTGTGGTAATTGGCAATTTCACCAACCTTTTTAAAACCCAACATTCCATACCATCTTGAAACAGGATTACCCTTCCACACAACCGCTTTAATCTTATTTATCGCACCCTTCTCTTTCAGGGCGGCGGTTAAAAATGTTTCTGCTATAGGGCTGCCTTTGGCCGCTGGATTTAAATTTAAAGAACCGACATAAATTTCATTTGTACCTATTGTGTCAAAATGCAAAAAAGCAATAATCTTCCCCTCATGTTTTAAAATTCTAAAAATATGGCCGGGCTCGCTTAATGTTCTTTTAAACTCATCAGCCGTCTGATTTTTTAAATTCTCTGGATATTTTTGCTCTCGGTTTAGAGTGAAAATTTCCTGCATCTGGAGTTTTTCTTCAAAAGATAGCATGCTGGAATCCTGATCTTTTATTTCGGTGCTTGCCACCTCGTTAAAATTAAGCTTTGCTTCTCTGGGCATGGCTTTGAAGGCTTGGGCAAATACCATTACTTCGGTTTTCAAACCCTGCAGTTTGGCTGCCAGTTCCACGGCAGAAAGCTGGCTTAGGCTCTTCGTACTGGAAAATTCAACGAGCAAATCCTTGCCCTTTTTTAGCATATTTTCGGAAACTTTTTGTATATTTTTTTCCGAATCTGAAAAATTTCCCTGAAAATGCCCTCTTAAATATTCACCGGAGGTTTTGGCGGCATCTGCAATTTCTCCATATTTGGAAAAAAGCTCAGCGGCAAGCCCGTGTTCCAAACTCTCGCCAATATCCAAAATTCTATTTCCCAAACCCCTATCGTAATCCAAAGAAAGAAAAGTTCTCACCCCGACAAGGCCGTATTTTTTTGCAAAATCGGCCAGACGGTTTTCATCTACGCCTTCTAAAAATGCCCGCGACAAAACCAGCTGCTCGGACCATGGCAAGCTATGCACCGGCACTCCGGAATCCTGAAAAAACTTCTGTGTTTTTTCCAAAGTAAATTCAGGATCAGCCAACGGCGCAATCCTCTTAAAATACTCCGCAGGCTGTTCGTTCTGCCTGGGAGGCAAAAAATCTGTAATGTGGTAGCCCCGTGCGTGCTTGGAATAATAACTTTTCCCAAATCGGGTATTCAAATACAAATTTTTTTCCGTAATCGGTTGCCCCCGCTGCCTCAACTTCGCAGCCGCATTATTCCGGACTTTTTCCATTTCCTCGCCGCTTGCCAAACTTAAAACTTCGGTAATTTTAAACCCATCTCCATTTTCTTCTATTATTGCAGCCAAATCAGGGTCAATTTGTTTGACTAAAACATCCTTCCTGCCGATATAATAATTAGCCCCTTGTCCAGAACTGTTGGTAAAGGCGGCGTGAGGGTTCTTTGGCGTCGTTCGCCTTTCATGAACGTTATACAGTCGCGATGTTTCGCTGTTAACTACAGTCCTAAAATCCGACTCTTTAATCAGGCCCAAATTAAACAAATTTTTTAAATTTTCTTTTGCATACTTCAAAGGATTAAAGTCAATTCCCTTACCCATTCCGCCAAGCCTGAGCCCGGTCAAGCGGAAAAAAGACTCGCCGGAAAATTTTACATACTTGCCTGCTGTTTCATCAAATATCTCCAAAACCCCTTGGGAAGTCCTTTTAGATTTCAATTTTGCCAAGGATTTTGCCGTGGCTAGCTCGGCAAAATTTACCGGATTGTTATCCTTTAAAACAACGGGGGTTTTCCATTGCATAAAACGCTCTCCCATTTCCCAAGGCTGCAGCATGGCAGATAATGCTTTTTTCGCATATTCTCCGTTTTTGATTTCTTCTAAAGAATGGGGCAAAACCATTACAGGCCTTTCTTCTTTTTTAAAATCAGCCTGATCCTCTGCTGACGGATAAACCACCCCCTTTAAGTCAGATAGATACAAAATTACTTCCAGGGAAGTAAACTTACTTCGGTCGTCCTTTCGGGAATTCTGATAAGGCAGCCGCTGGGAGGCAAGCGCCTGAAAATTAACCGCTAAGCGCCCGTCTTCTTCAGAGAAAATATCTTGTTTTTTTAGAAACTCAAACAATCGGGGATTAAGCTGTTTGGCTTTTTCCAAGCTTGTCGGCTCTTCCTGGGGGATCTCTATATTTTGTTCGTGCCGCGCTTCGTTCATATGATCATGATAAAACTAACAAACTATTTTGTCCATGTTATAATACTGCTATGAGCGGCATAATTGAAGTCAAAAACCTGGTGAAAACCTACAAGCACACGCAAGCGGTTAAGGGCGTATCTTTTGAAGTGCGGCGCGGCGAAGTGTTCGGCCTTTTGGGACCTAACGGCGCGGGCAAAACAACCACCTTGGAAATTTTAGAGGGCCTAAAGCCGCAAACCTCGGGCGAGGTAAAAGTGTTGGGCCTGGATAACCTTATCCAAACCGACGAACTAAAAAAACGCATTGGCGTGCAGCTGCAGTCCAGCCAGTATCTGCACCACCTGTCCTTGGGCGAACTTTTGGACTTATTTGCTTCCCTTTATGGCCGCCGGGCCGACCGGCGGCAACTGCTGGGCTTGGTTGGACTGAAAGACAAAGAGCGGGCCGAGGTTAAAGACCTTTCCGGCGGCCAGAAGCAGCGCTTTACCATTGCCAGCGCATTAGTGCACGACCCGCAAATCCTGTTTTTAGACGAGCCCACCACCGGCTTGGACCCCAAAGCCCGCCGTGACATGTGGCAGCTGATTAAAAACATCAACGCGCAAGGCATGACTGTCATGCTCACCACCCATTATATGGAAGAGGCTGAGTATCTCTGCCACCGGGTGGCAATCATGGACCGCGGGAATATTTTGGAAATTGACGAGCCGAAAAAACTGGTTGACCGGGTCGCGGACACCACCCAGATTTCTTTTTTTGTAGAAAAACCAATTGACCAAAAGATTTTTTCCGCGATTCCCGAAATCGTAAAAATATATGCCGACTATCCCAAAGTCATTTTGGAAATAACATCCTTAGACAAAGTCTCAGCGGTAATAAAACTCCTGAAAGACCATCAAATCACTTTCTTTGGCTTTACCTTGAAGACCGCGAGTTTGGAAGACGTGTATTTGGACTTAACGGGAAAGGAATACAAAAATGAGTAGCTTCTGGCAGCTTTTCAAAGCCAACTTAAAAATGTTTTTGCGCGAAAAGGAAGGTTTTTACTGGAATCTGGTTATGCCGGGGCTGATTTATATCGCACTGTCCATTCTTCCCATCGGCAAACTTGCGGATTCGCCCACCCGCTACTCCGCTTATGTTCTGCCCGGAATTATTGCCATGACTATTATGCAAGGCGGCATTTATTCCCTGGCTTACTGGATGGTGGACTTAAAATCGCGCGGCATCATCAAGCGCCTTCTGGCCACGCCCATCAAACAATGGCAGCTGGCGTTGAGCCTGGTGAGCGCCAGGCTGATTATTGTGATAGCCCAGGTACTGCTGCTGACTCTGCTCGGCGTTGGAGTTTTCCGCGCCACTTTTGCCGGAAACTATTTCTCAATTTTGATTCTTATCCTTCTGGGCGGAGCTATTTTCCTGTCCATCGGGCTGCTTATCGCCAACTATGCCAAAAGCTATGACGCTGCCGCGCCGATCACCTCGGCCATCGGTTTGCCCCTGACTTTTTTGGGCGGCATTTTTTATCCTGTAGATTCCCTGCCCCACGGCTTGCAAACTTTTGCCAAATTCCTGCCTATCACCTACTTGTCTGACGGCTTAAGACAGGCATATCTCTACGCGTTTAACTGGGAAAAGATTGCCTGGGATATTCTTATCCTGTCCCTCTGGCTGCTGTTCATGCTGGCTGTGTTAACCAAATTTTTCCGACTCAAAGAATAGCCTGCCGGAAAGCCGGTCGTGACGCGCAAAGCCACGGGGCATTCGGACCGAACATTAAACAAGGGTCATCCTTGCGCGGGCAAGGATGACCCTTGTTTACTTGTTTATGTAATACGAAATTTCGCTTTGGGCAGGAACCGGACCGGCACGCCCAACGCCAGGCCCAAAGCGCTGGCAATGGTTACGCCCACGCGCGTACCCGTATAGCTGCCCGGGCCTTTATTGGCCACAATCCGGACTATATCATTCCGCCAGGCCGCAGGCTCCCCGGAAACGCTTTGCAAAAACTTTGCTAACATTGCCAGAGTCTTGTGGCTGGCCTGGGGATTCAGGCGGCAAATTTTGCGCTTTATCTGCCCTGCCAAATTAACAGCAAATATCGCCCGGTTAAAATCCGTGGTGTCAATGTATAAAATCATAAGGTTGTTTTGCTTAAACCAAATTGGCCAAGGCCGCTTTGGCCGTTTTGCGGTCGTCCCAAGGAACCCGCTGGTTGCCCGGCAGAATCAAAAATTGTTCGCTGCCCTTGCCGGTAATCAGCACTAAGTCGCCGGGACCGGCCGCCCTTAGCGCCTGGCTGATTGCCAAGCCGCGGTCTAACTGCGTCAAATATCGGTGCCCGGGTTTTCTGTCCCGCGCCTGCTCAATCCCTCGGGCCGTGGCTTGGGCAATCTCCTGGGGGTCGCTGTCGTACACGTCATCATTGGTAATAATAGACAAATCGGCCCAAGCTGCGCTGGCTTGGCCGAAATCGCCGCGCTTGAATTTGTCCCGATGCCCGCCGGTCGCGCCAAAAACGTGGATCAGCCGCCGATGCGGCATGGCTGCCGCGGCCCTAAGCGCGGCCCGGATAGACACGGGCTCGCAGCCGTAATCCACCACCACGGTAATGCCCAAGTGATTGGGTACGAGTTCCATGCGCCCGGGAATGCCGGCAAACTCATTCAGGGCGCGCACCGCGGCCGGCAAATCCACGCCAAGCATATCGGCACAGGCCGCAGCCAGGGCGGCATTCTGCCTGTTAAAATCGCCCGGCAGCCGCAGTTCAAATTCCTGGCCATCCAGCATAAAGCCGCCCGGCCGCCCGGCCGCGGCGTAAACCTTTTTTGCTTGCGGATTCGCATTACCGGAAAAACTCACGCCGAATTTGCGCGAGGCGTCAAAAGCCAAAAAATAACCGGCCTCCTGGCTGTCCAAGTTCACGCCGATCATCGGCGCGCGCTTAAACAGCTTGGCCTTGGCTGCCCGGTAATTCTCAAAACTGCCGTGCGCTTCCAAGTGCGCGGGCGAAAGATTAGTCAGCAGCGCGGCCGCAAACTTAATGCCGACATGGCGATTTTGGGCCAGACCCTCGCTGGTACATTCCACAATCGCAAATTCGCAGCCATTGTCAGCTATTTTTTTCAGATGCCTCTGCAGGCGCGGGCCGCCGGGCATGGACAAGCCGTGTTTGTTAAGCTCGTCTGCCTGCCCGTCAAAAAAATTCACTGTGGTCATATAGCCGCACTTCCTACCCGCCGCGTTCAAAATTGCGGACAGCATGGCTGCGGTGGAAGATTTTCCCGCCGTGCCCGTAATGCCGACCACAGCCAGCCGGGCCGAAGGCCGGCCATAATACCAGCCGGCTCCGTACGCCGCAATCCCATGGTACCAGGGCCGCAGCCAATCCAATAGCTGCCGAGGCATAAATTGTTTCAGCCAAGTTTTAACCATGTTATATATTTTATACCGAAATGGCCAAAAGCGCCAAAATCTTATATAATACAGCCAGAAATAAAGGCTTGTTTTTTGAAACAAAATTCCCGCAAAAAATTTTAATATGGCAAACCAACTTCATTCTTCTCGATTCAAATTAAAGCCAGCGCCCGAAGGCTGGGGCATAACTGCTGTGTTTGAAGGCTACCAGCTGGTCTTCACAGGCTCCGCTGAACGCAAACGGCTGCGCCGCGAAGCCTGGCAAAACCTGGTTGCCGGTTTTGGTTTTAAAACCCGGACTTCCAAGGCCGAAAAATTTCTCAGCCGCATCGACTTGTATGCGCTTTTTGACCAACCAACCAAGCGTGCCTGGAATCGGGCCTGCCGCAAAGCCATCAGCCGCAACCTGCCCTTAAACTTTGAGGATATTTTCCTGATCCTGCTAAAGCAGCCTGAAATACAGATGCTCTGCGGCCGTCTGAACACTGACCCGAAGGCGGCTGAAAAGTTTTTAAAAAACTACTTGCTCCTCCACCGGCCGACCCCCGGTCCGGAAATTAAGGAGCTCCCGTTTGCCGCCTTTGATTTGGCCCTCACCCTGCGCCACCATAAAATCGACAGTTTAATGCTTTTGGGCGGCTTGTTGGCAGCCTCGCCCAAAGACCATGTGCTGGGAGCAATTTTTTCCAACATGGGCCTAACCTTGCAAAAGTTGGAAATTTTAGCGGCCTGGCTGCTGAATTTGCCTGTTGAATTTCCTCCCCGCTCAACCGCGGCAGCCGCGCTTTATTGCTGCAGGCAGGCGGAAGCCCTGGAAGAACACTTCGGTTATACATTTGATTTCCCCGCCATTGAAACGGCGGTTCAATCAAGCCAGGATTACTACCAGGACATGCGGCACCACAAAGCCTTGCAATACCTGGTCAAGGCCGGACTGCTGGCAAAGTCCAAAGGCGTCAAAGTTATTACCGCAAAACACATGCGCGAAGCTGTTATATAAAATCCCCCGAAATCTGGGGGATTTTATATTGCTGTTTCTAGAACCACCTGCGAATATTTCTTAAGATTTTGTAAACCGAATAACCTTTGGAGCGGAAAATAACATCCCAGGCCCCCGCGTACCGAACCTCGCTGCCGCCAAAACCCAGTTTGAACCGGGTAAAACCCCTCTCGCCTCCCCTGGAAACCTCGCTGCCGCCAAAGTCGTAAAATGCCAGCCCCTTTTTTTTGGCATCCAGCATGGCCTGCCAGTGCAGCAAGTACGGGGACATTAAATTTTTATGAAGCTCGCTGGAACCTCCGAACAAATATGTTCTGGTCTTTCCAAAATCTACCACCAAACCGCAAGCCAAAAGCTCGCGCTTAAAAAGCGCTTTGTAAATCACCACCTGCAAATTATTATTCCGATTGTGGGTTGCGAAAAAATCCACAAACTGGCGGTAATAAGCTTTGTCGTGCCCCCGGTATTTCTGCCTGACTTGCGTCTGCCAAATCAACTCAATAACCTCCCCCACGTACAGGCCGTGTCCCGGAGTGGCAGCCAACTCGCTTTGCACTTCCACCTGGTGGCGCTGCGCCACTTTAATGTTATACCTGGTTTTCGGATGCATGGCGGACAAAAGCTCGTCCGGGTCCTTAGACAAATCTGCCAGCAAAGTCACTGCCGGCTGGATATTAGCCGATTTAAAAATTGAAAAATCGGCAAATTGAACATTTATTTCATTTCTGGGTTCTATGCGTAAAAATACCGCATCCGGAAATTTTTTTTGCAATTCCTGGGTTAAAATTCTTAAATCTTCAATCCCCGCCTCGCCGGCAGGCAGGTTAAATTTTAAACCGATAACAGGTCCGTAAGGAGCATACAAATAATACTGGCCTAGCGGCAAAGGCATTTTCACCACCTGGCAAGCCGCCTTCGTCTGGTTGGAATCGTCTGTCCATAAAAACCTGTAAACTTGCCGTCCTAATTTTTCCTGCCATTCGCCCCATTCGTAGCTCTGCAAAAAAGAGCCGGTTTCGGTTTCTGTGACGAAACGGTTATATTCCTGCTTACTTTCATCTCCCATCTCCGCTAACCTCATAAATACCAAATATCAAATTACAAATTTCAAATAAAAACCAAGTATCCAATTTTTAAATTTCAAACTTTGGGATTTATTTGACATTTGAAATTGGAAATTAGGCATTACTTTTAGGCTTTGCCTAAAAGCTTTAGCGCCTGTTTAATCTGTTCTCCTTGGCTTAGAGACCCATCCACTTTGCTTATCACGGAGCGCGCTTCATTTTGTTTATAGCCCAAAGCCAGCAAAGCGTCGAACACTTCGCTGGCGCCTGCTGCCGGAGACCCGCTGCCGGCGACTTTATTTTTCAATTCCACGATAATTTTTTCTGCGGTCTTGGTGCCGACTCCCGAAATCCTGGTAAAGATGCCCGGATCCTGGCCGGCAATCGCCTGCCTTACATCCGCCACGCGGGCCGCTGATAAAATTGCCAGCGCCACCTTCGGCCCCACCCCGGATACGGTAACCAGAAGTTCAAACAGCTGCAGCGATTCAAAATCCGGAACCCCGAACAGGGCCTGCGAATCCTCTGCGACCTTGTGATAAATATATAAACGCAATTCCTGGCCCAGCGGCTGCTCTAAAATGTCCGGGGTTGCAAAAACCTTGTAGCCCACCCCCTGATTCTCCAGGATAATGTATGCCGCGGTCTTGTCCTGCAAACGCCCCTGCAAATATGCGATCATGGTTTAAAAAATTAACTGTAGCTAAGTAGGACTTACGCTTTTGAGCCAAGTTTGAGGCATTTTCCGAGGATTTTTGGAGGCGTAGCCAGGCTACGCCGATAAAAATCGCAGGAAAATAACGAAAAAATTGGCCAAAGCCGCTTGCTGACCCGGCTTTGCCGGGTCTAAAGCGGCAAGAGCGTAAGTCCTACTAAGTTATTTTACCACCCCCAAAGCCGATTGACAAAAAACGGGCAGATGTCTAAAATTGGTGGTACATGAGGGCGGCAGCATCCACTCCTCCGAAACAGCCGGCCTCGAGGTGCGGTTTAGCAGGAACACTTCTCCGTTCCATTCAACCGCACCCGCACTCATACAATCATAATAGAGGGTTCGGCAGACGAAACGCGATCTTCCGCGTTTTCAAGCTTCACGGCAACGATATCCAGCCAGCGCTGTGAAAGCCAAGTCTGCCGCCGGCGGCACAGCCAAGCGCCACCCAAGCGCTCCATTAAGGCAAACCTGCCCCATTCTGTGCCGCCCTCCATCATAACGGGTTTGATTTTCCCGCAACACGACCCACTGGGTTGTGGATTAAGGCGGCCGTGTTCCTCCGAGCGGCCGCCTTCTTTTTTTTGACTTTGCTTATTATTTTCCTAAAATGACTGTGTAAGGCATTCATCTAGCATCCTTATGGATAAATTTCAACTACAATCCAAATTCCAGCCTGCCGGCGGCTCCGCCTTCGCTAAAGCTTCGGCGGACAAGCAACCAAACATACTCCAATGGAAAACTTTATTTTAAAATCGCTATTCAAGCCTGCCGGCGACCAGCCTAGGGCTATAGCAGGACTGCTCAAGTCTCTTGGGACAGGCAATAAATTCCAAACCCTGCTGGGCGTAACCGGCAGCGGGAAGACTTTTACCATGGCCAACGTGGTTGCCCAAATCAACAAGCCCACGCTCATTATTTCCCACAACAAAACCCTGGCCGCGCAGCTGGCCGCGGAGTTCCAGGAGTTTTTTCCCGACAACGCGGTCCACTACTTCGTCTCCTATTACGACTATTACCAGCCCGAAGCTTATATTCCCCGCTCCGACACTTACATAGAAAAAGAAACCCAAATCAACGAAGAAATCGACCGCCTGCGCAACGCGGCCACGCAATCCCTGCTGTCGCGCAAAGACGTACTGATCGTGGCCTCGGTCTCCTGCATTTACGGCTTGGGCAGCCCGGCGGACTATTTGGACCTGGCCCTGCCCGTTGCCAAGGGCCAAAGCTTTAAACGCGACAAGCTGCTGCGGCGCCTGACCGACCTGCAGTACCACCGCAATGATACCGAATTGCAGCGCGGCACTTTCCGCAGCCACGGCGACGTAGTGGAAATCATCCTCTCCTCTGAGGACAGCATCTTGCGCATGGACTTTGACGGCGATATCCTGGCCGGCATTGAACGCCTGGATGCGATCTCCGGCCATCGCTTGGAAACCTTGGAAAGCTTCACAGTCTTTCCGGCCAAGCACTTTGTCACCCCGGAAGAAAAAGTCCAAAAAGCAGCGGACAGCATCCGCCTGGAACTCGCGGCCAGGCTTAAAGAACTTCGCGGCCAAGGCAAAATCCTGGAAGCCGCGCGCCTGGAGCAGCGCGCCAACTTTGACCTGGAAATGCTGACCAACACCGGCTTCGTTTCCGGAATAGAAAATTACTCCCGGCACATGGAAAGCCGCGCGCCCGGCAGCCCGCCTTCCACGCTGATTGACTATTTCCCCGACGACTTCCTGCTTTTTATAGACGAATCGCACCAGACAATTCCTCAAATCGGGGCCATGTACGAGGGCGACCGGTCCAGAAAACAAACTTTGATAGACTATGGTTTCAGGCTGCCAAGCGCGCTTGATAACCGCCCATTAAAATTCGACGAGTTCCTGCAAAAAATCAACCGGTGCGTTTTTGTCTCCGCCACCCCCGGGCCGTGGGAACTGGAACAATGTTTAAAGCAAGATAAAAAACTTGGCTCTAAACCCTTCTCGTCCTCCGAAGCTTTAGCGAAGGGGGAAGCCCTTAG
>JAJZRC010000035.1 GCA_021847435.1 bacterium
AAAGCCGGGTCAGCAAGCGGCTTTGGCCAATTTTTTCGTTATTTTCCTGCGGTTTTTATCGGCGTAGCCTGGCTACGCCTCCAAAAATCCTCGGAAAATGCCTCAAACTTGGCTCAAGAGCGTAAGTCCTAAATACTTGAAATTCATGATTTTTCGCCCAAAGCATCCAAAATATTTCGTTTTTTTAGCCGCAGCGGCTCTGGTTGTCGGAGTTGTTTTGTGGTATTTTAGAAGCCCGGAAGATGCCTGGCGGTGCCAGAACGGGCAGTGGGTCCAGCACGGCAAGCCTTCCGGTCCCAAGCCTCAGGCAGGCTGCGGGCAAGAGACTGCGGCCGGCCAAAGTCCGGAGAATATCAGCTACAGCATTGAAGGACAGACGGTCAAATTGCAAAATGGCCAGGCCGTGACCCAGGATGGAACCGGCGGAAACATTGCAACCAAAATTTTTTCCATCGTTCCGGGTGACATTAACGGCGATGGCCGCCTTGATACCGCGGTTTTGTTTACGCAGGAGCGCGGCGGCAGCGGCACCTATTTTTATGCGGCCGTGGCCGTTAACACTGCCCAGGGCCTTGTCGGCAGCAATGCCGTGCTGCTGGGCGACCGGGTAGCTCCCCAAAATTTGGAAATCAGGGACGGCATGCTCGTGGCCAACTATGCGGAGCGTAAAATCGGGGAAAGTTTTTCAGTACCGCCCTCGGCGGGCGTGGGCAAGTATATGGAACTTCAGAATAATTTTTTGTTTCCCCGGCCCGAAGTCGTGCGGCTATCATCGCCGCGGCCAAACGACGCAATAGCCAGTCCTATAAAGATTTCCGGCCAGGCTCGCGGCAGCTGGTTTTTTGAAGGCAGTTTTCCCGTAATACTGGTCGATTGGGACGGCAGAATTATTGCCCAAGGCATTGCCCGGGCAAATCCGCCAGCTGGCGGAGGGGGGTGGATGACCCGGGAGTTCGTGCCGTTTGAGGCGGAACTGGAATTTAAAAAACCGGAGTATAAAAATACCGGAAGCCTTATTTTGAAAAAAGACAATCCTTCGGGCCTGCCGCAGAATGATGATGCTTTGGAAATTCCAATTTATTTCAAATAATGGATCAGCCAGGAATTAACTTGTCAATAATACGCAGCCGCCGCGCCCGGCGGCTTCGTATTTCAGTAAGCCGGGGCGGGGCGGTGGAAATGACGCTGCCCTTCGGCATGCCCGCGGCCGCGGCCGAAAAATTCCTTAAGGCCAAGCGGGCCTGGATAGAAAAAAGTCTGGCTTATTTTGCAAATCAGCCTCTCTCCATGCTGCCCAGGGGTTCCCGCCGAGAATACTTATCCTTAAAAAACAAAGCTCAGCTGCTGGCTGAAGAAAAGGCCGCGTATTGGAACCGGCATTATGGCTTTGCCTTTCGGCAGATTAGCATCAAAAACCAAAAAAGCCGCTGGGGCAGCTGTTCCCGCAAAGGCAACCTGAATTTTAATTACCGGATTGTGCATTTGCCAAAAGAGGTTTTGGATTATTTGGTTATCCACGAGCTTTGCCATTTGCGGGAGTTCAACCACAGTCCGCAATTTTGGCAGCTGGTGGCCAAGGCCGCGCCGGAGTACCGGCAGCTGCGGCGCAAGCTCAAAAATTATTTTTAACTGGAGTTGCTTCGCGCAAGTCCCGTCTGATTTTATGGCAGAATTCCGGCAAAAAGTCTTATCTTATATACACAAAATTCCCAAAGGCCGGGTCGCCAGCTACGGCCAGGTGGCCGCAGCCTGCGGCAAGCCGCGCGCTGCCCGGGCTGTGGGCGGCATTTTGCGGGGCCTGGACGCGGCGGACGGCAATATTCCCTGGTGGCGGGTAGTGAATAATCGCGGTATAATTAGCATAAAGGGCAACTGGATTGCCAGCAAAGAAGTTCAAAAAAGGATGTTAGAGAAGGAAGGCATTCCGGTGAGCGACGGTTACGTTTTGGAAATTAAAAAATATAGAATCAATAACCATGCAGTTAAAGATTAAGAATCACAGTAAAGGGTTCACGCTGGCGGAATTGCTGGTGGTAATCGCCATTATTGGCCTTTTGGCCGGGGTAGTGCTTGCGGCCATACAGCCAGCCAGGTTGAAGGCCCGCGATGCCAAGCGGAAGACCGACATGGCTCAGATCGGCCGACTGCTTTATGTCTCCTCCTGTTATGTGCCTGGCGCCGGGGCAGGGGATTATGATCTGGCAGATTTGGTGCCTGAGCTGGCAGCCAAATATCCGCAGTACGCGCAGTATGTTTCGCTGTTGCCCCGCGATCCAAAAACAGGCAGCGCGGGTAAAACCAATTACCGCTACGCATATGCGGCGGACGGGCGCTGTGCGGTATATATGAATTTGGAAAATTCAGAAGAACCTGTAACCTTACCTAATTTGAACCAGCCTACTCCCGGTGCGGGCCAGGGCGTACTTAAAGCCTTGCAGGCAGGGCCAAATGGCACGAATATTTATTATCAGGTGGGAAAGTAAATAATCAACGTATGGATTCTATATTCCAATCCAAAAATCAAACCGCTGTTTTTGGAGCAGGCTGTTTTTGGAGCACAGAAGCGGTTTTTCAGCAGCTGCGGGGCGTTATGTCTGTTATCCCCGGGTACGCCGGCGGACATACGCAAAATTCGAGTTATGAGGATGTCTGCAGCGGGCAGACAGGGCATATTGAAGTAGCGAAAATAGAATTTGATCCGCTGGAAATCAGCTACAAAACCCTGCTCAAGGTGTTTTTTTCAGTGCATGATCCTACTACCCCGAATCGACAAGGTATGGATATAGGGCAGCAGTATGCTTCCGCGATTTTTTATTCCACAGAAGAGCAGAAAGCCGCAGCCGAAGCTGCGGTGGCGGAGCTGGAACGAGAAAAAATATTTTCCGATCCTATTGTGACCCAGATTCGCCCTTTGGAAAAATTTTTCGAGGCGGAAGATTATCACCGCGAATACTTTAAGCGCAACCCGGCCGCTCCTTATTGCCAGGCGGTCATTAATCCCAAACTCGCAAAAATGCGGGAGCATTTTAGCGGCCTGCTGAAATAGTATGCCCAATCCCGAACGGGTAAAAAAAATAAAAAAAGTCGCCGTACAGCGGCAGCAAGGCGTTGTGATTTTGGAAGACATAACCGATCCCCACAACGCGGCCGCGGTTTTGCGCAGCTGTGAAGCGTTCGGCATCCAAAGGGTCTGTTTTGTTTTTGACCGGGAGAAACGTTTTAATCCGCGCAAAATCGGCAAAGCGGTTTCCGCCTCGGCCAATAAGTGGCTGGATTTCGAAATTTACGCCTCAGCGGAAGAGTGCTTCAAAAAACTTAAGCGCCAAGGCTATGAAATTTTTGCCACAGTTTTGGATGAGCAGGCCCGGTCAATTTTTGAAAGTAGATTAACCTGGCCAAAGACCGCGCTTGTTTTTGGCAACGAGCACCGCGGTTTGAGCCCGGAAGCGGTCGGGCTGGCCGACTTCCGCGTGTATGTGCCCATGCAGGGTTTTGTGCAAAGCCTGAATTTGTCCGTGACTGCCGCAGTGTGTTTGTATGAGATGCGCCGTCAGCGGCAGGCGGCCAAGACCAAATGCGCCTTGGGCGCTAAAGAGCGTCGGGCTTTGATTTCCAAGTGGAAAAAATTATGAGCGGGTTTTTTGGTGCACCAGGCAGGCGCCGTTAATGCAAAACCGTTGGCCGGTCTTTGAGTGGTGGCCCGCCTGCCTGCCGGCAGGCAGGTCGTCAAACACGTGGCCCAAATGCGAGCCGCAAGCGGCGCAGACAACTTCCGTAGGCTGCATATTCTGCGAGTTATCCGGAATGAACTTTACGGCTCCGGGCAGGGCCTGATCAAAGCTGGGCCAGCCTGTGTTGCTGTCGAATTTGGACTCGGATGAAAACAACATTTGCCCGCAGGCCGCACAGGCAAATTGCCCACTCTCACGCATGTTTAAAAGCGGGGAAGAAAAAGGCCTTTCCGTGCCTTTTTCCCGCAAAATTTTGTACTGCTCGGGGTTGAGCCGGGCTTTCAGTTCGGATTCGTCCAAAGGAATGTAAGCGGCCACATATGGATTATAACACTAAAAAATACCACTTAAGAAGTGGTATTTTTTAGTGGGGCGACCAACGGGAATTGAACCCGTATATCCGCTTCCACAGAGCAGCGTAATAACCATTATACGATGGTCGCCATAAAATTTTTACTGGTCAGACTTCGCAAGGCTCGTCGGGCTAAAGAAAAACTCTTACACAGCCTGTCCGCCTTTGGCGGGATTTGTAAGAGCTCATTTACCGGCTGCTGTGTCAGCCGGGTAACCTATTTGGTTGCACAAGCATTATACAGCAAAATTTTACGCAGGTCAATGAGCAGTGAGCAAATAACAATACCGCGCCGCTTTTACAGCGGCGCGGTATTGTAAAAACCTGAATTTATTGCTGAAATCTGCCCATGCGGCCAAGGCCGAGTCCGATGCCGGTGCAGTTGTCATGCCTTTGTGCCATGAATTGAGTGCGCTGGTCTGCCTGACCCTGGGTAATCTGCCCCTGGCTGACAAGCGTCTGCAAATAAGCCTTCATCCGCTCTTCCATTTTTTGATGGAACTGGTCCAAAGTCATGCCCTTTTCCTGCAGAATGGCAGACAAAGTTTTTCCGCTGTTTAATTGCGCCTGCAGATCCTCCTGGTTTAAGCCGAGGCTCTGGGCGACGAACTGCATCTGGTTGCCGCGGTACAGGCCGCGCCCCTGGCCGAAACCTTTGGCGCTGACCGTATTGGTTACAACTAATGTTCCGGCGATGCCGATTGCGGCGATGGCACCGAGCAAAGCAATTTTTTTCATATATCCATTCCCTTTCTTTTTTTGGTTAATGTTGCTTTCACTCAGTATTACAATCTTGAATCAGGCTTTGTTTCATTGTCCCATCATTTGCCAGCGCATCCGCATTCCACCCCGGGGGAATCCTGTGCCAGCCAGAGCGTATGGGTTAATGCCCCAGGCTTCAATATTGTCGTTTCGCAATGCGCCCATAACAGCGACAACCTGCCCTTCTTGTATGTTCCCGTGCGGCCACCGGGTGTTGTTGTTGAACAGCACGTTCCAGGCAGTGTTGTCTTCTTGAACCAGCTCAAATTGGCCGGTTCGCAAATTCTTTACAGTGCCTATGAACAGGTTATGGCCGCGCACAAATCCTGTCCCGCTGTACATTCTTCCCATTAAAGGCAGCCGGCCTTTCTGGGCGCTGTTTTGAAGCCCCTGATGCAGGGGAGTGTTGGCCAGCGCGAAACTTGCGGAAATAACGATCAGAAGTATGGCAAGGAGCGTATATAAAGCCGGTTTTTGGGATGCGAAATTTTTTTGAAATACCAAATAAGCTAACAATATCAGGAGAATTAATGCCAGGCCGGAAGTGAGCCAGGGGAAATAAGCCATAAGCGCCCTATTGCCCCAGTAGCCGAATGCCGGCAGCATGGCATATCCGCTGGAGCGGATATAGAATATGGCAAAGCTGACAAAAAATATTGCCAGCCCTCCAAGCAGCGCCCATTCCAAAAAAGTTGCTGCCGATTTGGCGGTAAAGAAAGCTTTGGGCAGCATTTTTGCCTTGCCATTTTGGATTTGCTGCAATAATTTTTGGTCTTGTTCTGCGGTCATAAAGTTAAACAGGTCTGCATAAATTTTTTAATTTGGCCAGGCCGCGGGCAATGCGGATACTGACCGTGCCGGTGGGGATTTTAAGAATTTGCGCGATTTCCTTGTAAGCGAAGCCCTCAATATGATACAGCAGCAGAGGTTCCTTATATTTCAAATCCAGCTTATTAACGAATTCGTCCAAAAGTTCCTTTATTTGCCCGTCTGCCTTTTCCCCGAAAGCCGGCCGCATGCCGAAATGAGGAAAAAAGGTTTCAGGATCAAAAAAATCCAGTAATTCCCGGGCGCGCTTTTTGCCCAAATTAATAAATTGGTTGTGGGCTATGCGGTATATCCATGGGGAAAATTTTTGTTTGGCGTCAAAGCTTTGGATGTATTGGTAAGCCCGCAGGAATATTTCCTGCACCGCGTCTTCCACCTCGCTTTTGTTAAAAAGCAGTTTGCTGCCATAACGGAGCAGTTTAGGCCGGTATCTGCCGGCGAGCAGGCCAAAAGCCTCAACGTTCCCTTTTTGAACCTCGATGGCTATTGATTCGTCTGAAGGTTGTGAAATGCCTGAGTTCACGATTATTATTACAAATTTATAGTCCCTGTTGTTTCACCCCCCTGGTTAATTGCAGGCCGCCATAGCGCCCATGCATATTTTTTGGCCGCTGGTCTGCAAATTTGCAAAACCTCCGGCATTGCGGACATTCGTAAAGCCTTTGGCGCGCAAAATTTCCAAAGCGAGCCCGGCGCGGTGGCCGCTGCGGCAGTATAGCGCAATAGGGGCGTCCTTGGGCAGTTCCGGCAGTTCGCCCTGCTGCAGTTTAGCCAAATCAAAATGCACGGCCCCGTCCAAATGGCCGGCCTCCCATTCCCGGTCGGTGCGCACGTCCACATAGGTTTCATTTTCAGTTTGTTGCCGGACTTGTTTTTGAACCGGCTGTTGCGGCACGCTTATGAAACGCCAGGCAGCCAAACCGGCTAATACGCCCGCCAGCGCGAGAAGGATAACAAGAATTTGTTTTTTCATTTTTTGCAAATTATCAGTACTCTTCAGGCAAAATCTTGACAGATTTTTAAGCCTGATGTATCATTCAAACAGATATTTGAATGATAACAATTAAATTATCAGTTATTAAGGAAAAATTGTCAATGGCAGAGACAAGCATCCAATACAAGCCGCTAACTCAGGATTTGTCCAAAAAAGCCCGGATTTTGGAACTGGCGGGGGATCCGACCAGGATCCGGATTTTATGTACTTTATTCGACCATAAAGATATTTGCGTCAGCGATATCGCCAACAGCCTTAAGATGAGCGTGGCGGCAGTTTCCCACCACCTGCAGCTTTTCCAGGAGCATAAATTAGTCAGTACCAGGCGCCAAGGAAAGAATGTTTGTTATACTTTGCAACAAACGCCATTAATTAAATACATTAAGCAGTTTATCTGCCATAAGGAGAATAAATGAATTTAGCTTATTTTAGGAAAAGCAGCCGCTCTGCGGCTGAGGCCGAAAGCGAACTAAAAGCCCAAGCCGAAAAATCCGGTTTTAGAGTTTTAGGAGAGGTTGAGCTGCCGGACGGGGCCGGCAAAACGGTTTTGATTTGCCGGAGTGAATGGCTGAAACAGCTTATTGACCTGGATCATAATCTTGTGGGTTTTTTGCCGTGCGCGGTATCCGTTATCAATAAGGGAGGCGAAGTTTTGGTCGGTACCGGTCAGACAGCCATTTTGAAAGCCTTGGCGCAGCAGCCGCAGCTGGCCGAATTTGCAGCCCGGGCAGATTCCATAATCAAAGAAATTATTCATAAAGCGGCAGGGGTCAGCGCTTTAAAACCTAAAAATATTAGGCTATATTCCACCATGTCCTGCCCGTACTGCAAAATGGAACAAGCCTGGCTTGATGAAAAACATGTGAAGCACGAAGTGGTCTATGTGGACCAAAACGAGGAGGAAGCACGGCAGATGGTGGAGAAGACAGGCCAAATGGGCGTGCCCGTAACCGAAATCCAGTTTGAAGGCGCTGACTCCGAATTTGTGGTGGGTTTTGACCGGCCGCGCTTGGAGCAAATTATCGGCCTATAGTTTTCAAGAATGCTAAAACCGCCCCGAGCCGGTCTCCAGCCGATCGAAGGGGCGGTTTTAGCATTCCGCGGCTAGGCTTAATCTTCCACGCCGCCGTGTTCAATCTTCTCTTTTTCCTGTTCACTGACTCTTATTAGGTTCTGCAAGGACCAGCCGTTTCTGATAAGAACATTCATTCCGGCTATGCCGAATTTTTTGCCCTCTTTGATTACGTATACGGTTTGTCCCGAACCCTGGATTAAGGTTCCGTCCGGATAATTTGCAAGCTGTCCGACAGCCATGGCCTGCAGCTGGGTTTGGGAAATTTCTTTCACTTCAGAGAGGTTTTTTCTCCAGGCCTGGAAAATAGACAGGCTTGGGATTGCGTGCAGCTGGCCGTTTTGGACAATATATATGGTAGGGTCTCCCGGCACCTTTACTACGCTGCCTTCCGGTAGATTGCTCAAGCTGGGAGGGGTTGAGGTGGAGGCAGGAGCCAAGCAGATAAATGGCAGCGTTATTGCCGAATCGTCGTCATCCCTTCCTTCGCCGACCGGCCTGCCAATACTTAGCTGGTTAAACAAGCTTTGGGAAATAACCACGATATTCCGGAATTTTTTGCCTTTTGCGTGGAAAATCGCCGGAGTGCTGAAAGGCCGCAGGGTATTGTTTACCACCATGTAAACAGTGCTGCTGCCCGCTACTTTTACCAGGATGCCATTTTTTAGCAGGCGGATTGTCGGGATTGGGCAGGGCGGAATTACCGGGGGGGTGCCGGAAGCCGTGAATACTATATTATTGCTATAACCGCTGGTTAAGCCGAAAGCATCGGCCCGCAGCTGGATGGTGCCAGTCTGGTTATAGCTGATGCCGGAAAAAGCGGCAATGCCAGCAGTATCGCTGACAGTCGCGCTGCCGGACAAAGTACCCAAAGTGCTCGAGCCGACAATAATGGGAGCTATGCTCACAGCCCGGCCGTTATCGCCGGTTACTGTGTTGCCGAACTGGTCCTGGACAGAAACTTGGAAAGAGTTCAGCGCGCTATTTATTATTGCGTTGCCTTGCGGTTGCAGCGCAAAGGATAGTTTATTTGCCGCGCCAGGCACCTGGGTAAGCGTGCCGAAGCTGGTGGTGGCGGTGATGCCCCCGGCAGTACCGGCGCTTAATGAGATGTTTCCGGCGGCGGCTAAGGGAGCGCCGGCGCTAACTTTCACTTTGAGCGGAGCCATAGACCCTACTGTGAGGCTCCCGGCCGATGTGGAAGTGGAGCTGATAGTTATGCTGAAATGGGTACTGTCTACGAAACTTACCGTGCTTGAACCGTTAAGCCCGGTTCCGGCATAACTGACGTTGGCTACAGACGCGCTATCAAGCAAAAAACCCGCGGGCAGCGCCCAGGTCAGCGTTCCTTGGGGAATATCGCCGGGTTGGGTTTCTGTGAGTACAAAAGGCGGCAGGGCCACGCTGCTGCCGCTGTAGCTGTCCGAACTCACGGAGGCATTGCCGGCAGAGCTGACAGTGGCTGCTATTGCCGGCATGGCGGACATGGGGCTAAGAATAATCCCCAGCGCCAAAGCGGGCAATAAAACCGCCAAAGCCAATTTGATGGTCGTTTTTCTCATATTTGTGTCTTTTAATTATTTAAATACTGCGACTGCAATTTAAGTCGTATTTATAGTATAAATGTTTCAGCCGGTTTTTTTAATAATTGAATTTCTCAAAGTGGATTTGCCTGCGGGGCAGACCCAAAGATTCAAATTCCAATGCCAGCTGTTTCATCATGGGAACCGGGCCGCACATGTAAATTTCCCGGTCTTTAAAGTCCGGCACCAGGCTGAGAATCTTACTTTTTTCAATGCGGCCGGTGGACACAGGGTCATTGCTGCCGCTTTTTTGGGAAAAGATATAATGCCGTTTGGGCGCTACTGCTCGCAACTCTTCTTCAAAAATCACATCTGCGGGGTTCTTGCAACCATAGAGCAGCACAGAATCTTTGTTTTTTTGCTGCAAGCTTTCGGCCAGAGCCCGGATAGGCGTAATGCCGATGCCTCCGGCAATTAACAAGAATTTTTCTTTGCCTTTATCTTCGGAAGTAAAAATTCCCAGCGGCCCGTCAATAATTATTTTTGTGCCTTTGTGGATTTGATGGATTTTGTCAGTAAAGTCACCCGAAGCCTTAATAGAAAATCTTAAAAATTTGCCATTAGGCGCGGCTGAGAAAGAAAAGGGATGGGTGAACCACATGCCTTTTTGCAGAAAGGTCAGGTTCGCGAACTGGCCCGCATGGAAGCGGTAATTTTCCAAGCCTTTCCCGCTTGCATAAACCGAATGGGCGCCGCCTTTTTCCGCTATAATTTTTTCCACAAAAAAACGATGCCTGTAAAACAGATAAAAGGGCCGAAGCCAGCGAAATGCGAGCAGTAAGCCGAAAACCGCGAAGTTCAAGGCCAGCCAGTAGTAAAGAGGGCCGCCTTGGCTGACATCGCCGCTGTTGGTTTGGTGTCCAAAGGCGAGGCCGATTGCCGCGTACATGGCCAGGTGGCTGAAGTACCAGGTTTCATAGCGCAGGCGTTTTTTCACAATGGCAACGGAAACCCCAATCAGCACAATAAACAGAATTAATCCTATCAGAGCTTTAGATACATCTTCCCAGTTTTGCAGGAAATTTATAAATTGTGCTGCCAGGCTGGTTTCGCTCAATCGGGCATAGCCTATGGTTAAAAGCAGGGGATGGCTCAAAAAGAATATTATAATTCCGTAGCCAACCCAGCGGTGCGCTTGGTTTAGGCGGTCATGGCCGAACAGCTGTTCTACCCAGCCAACGCGGCCAATCAGCACAAGTTGGTTTAAGATAAAAAACTCGCCCAGGAGGCCGGCCAGGCGGCCCAGGGCGATAAGCAGGCCTGCTTGGGCCCCTGAGGCGATCAAAATAGACGAACCGCGCCGCCAAAAGGCCATAATAGTCAATAGATTGGCGAAAAATACCAAAATAAGCAATAGTTTTTTCATACCGTTATTTTAGCAGGTTTTGTTTGGTTCAAAAAGCAAAAGCGTGTATAATTACCTTGATTATGAAAATTATTGTAAAAATTTTCATTACGGCCGCGGGTGTTTTGTTGGCCGCGTACCTGGTGCCGGGAATAGCGGTGTCGGGTTTTTGGGCAGCGGTTTTGGTGGCCATGGTGCTGGCAATCCTCAATGCCACGCTAGGAGTAGTTTTGAAAGTGGCGACTTTTCCTTTGACCCTGCTGACCTTCGGGTTTTTTTTGCTGGTAATCAAT
>JAJZRC010000036.1 GCA_021847435.1 bacterium
CTCAAGCGGATAATCCAATCTTAACATAAATTAATGCTTTAGGAGTTACGCTGGCGATGATTCAATGACCGGCGTTAGAGTTACATTCTTAGATGATTAAATGCGTTATTTAAGGTATGCTTCCGGATCCAGCCAGTCATTTAGCTCGGTTTTGTTTTGAACATAACCCAAAAGCGCAATATTTTTCCCTTTGCGGATGCTTAAATGCAGGTGTTTTCGCTCGCCGCCGGTTTCCGCGGAATAACCTTTGCCTAATATTCCAAGTTTCTGGCCCTGTGCTATTCGGTCTCCTGTTTTTTGGCTGATGCTGCTGAGCTTTAAGTGTCCGTAGACTACGGTTACGTCAGTATTTTCGAGTTCGCAGGCTTGGACTGCCGCGCCGCCGTAGCCGGTCGCAGTTCTTTTTAAGAGCAGCGGCCCGTCGCAAACCGCATATACGGGCACTTCCGCATTATTTTTTTCAGCCAGCGCCTCAAAATCCGTTCCGGTGTGATAGCCATAGAAGCGTTCGGGCTGCACGGGCGAGTTTTGCGGAGTTACAAAAATACCAAAAGGTTTTTTGGTTATCCGGGCAAGGCTGTCTTTAAGCGGTTCGGACAGCAGAGGCTGGGCAGGAACAGCAGGCGGAAACGAGGTTGTAGGCTCTGGCGCGGGGTTGTTTAAGAGCGCGGCAGAGCGGCCGCACGAAGCTGCCAGCAGCATCATTCCGAGGGATATTATAAGTTTAAAATCCTTCATATTATTCTCCTTTTTTGTTATACTTAATTTAAACATATTCCGGCAAAAAATTAAATACAGGCTAATGAATTTTTCTTCTACCCAAAAAGGGGACCTGCTGGTGTTCTCCCAGTCTTTGCTTTCGGCGCTTTTTCCGATTGCTACCGTTGTAACTTACAGGAGCCTGGCTCCTCTGGCGTCTTTGGCCTATTCTTCGGTTTTTACTGCCCTGGTGTTTGCGGTAATCTACTCATTCCGCCCCCAGTGGCGGGAGTTTTTGCAGCCCGGCGTTTTTAAGGAGCTCTTGTTTGTGTCGTTACTCATTGGCGTCGGGTTTTACGGCCTGTATTTTTACGGACTGAGTAAAACTACGGCAGGCAATGCCAGCATAATTGCGCTTATGGAGATATTTTTCAGCTACTTGTTTTTTCACGTTTGGCGCAAAGAGGAAATGGACTACAGGCACATTGCGGGCGGCTTGCTGATGCTATTCGGCGCCATGGCCGTGCTGTTTAACAAGGCCATGCAGTTTCAGGTCGGGGATGTTTATGTGCTGGCTGCCACTGCCCTTCCTCCTTTGGGAACTATTTCCAGCAAAAACTGAGAAAGCGGGCCAGTACCAGTACAATATTATTGGGCAGGAGCGTGCTGACCTTGCCGTTTTTGTTTTTACTCTGCCTGATGCTGGGTGAAAAACCATCCTGGCCGGCCGCACAAGGTTCGGTGTGGTTTTTGATTTTAAACGGCGCGGTGTTTTTGGGCCTGACCAAGATTTTGTGGCTGGAGGGCATTCATCGGATTCCGGTTACCAAAGCCAATATTATTAGCAGCGCTTCGCCCGTGCTGACTTTGTTCTTCGCTGCCCTGTTTTTAAAGCAGTCGCCGACTTTCTGGCAGCTGCTGGCTTTTGCGCCCATGGCTCTGGGCCTGTGGCTGCTTGTTGGGCAAAAGCCGGTTTCGGAAGCGGAAATGGAAAATGCCTAAATCAAAATCCGCCCTGTCCGCTGGCTGGCGGATTAGGCGGATTTTTTAATTGCTATTTAATGAAACTGGCTGATAGAGCAATTTGGGTGCAGCGGTCAATTTCTTTTTGGGTGAGAATGCCGTTCTTTAATAAAAGTTCGTGCTCCTTTACTATATTTGTCCTGTACATTTCCGGTCCATCGGTGTTTATGGTGAACTTAACCTTGTTTTTTAACAGCGTCCGGTAAATATTTTTTAGTTCTTTTAGATTTTTCACAACGTTGTTTTTTAGATTGGAGGTCGGGCAAGTCTCTAACACTATGCCTTGGCGGACAACGTCTTTCATCAGATGCCTGTCTTTCACGCAGAGGATTCCATGGCCGATACGCTCTGGTTTTATTTCCCTGACCACATAGCTCAACTCATCCAACGATCCGGCTTCGCCGGTGTGGATTGTCAGCCCTAAGCCGGCCTTCCTGGCTTTTTCAAAGATTGGTTTATAAGCCTTCATGGAGAAGCTTTTTCTTTCGGCCCCGGCGACATCTATTCCAACAACGCCACGTCTGGAATATTTAATTGCCTTATTGAAAATTATTTCACCCAGATTCATCGACTGAAACCTTTCTACCATCAAAATAAGTCCGGCTTTGACCTGCGGATACTCTAATATAGCTTGCTCCATTCCCCATATTGCGGAAGTGATAATGTGGTCCAGATCTCTTTCCCCTCCGCGGTTTCTGAACATTGGGTTAAAGCGCAATTCCTGTACCACAATATTGCAAGCTCTATAACCGCCGCCAATTACGCTTTTTACCGATTCCTGGATAGCCTCCGGCGAAGATTGAATAAGTTCGGTCCAGTGGAAAAAATTATTATGCATGTCATCCAGGTTTTTATTTTTCCTTTTCTTACTCATGGTGATCATATCCTCAAAGTCCCAGTAGTCCTTGGAAGGCAGTTTTATTCCTTGCCTGTGGGCAATGGCCCATAAAATGGAGGGGGCCACGGAGGAGCCTAAATGGCTGTGCAAATCAACGGCGATTTTTCTTTTTGGTTGAGAGTTCATAAGGCAGGTTAATTTACCGCAGTTTAGCAGAATTTTTGAGTTTCTTCAAGATTTTTGCTACCATGGGGGCATGAACGAAATCCAAAACCGCCCCTGGGGAAAATTTGAAGTTCTGGCCAAATTCGGCGTGGCCCCGGGAGGAGATGTATGCATTAAAATCATTGCCGTGCGGCCGGGCCAGCGGCTGTCGTACCAGTCTCACCGTTTGCGCAGCGAACGCTGGACTTTTGTGCAGGGCCGCGGCAGGGTGGTGTTGGACGGTGCAGAAAGCGCGGTGGTGGCGGGCAGCG
Organism: bacterium; assembly: GCA_021847435.1. Classification (GTDB taxonomy): domain Bacteria; phylum Patescibacteriota; class Doudnabacteria; order UBA920; family UBA920; genus PALSA-1336. The sequence continues at coordinate 3,037 of JAJZRC010000036.1, forward strand.
GGGTGTTTGTGCCCGTGGGCGCCAAACATCGGGCCATTAATGACGGCGCGGAAGCGGATTTGGTATTTGTGGAAGGTTTCCACGGGCAGTTTTGATGAAAGCGATATTGAGCGGTTTGAGGACGATTACGGCCGGGCCGAAAGGCATGGCGTTCCAAAATAATGTCCGTGTTTACATAACGCGCGGCCGCGCGTTATGTAAACACTAGGGCTAGAATAAATAAAGAGCCATCTTTGTTTAAGCAAGACGGCTTTTTATTTTTTGTACTTGTAAGCTTTACGTTTTAAAATTTTCCCATCCGTATTTGCCCGGATCAAAACCGCTGCCGCATGCTGTTTCTATGAGCGCGGTGCACACTTGGTACGGGTCTAAATTGGCGGCCGGACGCCGGTCTTCCAAATAGCCTTTGCCTTCGTTGGCCGTAGCCATGGGAATGCGGACCGAGGCGCCCCGGTCTGATACGCCGTAGCGGAATTCTTTGTAGCTGCAGGTTTCGTGCTTGCCGGTCAGGCGCTTGTCGTTATCTGCGCCGTAAACCCGCATGTGCTGGGCGTGGAATTTGCCCAGGTTTTCGCAGGCCTTTTTTACGGCTTCGATCCCGCCGTCCTCGCGCATGGCCTTGGTGGAAAAATTGGTGTGCCCGCCAGCGCCGTTCCAGTCGCCGGCCATGGGCTTGGGGTCGAGTTTGGCGTACATTTCAAAATCTTCGCCGTGGCGGTACAAAATCCAGCGGGCCAGCCAGAGCTGGTCTGCGGCCTCCAGGGGCGGCAGGGGCCCGATTTGGAATTCCCATTGCGCGGGCATAACTTCGGCATTAATGCCCGAAATAGCCAGGCCGGCCTTGAGGCAGTCGCGCATATGCGCTTCCACCAGCCTGCGGCCGTAGACTTCATCCGAGCCTACGCCGCAGTAATAGCGCCCTTGGGGGTGGGGGAAGCCATCTTTGGGCCAGCCCACGGGCCAGTCCTTGCGGTAGAGCGTATATTCCTGTTCAAAGCCGAACCACGGTTCCTGATCCTGGTATTTTTTTAAGGCCTCTGCCAGTACGCGGCGGGTGTTGCTGGGATGCGGCGTGCCGTCCGCGTTCATTACTTCGCACATAACCAAAATATTTGGTTCGCCGCGGATTGGGTCTGGGATAAAAGCCGCAGGCACAAGCTTGCAGTCGCTAAAATGCCCTTCGGCCTGTTCGGTGGAAGAGCCGTCAAAGCCCCAGGCGGGGATGTCGGCCAGGCTGCCGGCCTGGTGGTTTAATATTTTGGTTTTGGAGCGCAGTTTAGCGGTCGGCTTTTTGCCGTCCATCCAAATATATTCGGCAAAGATTTTTGCCATAGCAAAAATTCCTTTCTCTGCCAAGGATTCAAAATGCTAACCTGTTATCCGGAGTTTCGGACGTTTTTGTAATTAGGCCCTGGTTCCGGATTTCCGAGTTGGCGTTTTAAATTTTGGCAATAATGTTTACAAGGTAAGCATAACAGACAACTTTATAATTTAAAAATGCTGGTTATCCACAAAAAAATCCCCGGGACGCAACTGGCTCAGTCGTGCGTCCCGGGGCGTAAAGTCCCTGCCGTTCAGCAGGGTGGCCGAAGAACCGGAATAATGCCATCTCAAAACCTGAGGTTACTTGAGGAGTTCGCCTGCGAGCGGGTCTTCGCGGCGGGGTTTTTCCGGCGTGATGATGGCGGGGTTTTGGCCTGAGTGCGGCAGCGGAGCCGGTTCCGGCTGCGCCCAGTCTCCACTGGTGAGGTGGGGCAGGGCATCAGCGGGGATACCTTGGCCATTGCCGGCTTCAAAAAGCAGTCTGCTCATAATGTCCCTCCTTGGTGGGATAAGATAAGTAATATTAAAAATAAATGGGCAAATTGTCAATTATTGATTATTGCCCGGACGGGCAGTTTGAGGTATATTGAAAGAGGAAACCATTAAACATATTCTATGGAAGAAACAAAAAAATTGTACCGCAGCCGAACTGACCGGATGATTTTTGGCGTGTGCGGCGGCTTGGGCGAGTACTTTGGCATTGACCCGATTATTTTCCGCGGCCTGTTTTTGCTGCTGGTATTCGGCGGGGGAGCCGGCATTTTGGTGTATTTGATTTTGGCTATTGTCATTCCCAACAATCCGCAGCCGGGCGCGGCAGCGGAATATAACCCAGAGGCCGCCAGGCAAAAAATCAACGAGTTTGCCCAAGAAATGAAGCAGGGCGCGCAGGATCTGGCCGCGCAGATGAACCATGGCTCCGGGTTCGGTGCCCGCCGCAGTATTTTGGGATTGATTGTTGTGCTGGCCGGCTGTTTGCTGCTGCTGGACAAAATTCTGCCTCAGGCATGGATGCGCTGGGATATTTTTTGGCCGGTTATTATCATTTTCGCCGGGTTGGCTATAATTGCCAGAAGAAAATAAGCCTGAACTTACGCGCTTGCCGCTTTTTGGGCAAACTAAGTCCGTCCCGCAAGCGGCTTCGGTCAATCTTTTTGTTATTTTGTTGCGGTATTTCTCACCGTAGTTAGGCTACGGCTCGAAATATCCTCACAAAATGTCCTCGCCTCGCTGAAACCCCGGCGAAGCGGGTCAAAATTGACTCAAACGCGCAAGTCCCGCACGCGCATCAAAAATCCCGTTTTTCGACAAATCCAGGGGGATTTTTTTATCTCTAAAAGTTTACCAAATGCTTCAATTCAAAAATGCGCTGGTCAATGTCAGCTTCGCTGATGTTCATAAGCTTGGCGGTGCCCAGGTCCTCGCAGCAGAACGAGGCCAGAGTTGAGCCGGCCGCGCAGGCAAGCTTTAAGTTTTCCCAGGACAGGTCTTTGGTCTTGGCCAGATAGCCGAAAAAGCCTCCGGCAAAGGTGTCGCCCGCGCCGGTCGGGTCAGCCACATCTTCCAAAGGGTAGCCGGGCAAATGGAAGATCTTTTTTTCCTGGAACATCAGCAGGCCGTATTCGCCGCGCTTAATTACCAGGGTGGCGGGAAGGTTTTTTTCGCCGCCTTGCATCAGGTTCAAAATCTGCCGAGCCGCTTTGAGCGGGTTATGCTGTTTGGTCAGCTCGCGGGCTTCGGAGTCGTTGATGATTATTACATCGGCCATCTGCATTGCCTGGGCCAGCTCGTCTTTCGCGCTTTCTATCCAAAAATTCATGGTGTCCAGACCGACCAGCTTAGGGTTTTTAACCTGTTTTAAAACCTGAATCTGCAGGGCGGGGTGGATGTTGCCTAAAAACAAGAACTCCGCGTTTTTGTGCGCGCCGTTCAATGCCGGGGAAAAATTTTCAAAAACATTCAGTTCGGTAAAAAGGGTGGTGCGGGAGTTCATGTCAAAACCGTATTCGCCGCCCCAGGCAAAAGTCTTGCCCGGCATTACGGCCAAACCGGAAAGGTCGATATTTTTCTTTTTAAGCATAGCCAAATCCTGCGGCAAAAAATCTTCGCCTACAACAGCGACCAGGGCAGGCTGGGTGAAATAGCCGGCGGCCAGGGAAAAATATGAGGCGCTGCCGCCCAAAGCGCGGCCAATTTCCCCAAACGGCGTTTTAATGCTGTCGTAGGCCACTGAACCGACAACCAGCAACTGCGGATTTGACTCTTGTTTAAGCATAAGATAATATTAGCATATAGTTATGGAATACCTGAAATTTGCAAATTGCGGTTGGATGAAGATGTCCTTTGCCTAGCAAGGGAAAGGTTTGCGCTGCAAACTGATTTAAAAATCCTTGCCTGGGCAGGGGTTTTTCTTTTTCCCGGACTGCTCTGAAAAACAGGGCGGTTGGGGAGAGGGTCAGGAAAGGAGGATTTGTGGTTATAGCCATTCAGGAAAAATATTGTCCGGCTTGCGGGATACGCAACGCACTTCATAAAGTCCACGAGCCTTGCATGGGCCACCCGGCCCAGGCAAATTGCCTTATCTGCCTGAACCTGCAGGCAGTGGCAGAGGAATGGCCGAAGCTGGCGTGGCGAAAGAGGCCGCATAACACCTTTGCGATTCCAAAAGTCCGCAAGGCATGAATACGGCATGGGACAAAGGCGCGGGCAGGAGAAACCAGTCCGCGCCTTTTTTAATTGCCTAAAATATGGTAGAATCGAAAAAGCTTTAATTTGCGGGTATAGTACAATGGCAGTATGCGACCTTCCCAAGGTTGAGACACGGGTCCGATTCCCGTTACCCGCTCCAGATTTCGCCAAAATTTCTTCTGGCTTACGCCAAAACATATCGTGAAGATTTATAGAAAATTGAAAAAAATTCTCCAAAGCAAAAGCTATCCGCCGAAGCTTTAGCAAAGGCGGACAAGCGGTTCGGGACATGCACGCATAATTTATGGCAAACTTACAAGTCCAAATACAAGAGATTGTATTATCGCTTCCAGATGCGGATAGTGTTGTTGCCGAGCGTTTTGTGGAGCGCGCTAATGAGGGGTTGTTGACAAGGGATGAAAATAAACAGTCTCACTTTTGCGTATACTTTTTGCCGTACGACCCTGAAAAGAAGAGTATATTCATTGTTCATCATAAAAAATCGAATTTGTGGCTGTCTCCGGGCGGGCATATTGACAGAGGCGAGGATCTTTTAAGCGCTTTAAACAGGGAAATACAGGAAGAATTGGGCGTAAACAAGGCTTTTTTGGAATTACCACGGCCTTTTTTAATTTCTATCACGCCGATAAATAATACACCCCAGCCTTGCAGGGAGCATTTGGATTTGTGGTTTTTATTCCGAACCAACGGCAAGAATTTCCAAGTGGATCTGCAGGAATTTTATGATACAAAATGGGTTACTTTGGAACAGGCTGCGATTTTGATAAAAGATGCCGCCAATCTTAAAGCCCTAAGCGCAGTCAAACAGTATAATCAGATATCAGATTCCATGATGTATACGCATATCAAAATCGGCGTTGGAGTACTGATTTATAAAAATGGCAAAATTTTGTTTGGCAAGCGATTGAAGGGAGCGGGCAGCGGCAGTTGGGGCTTGCCTGGCGGGCATTTGGAGGTTGGGGAAACTTTGGGCGGCTGCGCCAGGAGGGAAATAGCCGAAGAAACCGGTTTGGAATTGCATGATTTGGAATTCCGCAGTGTTGTGAACGATCCCCGTCCCGACGGCCACTATATGCATTTTGTGTTTGAGGCCAAGAGCTGGTCAGGCGAGCCGCAAGTTTTGGAACCTGACAAGTGCGAGGCTTGGGAATGGTTCAGCTTGGATAATCTGCCGGAAAATCCGTTTTACGGACACAAGAAAATTTTGGAATCAATTAAGAAAAATATATCGATTGCCGATTAATTATGAAAATCACCCTCTGCGGCAGCACCGCTTTTATAGACAATATGTACAAATTGAAAGCCGAGTTAGAAAAACTTGGCCACGAAATAATGCTACCCCCGGATAAGGTTCCGGGCGAGAATGGAGAATTGATTCCCGCAATTGAGTACTATACCCACAAAAAAAATTCCCATCAAATCCACCAGTCCTGGATTTGGCAGAATCACAGCCAGCGGATCGTGGACCATTTTGAAAAAGTGGCCAAGGCCGACGCTGTGCTGATTGCCAATTATGACAAGAATGGCGTGGCTAATTACATCGGCCCCAACACTTTGATGGAAATGGGCGTGGCTTTTTTCCTGAAAAAACCTATCTATCTAGGACTTACGCACCGCCGCTTTTTGGGCGGGCAGAGCCCGTCCCATAAAAAGCGGCTCCGGCCAATTTCTTCGTTATTTTCTTGCGGTTTTTATCGGCGTAACCCGGCTACGCCTCCAAAAATCCTCGGAAAATGCCTCGAACTTGGCTCAGTGCGTAAGTCCTGAATTTGTTAAGGCAGCGCTGACTTGAGCAGGCTGCTTTCGTTTAGCACAAACAGCAGTTTCCCGGGTTCATCAACGCTAAAATCTTTAAGGGCGCTGAAATTTTCCGCTTTAAGCGTATGGACAAGCGCTCCTTTTTTATCTATAACCAGGACGCGGCTATTGCCAATATCCAGAATATATATGTACGCAAAATCTTTCTGTGTAAAAATCTTGCCATTGCCGGAGAAGGCTTTGGTCAAGGCAGGCAGGGAAAAATCAGCCAGCTTTCCGCTTTGGTATTTGTTGAGGCCGCCCGAAGTCAAAACGTAAATGCTTCCGTCGATGGCTACTCCAATTGAGGAATTTAGGGCGGGATCCCTAACGGCAACCACGGGTTTGGAAATAGCGGTTCCGCTGACCAGGTAGCTGATTATAACGCCGGATTTTTTATCGGCGACATATACGCGGCTGTTGGCGGGATAAAAAGCCATTCCGCCGAAATCTTCCTTTTTGGGAACGTTTTGAGAAAAGGCCTGGCCGAACTTGTCCGCCGAGTAGTCCCAGACGTAGAGGCTTTCGCCATCGTAGATTACCGCGGCATTTTTACCAACATTCACTTCTCCGATTGCTTCCGTGGGGAGTTTGAATCTTCCGTCTTCTATTTTTCCGCTGCTTAAGCCGAAACTGACAACCGTATTGTTGGCCTGGGTAGCCAAATAGCCTGAAATTTTCAACATGAGATCCGACTGGCTCAGCGATCCCAAATTATCCGCCTTCACGGTAACGCTCTTTTCCATCAGGTCTCTGACTTCGTTGAATTGGGCTGCCACCTGTTCATACAGGGTTTTGTTGCTGTTGCCGACCTTGTCCCGGGCGGGAAGCTTTACCGAGGCCTGGCTGAAATATTCGCCGGCCTTCGCTTCGTCTTTGTACAGCAGCGCGGATTGCGCGTTGGAAAGCAGGCCCTGAGTCTCCTTCAGCTGGTTTGCGATTTCCTGGTTGGTTTTGTTCGTGTTTTTAAGCCTCAGGGCTATGCCGATGTTTACGATAGCCGCGGCCGAAAGCGCAATAACCGAAATTATCAAGATCTTTTTTGGCTTGCTTAAAGTTTTAAAATTTTTTAAATTTATTGAATGTACCGCTTGTTTCATCGGCCCGGCTGAATTCCTTGCGCTTTGCACGACATGGCCGCTCTTCATGAGCAAATTCTTCGCCCTGCCCGTCAGGCCTTTTACCCGGCTGCTGAGCGAAACCTTTGGCAGGCCGACTTTGGGTTCGCGGTGGTTATTTTTGTCCAAGGCAAAAATTGATTTGAGGTAGGCCGCTGACTGTTTCCAAATATTTGAGGCTGTTGACTGCTTTTCCACTATGTAGTTCTCCAAATCCGGCTCCTCTTCCACTGCCTGGCCTGCAGGGACCTGGAGATTCAGGATTACGCCGAAAGAGGTTTGCGGATCGGAGTTCTTTTTCAGCAGTTCTATAATTGTCTGGGTGGCGGTTAAAAAACCGGTTCCGCTGACAATTTCACGAAGGCGGTCCATGGAGATGTGGTTAAACAGCTGGGTGGTGGACAGGATAACCAGATCGCCGAGGCGGATTTTGCCGTTGGCAAAATTTTCAAATGTTTTTAAAGGATGAGGCTGGCTTTGGGAGCAGGAAATATCCGTGAATTCTTTGTTGCGGAGGAGGAAGGCGGACACCTTGCCGCAGGTGGAAATGGAAAAATTATTGTTATGCCTAACCGCAATAATGCAGTTGAGCTTGTTTATCCATTGTGTTTGGCCCATTTCCGCCAATTTTCCCAATTCCTCGTTGATTTGGCTAATGGCGTTTTCAAAAGAATTTTCGTTCGGCTGCCTTCTGTATGCGCGTTTTAATGCCGAGAAAATGGCCAAGCTCATATTTTCACAGGACTCTTCGGCTGCCGGATTGAACAGCGGCATTTCTGCTACCATATAAGATCGGAAG
>JAJZRC010000037.1 GCA_021847435.1 bacterium
AGAGCCTGAATGTTGGACAGATTCTTGCCCGGCGGCGTTGCCTTAATATCTATGCCGACAATATTGGACGAGCCTTTTTCATACTTCTGCAGGACTTTTTCCTCAGGCCGCAGCTGCTCGAGGCCGCCTATTTCTTCTTCTTGGGCTTCCGCTTCCGCAGCCGCAGTTTCTTCCTCGTTCTTCAGCACGCTCAAATAAGCGCGGCCGCCGTTGAACAGCACGCGGAAATAAAATTCAAATTTTTCGTTTATCTTATGGAAGGCCTCGTTGAACTTCTGCTTAATGTGAGTATCCAGCTCGTCTATAATCTGCCGCAAATCCGTCATGCCCTGCTTTAAGTCGCCCACCTGGACGCTTAAATTGGCATAGCGGGCTTCCGTTTCCTGGTACTCCTTTAAAGTCAGCTCGTCCATGCCGCCAATGGTTTCCAGCTGGTTTTTAAGCCGTAAAATTTTCGCTTCCAGATCCTGGGTTTTGCTTTCGGTTTTAGCTTCGCGCAAACCATCCCATTCCGCCGGGCCCAGAAGCCTGCGGACTTCTTCAGCCAAAACTTCCATTTGGGTGTCGAACTTCGCCTTCTCCACATTAATCCCCGACTCGCGGTCTTTTACTTTGGAAAGGCGGTCCATGGCATCGCGGTAATTCGCCTCTGCCTGCCTGAGCTGCTTTTGCCTTTTTTCTTCCTCGTCAAAATGGCCCTTAAACACGCCCTCAACGCGGGAGATTTCCTGGCCCACGACCTCGGCCAGCTGCTTGATGCGATTTTCTTCCGCAAGTAAGTCCTGCCAAAAATCGTCCGGCGAAGCGCTCTGCGCTTTTTTCAGTTCCAAATCCAAATGCAGCTTTTCCTGCTCCAGCCCGGAAAGCTCCCGCTCCATAAACTCCAGAGCCAGTTTGTTTTTGCTCAAATCCAACTGGGCATCATTGGCCTTTACGGTCAATGTTTCCTTTTCCTTCAATAGCGCATCCAGTTCCTGTTTTACTGCCAGCAGGCCCAAATGAGGATCAATGACCGCGGATTTGGCCGCCTTTTTAAATCTTTCAAGGCTGCTGTTAAACACGCTTGCCTGCTGCTGCAATTCCCGTATATCTTCGTTACTTCGCAAGCGGCTGAAAAAGCCCCGCCAGGCTCCTTCCAGCTCCGTAAGCTCTTTGTCTACCAATGCCCAATCCACCTGGGCCGGATTGCTCAGCTTCTGCGACAGCTCATTCAGCTTCTTGTTCACCGCTTCCAACAATTTATACTGCTCCGCGAATTCCTTTTCAAGCCGGTGTTTTTCCTCGCCGGCTTTTTGCAGCCGCTCCTTCAGTTCCTCGATTTTGCCGCCTTTGGAATGCGCTTCCACCTGCAGGCTCTTGGCGTCCCCGGCAGCCGCGGTCTTCTGGCTCTGCATTTTGCCGCGCACCAGGCTCAAATCCTCCAGCAGCTTATTTTTTTTGTTCTGTAATGCGTTCAGCTCCGCCTGCACGGCTTTAAACTGCTCGCTATTGTTCTGCCCGCCGGATTCCAGGGCTTCCACCTCGCTGCGAAGGGTTTCGGCTTGGGCGCTTAGCTGCCGCTTTTCCGCCTCAGCCGCTTCCAGCTGGGAAATAATGCCCGCCAGTATGCCGTGCAGCTGCCAATAAGTCTGGCCGAAAAATTCGCGCTGATAAATTTTCAGTTCTTGCTCGATTTCGCTGCGCGCTTCCATTTTTTTTGCCTGCCTGCGCAAAGACTTCAGCCGCGGCTCTATTTCAGCCATGAGGTCTTCTGCCCGCATCAAATTCTGCGCAGTCTGTTCCAAACGGCGCAAGGTCTTTTCCCGCTTGATGTAATACGTCTTCACGCCGCTGGCTTCATCTAAAAGGTTCTTCACTTCCCCAGGACCGGCCAGCACCATCTGGTCAATGGTGCCTTGGCCGATGACCGTATAGCGCGAAGTGCCGATATTGCTTTTTAAAACCAAATCTACAATATCCAAAAGGCGCACCTTGTTGCCGTTGAGCAGATATTCGCTTTCGCCGCTGCGGTCAATGCGCCGGCCAATGGACACTTCCGAGGCGTCCACCGGGATGCGGCGGTCGCTGTTGTCAAAAGTCGCCGCCACTTCGGCAAAGCCCAGACGGCCCTTCTTGTCAGAACCGGCGAAAATCACGTCATCCGCTTTCTTGCCGCGGATGATTTTCGGGCTTTGCTCGCCCAAAACCCACCTTAAAGCATCGGCCACATTGCTCTTGCCGCTGCCGTTGGGCCCCACAATGGAAATAATGCCGCTGGCAAACTCCATTATGGTTTTTTGGGCAAAACTTTTAAAACCCTGGATTTCCAATCTTTTTAAGTACATTTTTTATTGACTTTTTTACAATTTTGTGTTATGATATTGGCCCCTAAGGAGGGGTTTCCATGAAGCACCTACAGGAAGTGTTTCTGGTAGTAATGCTGGTCGTGGCCGCTTTCGGCCTTGTCCAATTTCTGCCGGAAACTCCGGCGTTCATCGGCTTCAACGGCCGATGAGCGCCACCCCCCTGCCGGACCAAGCACAAAAGGCCGGCAGGGGTTTCATTTTAAAAACTATTATTTTTTAAAGAATTTTCCGCGGCCGCAATTTCCGCTTCCTGCTTGGAAGGCCCCTGTCCCCGGCCCACTTCCGTGCTGCCCACAAACGCGCCTACCACGAACAGTTTGTTGTGGTCCGGTCCGGTTTCGCTAATCACTCCGTAGGTCGGGGTGATGCCGCGCTTTTCCTGAACAATTTCCTGCAACTTGCTCTTGGGGTCCAAATAGCTGCCGCCCGCGATAATCTGCGGCAGTTCCACTAAAATTTCCTTTTCTACGAACTGCTTGGCCGGCTCATACCCCAAATCCAAATATATCGCTCCTATCAAAGCTTCAATGCAATTGGCCAAAATCACCTGGCGCGCGCGGCCCGTATCTTTGGCCTCGCCGCGCGACATAAGCAAAAACTGTTCCAGCCCTAAACGCTTGGCTATGTCGGAAAGCATTTTATAATTCACCAGCGCGCTGCGGAAATTGGTCAGCTCGCCTTCGGGGTGCGGATAGTTGCGGTAGAGATGTTCGGTGGCGGCCAGCTCCAGCACCGCGTCACCCAAAAATTCCAATCGCTCGTTATGGGGCAGGTCAAAACCGCGGTTCTCGTTCAAATAGGACCGGTGGGTAAATGCGCTCAAGTACAAATCGGGGTTCGCAAGAGGAAACCCCAAAATTTTTTCCAATTCTTTTTGATTCAGCGATGGCATGCAGTTGGCTAAAATCAAGAATCACGAATCAGGAATTAAGGCAGCCTTAATTCATAATTCTTACTTCTTAATTCTTAATAATTTTAGGATTTTGCCCCTCGACTTCGCTCGGGACACTCGATTCGCTCCAAAAGTTTTGCCGGGTTGAGGCCTCACAAAGGCCGAAACCACGAGTGAGCTTTGGCGTTAACCAAAGCGAATCGAGTGGTGGGCGGCGAAGGAATCGGACCTTCGACCCTTTCTACGTCAAAGAAATGCTCTGCCACTGAGCTAGCCGCCCGAAGAATGTCAAATTGTAGCCGCTGAAACCGAAGTTTGGACTTTTTGAGCCTCGGCCGCGTCCAGAGGCTGGCTGAGTTCTAAAAATAAAACCAACAGCGCCTGGTTAAAAAAAACGCTCAGCCCCGAGAGTAAAAACCAAAATAGCGTTCCGGAAACCAATTTCAGCATAAATATAATAGCAGAAAGCGGCAAAATATGGAAACGCAAAAACACCTCAAAAATAAGCTCAAAAATTTCCCTGGTAATGAAAATTAAAGCCACTCCGGCTATAAACCCGGCCAAATAAATAATGATCAGAATCGCCACCAGGCCCAAAATTTGGCTCCAGCGGGAAGCGAAAAAATCAGTTCCCAGATTCAGCGCTTTGCCCAAGCGCAGCCGGTACAACACAGCGTAAAAAGAAGTAAAAATATTCACGCACGACACGGTAAAAGCCAGCGGCAAGAATATCAGCACCCCGATCTCTATTAAATACACCCTCAGGCTCTCGGCAATCGGCAGCCAGTAGGCGGGCACGAACAAGGCCATGGCTGCAAACAGCATAAAGCCGCTGGTCAGCAGGCTGATCTTGATAAAAACTCCCAAACCCGGCAAACTTTCTCTGGCAGATTTTAAAATTTGCAGAGGTTTTCCTTCCAGCGCCGCCTGGCCGAGGACGATCAGCATCAGCCGGGACCAGTTGGTCGCAATCAATGCCGCGAAAGTAAACAGCAAAACGGCGGTGCTGACCGCGGCCAAAACCCCGGGATGGCTCTGGAAATACCAGGCTAGCTCCTGCGGCCGGCCGGCCTGCAAAATCCGGCGCAGGGGCAAATTCTGAAAATGCAAAAAGTTCAGGTTAAAAGCGCCCTCAACAAACAGGCCGAAAAACCATAGCTGCGGATAATGCAGCGTTGAAACATAGGCCCGATTGATGATTTTAGCATACGAAAGCATAATGGCCCTGCAAAAAATTTGCCGTTTCGGCGGCAGCCTCAACGGCAAATTAAATTTATTTAAATGGCGGCATCTGGGATAGGGGTAAATTCCGGCACCTGCTTCTTTTCCGCCGGAATAATATCTTTTACGATTTCCGTAAATTGTTCCTGCTCCAAAGTCTCTTCTTTAATCAGCCGCTGGGCAATCGTATCCAGATAACCGCGGTATTTAGTCAGCAATTCCACCGCGCGATTCAAGCCTTCTTTCATGATTTTGGACACTTCCTCGTCAATGGTCTTGGCCACGGCCTCGCTGTAGTTGCGCTGTTCGGAAATTTCCCTGCCCAAGAAAACCATTTCATGATGGTCGCCTAAAACAATCGGCCCAATCTCCTCGCTCATGCCGTAATTCATCACCAGCTTGCGGGCCATTGCCGTGGCCACTTTTAAGTCATTGGAGGCGCCGGTGGTCAGCTCTTTAAAAACCAATTTTTCCGCGGCGTAGCCCCCGAGCAGCGCGGCGATTTCGTCCAAGAAACTCTGTTTGGTATGCAGGTGCTTGTCCTCAACCGGAAGCTTCAGGGTATAGCCGGCCGCGCGGCCGCGCGAAATTATGGAGACCTTGTGCACCGGGTCGGAAAATGCCAGCGCGCTGCCCACCAAGGCGTGGCCGCCCTCGTGGTAGGCAGTCACTTCCTTTTCCTTGCCGGAAAGAATATGGCTTTTGCGCTCCGGGCCCAGCATAACCTTTTCTATGGACTCTTTCAGCTCATTGCCGCCGATTTCCTTTTTATTGCGGCGCGCGGTCAAAATGGCGGCTTCGTTGATCAAGTTGGCCAAATCCGCGCCGGAAAAACCGGGCGTACGCTCCGCGATTTTGCGCAAATCCACGCTCTTGGCCATCGGCTTATTTTTGGAATGCACCTGCAGAATCGCTTCGCGATCCTTAATGTCCGGCAAGTCCAGCATGACCTGGCGGTCAAAGCGCCCCGGACGCAGCAAAGCCGGGTCCAGCACATCCGGCCGGTTGGTTGCGGCCATGACTATCACGTTGGTATCCGTGTCAAAACCGTCCATTTCCACCAAAATCTGGTTTAAGGTCTGCTCGCGCTCGTCATGCCCGCCTCCCAGGCCTGCTCCGCGCTGGCGTCCGACCGCGTCGATTTCATCTATAAAAATAATGCATGGAGCGTTCTTCTTGGCTTTTTTAAACAGGTCGCGCACGCGCGCGGCGCCCACGCCCACGAACATTTCCACGAACTCGCTGCCGCTAATGTGGAAGAAGGGCACGTTGGCCTCGCCCGCTACGGCGCGGGCCAGCATGGTCTTACCTACCCCCGGGCTCCCCAAAAGCAGCACGCCTTTGGGAATCTTGGCGCCCAGCTGCAGAAACTTCTGCGGAAAACGTAAAAATTCCACTATTTCTTTTAGCTCTTCCTTGGCTTCCTTGGCCCCGGCCACATCCGCGAATTTCACCCGGTTCTTGCGCTCATCGCTGAGCTTAACCGAACTCTGGCCGAAGCTCATGGCGCGGTTGTTGGAACCCTGCACCTGGCGCATAAGGAAATAAATGAACAGGGATACCAGCACAAGGGGCACCAAAAACGGCAAAACCGCGCTGGCCAGGCTGCCCATGAAGCTGCCGGTCTCATTCTGAATGTTTACCGCGCGGACTTTTTCCGTGGATACCCCGCTGTTCTTCAAAATTTCATAAATGTTGTCGTTGCGGCCCAGCTTGGCAGCCTCTTTAACGTCAGAGTCTTTGAGCTTGGCGGTTACGCTCTGCTCGCCAACGCTTAAGCTTTCCACTTTCTGCTGGTCCACCAAATTCACAATCTCGGAAATGGAAACTTCCTTGACCTTGGTGTCGCTGCCAAAGGCCGCAAACAGCCCGGTCACCACCAAAAAGCCGACCAGAATCAAAATAATATTTTTGAAAATTTTTCCCATAAAAATTCTATTTAACAAGGCTAATATTACAAGGTCTAATTATTATACAAAAATACAATTCTGATATCAATATCAACCAGGCCGCGCGCCCTGCACAAGTGGTGGGCGAGGTGGGACTCGAACCCACATGAGATTGCTCTCGATAGCTCCTAAAGCTATTGCGTCTGCCATTTCGCCACTCGCCCACCAACTGTGCAGGGTAAATATGCCAACTTGTCCCGTAGTCATCTGCAAAAAAAGCAGATGTACTACTGGGATTCCGCCACCAAGGCCAAAATTTAGGGCAAAATACCTTTAAATAAAACTTTTTGCCTAGGCATTATAGCATTATAAAGGGGTCTTGACAAGACCTATAAAATTTGCTATAATATATGGTCAAACTTAATATTCTTTATTTTTGCTTGTGGTGGGCAAAATCCCGTAAAGCTGAGTAAAAAGCCTCCGCCAACAGCGGGGGTTTTGTTGTCACCACCACTTCGTGCCCCGTACCGATTAGTTTTAAAAACTAACGGAACAGGGATGCGTTGTTACCGGCCTGCCTGATTATTCATATCACCACTTATGAAATCTGGTACCGGGCTTTACGGGGTTTTGCCACTCATAAGAGTTGGCTGCGGCAGGACCAAAAGTCCTGGCTTAAGATATCGGCTCCTTAACAGAGCCAAGGAGGAAAGGTCAAGAAAAAATGGCAACCCGAAACCGCAACAGAGGCGGCGGGGGCAACCAGGGAGGCGGCGACAACAAAATTGCCGTCATTGCCAATATTAGCGGAAAACGCAGTGACTGCAAAATCACTGTAATAATCCGCATGGGCAGATTTGTGGTGTCCGGACAAGCAGTCATGCTGCGTCTGGGAACCGCGGACAACCCCAACGGCCCCTGGATCATGGACCCCGCAAACCCCGCTCAGCGGCTCACGCTGAGCACGGACACAGACGGCGAAGTTTTGAGCCCCGGCTTTGATTTTGCCGCAGACGACTACAAAGGTTTTACCCAAGCCCTGGTTGTCTACTACCGCAACACGGATCCCGGCCGAGGCATCTATGAGCAGGCAGTTCAGCTGCCGGCTTTTGAAGCCACGGACGGGGCCAAGACGCCCAAAAAGAGCTTCAAGCGCTTGCAGTTTGCAGCGCCTGAAGGCGGGCTCAAATCCCGCACTAACCGCTACTCCCTGCCCACCATCCGCACGCTCAACAGCAGCGGCAGAGGCAGCGCAGAAAACCTTGTCTTCACCGCCACCTCGCCGGTGACGCTGATCAACAAGGCAACCGGCAGCCCTTTGGACAACGGCGGTTATGCTGTCCGGGTTCAATACTTTGAGTACACCACCCCGGCCACCGGCCTGTGCATGCTGGAAGCCACGTTTGAAGGACTTGAGTGCGAACTCACAGTTACGCACGTTGAGTCCGGAGAACAGGCTTCCATAAAATTGGCGTTCGAATACTAGTACTAGGAGAAGGACATGACCGAAGAAAGGAAGAAATTCCTGCTCGATCTTGCAAAAGACATCGGGCTGGATGTGGCAGTCCTCCACGGACTGCCGTTCATCAAGAAGCGCCTGGGCAAGGCTGTCACGGCCGAAGACAAAGCTGTGGCTGCCGAAGCCCGCGAACTGTTCGGCAAGGGACAGCATGAAGAGGCCCGAAAGCTCCTGACCCGGCACGCAATTGGCTGGGGAATGTACGACGAGCAGATCTTTGACGAAGATCTGCAGGCTGTCGGCCGCAGTGGTCTGGCCACATTCGGCCAGCTCAGGGATTTGGAAAACTGGCTGGCCGCAGATCTGCGGCGCCGCTCCAAGTTCAGAAACTCCCTAACTCTCCAAGAAACGCCCCAAAAGCGTTTGGAGGTTATTGCGGAGTATGCGCGGCTCACCAATGTGGAGCGCGAAGCCCGGCTCACGGCCACGGGCAAGCTCGATGAGCAATTCGACGAACGCATCTGGAACTGGCTCGTGACCAATGTGCCCGGCATCAGCCGGGCTACCTGGAACGCAATCCGTACCGGTGCAGCTTCTGCTGCTACCGCAGCGGACACGACCAACAACAACATGGACGCCTGGGGCCAGCAGCTTCAGGCTCGGGCGACTGGCAACGGCCGCACGCGGTGGGAACGATTTGTGGACAAACTGTTCAAATAGGAGATATAAAGTGACCAACTTCTTTGAAGGCCTCTGGCAACTTCTGGCGGAACGGGAAAGGCGCAATGTCAAGGCGCTGATCACGATCTTCGCCATCCACTTCGCGCTGCTCGTCGCCATTGAGGTGGCGATCCAGTGCTGGACCAAGACCATCTTCCACCCGGCCAACGCCTACTTCGGGCTCGGCTGGATGGGAACATTCCTCCTGGGAGTCTGGCTGCGCGGCGGCCTGCCACTGGATGCGATTCTCGTCGGACATGCGGCAACGGACAACCCGTTTGCCCGCACAGTGACCCGGGTGATGATTGGATTCTACGCAGTGGAGTCCTTCATCTGTATTTGTGCGTGCATCATCCCGATGTACGCCAACCCCGGCGCCTGCGCCCTGCTGCTCCTGTCTTCAGCCGCCTATTTCCTTTACCGGATCATGGCTGGCCTGACCATTGACTGGGGCAAGTGGGCCTACTTCCCGCTTGCCAACATCGGCATCAGTGTTGCGGTGTTAGTATTCTCTGCCTGGGTCAAGGCATACCTGCCCACAGAGATGGACATGGACTACGGCACAGAGATGCTGCTCGGACTGATTCTGTTCGTGGTTTCTTTTCTCATAAGACAAAAGGACCAGAGAACAGCCCCTGCGGCCCAAGCCGAAACCAACCACGGAGGCGGACATGCTCACTAGCATGCTTTCAAATCTGCTCATGCTGATTAGCATAACAATGTGTTTCCACTCACTCAACGGCTACTGGGGTTTGCTACCGAAATTCTTGGGAAACCCCACCAAGGCGGCCGAAAACCGAAACGAGTCGTTCGCCATCAGCGACTACGACAAAGACCAGCGCAAGATCGAACGCCTACGCAAACAGGGAAAGATTGGGGATCGAGAGTACTACAAGGAAATGGCCCGTTTGAACACGATACGCGAGTATCGCATCAAGGCCGGCCAGAATCCCGAATCCCAAGTCTGCGTGCTTTCCCCCACATACGAGGGCAGCACAAAGGTATTGGATATCCCGAGTGCCTGTGAGGAGGGTTTTGAGCCCTGGGTATACCACAATGGTCCCAAACGGACGTTTGAGGTGGACCTCACTACAGGAGAAGGAGACCCTCTGGCCGTATTCCCCGAGTTCGTCGCTGAATACGGTAGCACCGCCGAATGTGATGAAAAGAAATGGACATGTGTGTTTGAGGGAACTGTGTATTATCACCACGAGAGTGGTGGCAAACACCGAATCCTCAAACTCACGCCAACCAACGAATGAAAGTCGTCATCAAGGAGAATTATGTTAAGGGAAGATGACAATCGTTCGTCCACTGTTGCCCCAAGGAGGGCACGCTTGACCTACAATAAAGCGAGTCCGCGCGGCCATCCGGCAGCGAAGACTCGATCACCTTGATGACGAAACGCAGGTCCAACCCCTGCCTTCGCCATCAATTCAAAAACCCCGATCATATAATCGGGGTTTTTGAATTTCTAAAATTCAAATAGTTTATATATCGCCGTACTATTTATTAACACCTATAATTTTTACATTTACCAAATATCACCTTATGGTGTTAACTGTACATCTGCAGACCTTATAGCTCATTAATAACTGTTACCATAATCGGCGGAATCAATTTTGGTTACCATACAGCTTTTGGGTATCATACAGCTTCCTTAAGCGCCGATCAATTTCCTGTTTAAGAATTAAAGGATTTAACTGTTCGTGTTCAGTTTGGAGCTTGGTTTTTACTTCTTCTGATGTTTCCCTGTGTTCTAAAATCCTCCGGTAAGGAGTTTTGGCCACCTTTTCGTAAGTTCTTTTGTACTTGGAATTTAATCTTTCTTTGGAAGCCTGCCGTCTGACCGCCGCAAAACGCAGCAGATAGGGAGTCAAAACATCGTACGGCTCATTTAAAACATCCGCCGCTTCCCTGCAGTCCAAGGTCTGGTAGCCGACCGCTCGCCTGATGACGTGTCCGTTTCTCTCTTCGACGTGCATATTGTCGTTCTTGTGGTTGGGCCTGCTTCGGGAGTAATCGATTTTTTCCTCGCCGCACCACTCAGTAACCATCTGGTTTATGAACTCACTGCCGGTATCCGGATGAGCACCCAGCCACTTAAAAGGCATTTTCTGTTTAATGGCTTTCATACTTTCCCTTGTTGCCTCCCGCCCTTTGTTAAATTGGGCGCGCGGGATGACCGCCAAAGTAGCGGCATCGGTATAATTTA
>JAJZRC010000038.1 GCA_021847435.1 bacterium
GCTCCCGATAACCTATGAACAAAGTCCTAAAATATATTTTTGCTGGCGCTGGAATTTTTCTGATTTACCTGCTTTATATTATCTTTCAGGGAAAATTGAACGTGCCACAAGCAATACATCTTGGTTCATTCCCGATCCGTTATTTTGGCATTGTCCTGGCTCTGGCTGTGCTGGCAGCTTACAAACTGGCAATAAACAGAGCATCCGTTTACCACGTTGAACGAAACAGTGCCGAAGACATTATTTTTTGGGTCATCGTGAGCGGATTTGTTGGAGCAAGAATTTATCATGTGTTATCAAGCCTACCATATTACCTGCAAAACCCCGGGCATATAATTATGGTCTGGCATGGAGGCTTGAGCATCATCGGCTCCCTTTTAGGAGGCCTGATTACCCTGTATTTCACAGCAGGCCGCAGCAGTAAAACCTTTTTAACTTACCTTGACTGGCTGGCACCGGCAGTAGTTTTGGGACAGATTATCGGACGGTTCGCCGACCTGTTCAATTACGAACTCTTTGGATATCCGACCAATTTGCCGTGGAAAATGTTCGTGCCGGAAATATTTAGGCCGGAAATTTTTGCCAGTAATAACTTTTTCCATCCTTTGTTTTTGTACGAGAGCCTGGGGAATGCATTAATTTTATGGATTTTGCTGAAAAAGGTTAAATCAACAAATCCGGGAAAAGTCTTTTTTGCTTATCTGATGTCATATGGGATTTTACGCTTTATATTGGAATTTTTGAGAATTGACAGCGTATTTGTCGGGAGCCTAAGGCTGAACGCCATTGTGAGCTTGTTATTTATTGTGACCTCTTTGGTTTATTTTTATTTTTCAAATAAACCATTGACTACCGCAGAAAGCCCATATGGACCAGCCAAATAAAAGATACCCCCGGGCAACCCCGCAAGTGGCAAAAATGCTCGGCCTGGATCGGGAAGAAGTAAAGCCGCCAGCGGACAAAATTATTGCTCAACCGCCAGCTCCGCAACCAACCAGAGAAGCTGGTACAAAATCAAACCCCCTTTTCAATGCTTTTAAAGATGTTGCCATTTTTATTTTAATCTTAATCATTGCCGGTGCGGGATATTCCTACTACAACAGTTCCGTCAGGCAGACGAAAGGCGAGCCAGACAGCGATGATGTAACAAGGCAGGAAGTCGAGAATAACCAAATTGCCGCCAATACGGCTCTACAGGCCAATCACGATACAACTCCAAATTTCGAGAAAACAGCTCCAGCTGGTAACCAAAATGCTTCCATAGATACCAATATTCCCGGCACTTTGGAAATCCCATCTATCAACGTGATTGTGCCCCTAATCTGGACTAAGGATACCAAAGACTTTGATGCGGATTTAAAAAAGGGTGTGGTGCATTATCCGGGTACGACACTGCCCGGGGAACCGGGCACAGCCTACATTTCCGGTCATTCCAGCGGCTATGCCTGGGACGCTAGTCCTTATAAAAAAATATTTTCCAAACTGGGAGACGTGCCCGACTATTCTTCATTTACCATGACTTTGACCTTAATGGATGGCACAAAGATTAAGCAGCAGTATGTGGTCGCAAGAAGAGGAATTTACAAACCCGATGACCAGGAACAGTTTAAAAATACCGCCGAGCCTTTGGTAGCTTTGTCCACCTGCTGGCCGGTGGGGACGACAAAGGACAGGCTGGTACTGTTTGGGAAACTGGTTAGCACGGAAAAACCCTAGCAGCTTTGGTGGATAACCGGTAAGATTTGCTCTTTAAAATTCACAAGAAAATATCTTATTTCGCTTAAATAATGGAGATTATTGGCTTAAAATCTAAAGGGTTCTTGACACGGAGGGAACATTTGCTATAATACTGGGTAGGAGTATGGTGTATTATAACAATTATTAAAATC
The DNA here is from genome assembly GCA_021847435.1 of bacterium. GTDB lineage: Bacteria > Patescibacteriota > Doudnabacteria > UBA920 > UBA920 > PALSA-1336. The sequence continues at coordinate 1,890 of JAJZRC010000038.1, forward strand.
AAGCAAACAAATGCAACACGAATTAGACCTAAAACTAAAAGCCAAGGCGTTGCACCGCGCCAAAATCCTCAAGGGCCAGATGGAGGGGGTTATGAAGATGATTGAATCGGAAGAATATTGCCCCGCTATTCTCCGCCAGTCATTAGCCATTCAAAGGTCGCTTAAGAGTCTGGATGAGTTGCTTTTGGAAAACCACATCAAAAGCCATGTTAAACTCCAAATGCAGCAACCAGGGCAGGATATCCGGGCTGTTAAGGAATTAATTGAAATTTATCACTTAGCCAGCAGATGAAGGGAGGCGAATTATTATGATGGGATATTATGGAAATATGTTTGGTTGGGGCGGCGGATTTATGTTAGTTTTTTGGGTTGCCGTAATTTTGTTAATCGTCTGGGTAGTGAAAGAACTGGCCGGTAAAAGCGCTAAAGGGTCTTCCGATTCTGCGTTAGAAAGCTTAAGGCAGCGTTACGCTAAAGGGGAAATCAATAAACAGGAGTTTGAAGAAAAGAAAAAGGACTTAAACACTTAAATTTATGGATTACGGTTATAAAAAACAATTGAATACTCCTTATGTCGAAGCCGTTAAAAAAACCAAAGCCGGGCTGGCCGAAGAAGGCTTTGGTATCTTAACCGAAATTGACGTGAAGACTACCTTAAAAAAGAAGCTCAATGTGGAATATGACAATTACATAATTCTCGGAGCTTGCAACCCACCCTTTGCCTATAAGGCACTACAGGCAGAAAAGGAAATCGGATTATTGTTGCCCTGCAACGTGATTGTCTACGAAGACGGCGGCAAAGTGTTTGCTTCAGCCATCCTCCCCACCGTGGCAATGGGCATGGTAGACCAGCCGGGCCTGGCCGATATAGCGGCAAAGGTCGAAGAAAAATTAAAAAAAGTCATTGCTAAATTATAAAATAAACATATGGAAAGACTATCTTTAAAATCTTACGTGAAAAAATGCATCCTGGGCTCGGAAATAGCTTATGTGATTTGCCTGCTTGGCGGATTCCTGCCTTTACGGAGCCAGAGGGGCATCGAATTGCACCATGCGCTGTTTGAAACATTGCCCGGTTTTACCTGGCTGACGTTCGGCAGCTTCATTTGGGGCGCAGTCCTTATTGCAGTTGTAGCCTGGATCTTCGGAGCTTATATGGTTTGGATGCACAATTCGAGTTTAGTCAACAAATAAATAAAGGAGGCTCAATGAGCATGTTTAATTCATTTTTCAAAAGGCACGTCAATAAAAAAGACGGTTCGCCGTCCAAGGATCCGGTTTGCGGCATGCGGCCGACTGACACTATAACTTCTGTTTTTCAGGGTGTGACCTATAAATTTTGTTCCGATCACTGCAAAGAACAGTTTGATGCCGACCCAAACCAGTACACTTAAACATTAATCATAAAATTATGCACGATCATAATGACAAAAACAATAATCACGACTCGAGCATGATGTGGATGATGGCCATCTGCTGCCTGGCACCTTTGGTATTTATACTGATACTTGGAAAAGGGCTGGCTATACAAGGCTGGCTGGGCTGGACAATAGCTATTGTGGCTCTGGCCATGATTATCTACCATTTTTGGCAAATGAGAGGCCACGGCGGCCACACAGGAAGCAATACTGATATGTCTGAACAAGACAACCAAGGTATTAATCAGAATCAGCAGGATACTCATGAACACGACCATCATTAAAAAATCCTTTATTTGGGGACTGGCTGCCTCGGTGACGCTTGTCGGTATATATTTTATTGCCGTAGGATCAATTTCCGGTGAAAGTTTTGCAATAAAACAGTTCTCCCAGTATTGGTACTTCCTCGTTACCTTAGCTGTAGGCTTTGGCATCCAGATTGGGCTATATAACTATCTTCGTCAGGCCATAAAGCATCACAACATGCCGGGTGCCGGCAGGACGGTAGCCGTGACCGGTACCACTTCCACCCTGGCCATGATTTCCTGCTGCGCCCATTACCTGGCCAATATAATCCCGATTCTGGGGATTGCTGGCGCCTTAAGCGTTGTGGCGCAGTATCAGGTACAGTTCTTCTGGGTTGGGCTTCTTTTTAACCTCTTTGGAATCGTCTACATAACCCGTAAGGTAATTAATTTTCATCAGCAACTATGAAAAAATCAGCAATTTATATTATTATTGCGTTCGTGGTTGTTGCGGCTGTTTTGCTTCTGCTTTCCAGAAACAACACCGCCGGCAATAGTCCGTCACAAAATACCGCTTCAGCTTACGAAACCAAGACTGATTCCCAGGCCGAAGTCAATGTTACGGTGACTCCGTTGGATTTAAAATCCAATTCTGCTCAATGGAAGTTTGATGTAGGCTTTAACACCCATTCGGTGGAATTAAATCAGGACCCTTCACAGGTTAGCGTTCTGATTGACGACCAGGGCAAGCAATATCAGCCAGTATCATGGCAAGGCCCGCAGCCGGGAGGCCATCATTTGGAAGGCATCCTGATTTTTAATCCTATCAGCCCGCTGCCAAAAAGCGTGACTCTAAAAATTCTTGGTATTGCAGGCGTCAGCTCCCGGGATTTCACTTGGACATTGAAGTAATTATCTATATAAGTAACAACTACAAAAGGACTATATATGTGCTACGGAAACCACAATCATCAACACAACCAGGCAGACGCAACAAAAGAGGGCAAAATCCACTGGATGCAGTTTATCCTAATTGGCGGACTTATCGCATATGTTCTTATGTATTTTTTAAGAAAATAATTTTTATATTTATGGAGTGTTGCAATGCTCATAATCATAACACGGATCATTCCATGTGCCCTTCGTGCGGAAATGATGCAGCGCTGCCGAGAATGTCGCTATCCCGCTGGTTTGCCGGTTTCGCAGCTGCGTTGTTACTGATCTACTTGTTTGCCAAAGTTCTTTAATTAAGCAGTTCTTTGGGAATTCCTAGAGAGCGAAGGTCGCCTAAAGACCCTTCCTTCGCTCTCTAGGGGTCCTCAAAAAATAACCAATTGGGAATTCCCGAAGGGACGGGGGTTTGATCGTGGGTTCGCATGACTTGCAGTGCATGCCTTTTATGAGGACTGTGTTAACATTTTAGTTCACATTTCATGATCGTTCTCCTCCGTTCCTCCCGGGATTCTCAAAAGGTGGAATGCTAATTAACAAAGATTTTTCCAACAGGAAAATCAACAACAAGGAATCTTTAATTTATGAAAAAGATTATTAGTGCTATCTTTATGGCCAGTTTCCTGGTCGTTTCCAACGCATCGGCCCAGGGAATGATGGGCAGCTGGCAAAATACCGGCACGACTACACAGTTCACCCAAGACGCCAATATAAGCGCGGCATTGCAGGATATCTACAAGAATCAGAATGTCAGTAGCCAAAGCCAGCTTGATTGCGCCAAAGTAGGCGACGTTCAGTTCGAAAAACTGGGTGATGCTTACATGGAAGCCGTTCATCCGGGGCAGGCGCATACTTATATGGAACAGATGATGGGCGGCGAGGGTTCGGCTACGCTTAAGACGGCCCATGTTAACATGGGCAGGGCTTACCTGGGCTGCTGGTCAAATTACAACGCCACTCCGCTTACTATGCCAATGATGGGCGGCGCAGGGATGATGTTTGTTCCTTCCAATAACGCGGGGCAGCAAGGCTGGGGCATGATGGGCCGGGGCTTTGGTTCGGGGTGGAATATGATGGGTGGCTATAGCTGGTTCGGCTTGATCACGATGGTTCTGGTGTGGGCGCTTTTGCTATTAGGTATTGTCGCCTTAGTAAAATGGCTAGGTAAAAATAAATAAAAGTTCCTCTATGACCGCCGACTTATGTCAAAATTTACCAAATTCATTTATGTTCTTCTGTTTATAGCACTGGTACTCCATCCCCACTTTGTCCCTGACCATATTGGAATCCTCCCCAGGGCGTACGCGGAATCACTAATTACCGGCTTTATCATGGCATTAGCCCTGCTAATGTACTATTTGCACAAAAGAGATTTGAGGCGGAAGGACGTAGAGCTAAAGACATCTACCGAAAAGCTCGCGGAATCATTTAAATACATCGGGCTGGTAAACCGCAGGCTGCCATTGTTAAAAAGCCTGACCAGCGACCTGCTGGCAAACTCCAAGCTCAGCAAAAAAGAGAAACTTAAAATTTTTCAGGATTTGCTGGCCACTGCGTTGGTTTCCGTGGCCAAAGTTAACTGGGGTCTGCTGCGGTTTATTGACACCGACTCGGGCAAAACCATAAAAGAATTTATTTTTACCACCAAAAACTACGTAGTGATGCAAAACAGTATAGGCAACAAGGAACTATTGCAATCCCGGCAGCAAACAGCGTCAATAAAAACAGCATCTGATTTATTTATTATCCCAACTACGGAACAGGAAGCAATCATTCAGGGCCATTTGGTTTTCCCAAAACCTGCCGAATCCCTGGATGACGAGCGCTGGATACTCCAGGCCATAACTGACCAGGCTCAATTATTTTTTTAAATATTTATATTAACAAATTTATTATGGATCACAATCACGACCAGCACCAACATGACAATCAGCCACGCCATGCCCACTGCAAGTGCGGCAAGGAGTGCTTAAGCTGCAAAGCCGAGGAATTGAGTGTTGACTGCGGGTGCGCAATGGAAGCCAAACAATACGAATATGACATGCCGGAAAAGTTAAGCCATGGGGAGCATGACCACAAAGATCATAGTAATCTTCAGGCGGCTGAAACCATATATACCTGCCCGATGCATCCTGAAGTCAGGAAAACCCAGCCAGGCAAGTGCCCGGGTTGTGGCATGGATTTAATTCCAGCCTCCGCTGAAGCTACGACGGACAAGTCCGAAAAGAAAGGTATGGATCACGGACAGCATGCAGACCCCGATATGCAAGCCATGAGCCATATGGATCATGAAGCTGCTATGACCAACCCGCAGATGGCCAAAAAAATGGAAGCGGATATGCGCCGACGTTTTTGGGTATCCTTCCTGTTAGCCATCCCGATTTTTTTACTCTCCCCGGTCGGTGCCTTTGTGTTTAAATACAGCCTGCCGGACAACTTCCCGGTCAATTGGATTTTATTGGCATTGACTACGCCAATAGTTTTCTGGACTGGCTCCATTTTTATTACCGGCACATACTATTCCTTAAAAGCCAAAAAGTTGAACATGGCCGTGCTGATTGCCACGGGTGTGTTGGCGGCCTACCTGTTCAGCGTGCTGTTAACTTTCATTGGCAGCAAAGAAACCTTTTATGAAGCCGCCGCGCTTTTGGTGACTTTTGTATTATTCGGGCACTGGATGGAAATGAAGTCGCGGAAAGGAACTTCCGATTCTTTGAGGGCGTTATTCGATTTAGTTCCGCCCAAAGCAACAGTTGTCCGTAACGGCAAAGAAATAACTATTCCCAGCGCGGAAATAACGAAAGATGATATTGTGGTTATCCGCCCCGGTGACAAAGTGCCGGTTGATGGTGAAGTAGTGGAAGGGTCAACTTCCATTGATGAATCACTGGTAACCGGGGAAAGCCTACCAGTGACCAAAAACCCGGGCGATAAAGTCGTGGGCGGATCAGTAAACGTCAGCGGCATCGCCAAATTTAAAGCAGTCAAAGTCGGTTCGGATACGGTTTTAGCCCAGATCATTAAAATGGTGGAAACCGCCCAGAACAGCAAAGCTCCCGGCCAGCGCATTGCCGACAAGGCTGCCGGTTGGCTGGTGATTGTGGCCATTGGTTCTGGTTTGCTAGCCTTTTTTGGCTGGTATTTCATTGGAAACGCGACATTCCTCGTGGCCTTAACCTTTGCCGTATCTACCGTGGTTATTGCCTGCCCGGACGCTCTGGGCCTGGCCACACCAACAGCGGTGGCAGTCGGCACTGGCATTGGAGCCAAGCATAATATTTTAATTAAGGATGCAGCCACTCTGGAAAATACGTCCAGACTGACTGCCATTGTGTTGGATAAAACCGGAACACTGACCGAGGGCAAGCCGAAGGTCACTGACGTTTTAAGTTTCTCTGGATTTTCCCCTGACCAGGTGGTGGAATTTGAAGCAGGTATTGAATCCGGTTCCAATCACCCCATTGCTAAGTCTATTGTGGATGAAGCTGATAACCGCAAATTAAGCATTAAGCAACTGACAAACTTTGAATCCATTGCAGGCTTTGGTTTAAAAGGCGTAATTGACGGAAAAGCCATATTGGCCGGCAACGAAAAATTAATGGATAAGTTTGGCGTCAATACCGGCACGCAAAGAACCACCATAGACCGGCTGGCCGGACAAGGTAAAACCTTGAGCCTGCTGGCAGTGGACGGCAAGCTGGCCGGAATTGTCGCCGTGGCCGACACGGTCAAACCAAGTTCAAAGAGAGCCATAGCTGCCATGAAAGCACTGGGGCTTGAGGTAGCAATGATCACCGGCGATCACACTAAAGTAGCCGAAGCCGTAGCTAAAGATTTAGGCATAGACCGCGTGTTTGCGGAAGTATTGCCCGGCGATAAAGCAAAGCATGTTAAGCAGTTGCAGGACGAAGGTAAATTCGTGGCTATGGTTGGCGACGGCATCAACGACGCTCCGGCCTTGGCCCAAGCCGACATCGGCATTGCCATTGGCGCGGGAACGGACGTAGCCATAGAAACCGGCAACATCGTGCTGATGAAATCCGACCCTTACGACATTGTGGCCGCAATTCGCTTGAGCAAAGCTACGGTTACCAAAATGAAACAAAACCTGTTCTGGGCGGCAATTTATAACCTGTTGGCCATCCCCGTAGCCGCCGGCGTCTTTTATAATTCGTTCGGCGTATCGCTCCGACCGGAAATTGCGGCCCTGCTGATGTCAGCATCTTCCATCATAGTTGCCACTAATGCCGTATTGCTTAAAAGAGTAGAGAAAAAATTAGCAATTTAAAAAATCGGGCTTGGGAATTCCCGGGGGAGTAAAGGTCGCCTAAAGACCCTTCCTTTACTCCCCCGGGGTCCTCGAAGCCGCAATAAATTTTTTGGGAACCCCTAGAGGGACGGAGGTTGCATACATAAAATCTCGCACGATTTGCAGTGCATGCCCCGAATGGGAACTACTGTTTCATTTTTTTCATAGTTCACGTTTACCCTCCGTTCCTCCCGGGCTTCTCAAAGCCAAAATATAATTTGGGAATTTCAAGAGGGCGAAGGTCGCTTTCCTTCACCCCCTTGGAATTCTCAATAAACCTAACCAGTTTCCTAAATTCGAATTACATGAATCCAATTAACTCCCCATCTTACGGTTTGTGGTTTATGGTCGTTATTAATTCGGCCATATTCCTAATTTTTGCCTTTAGCTTTACCAGGCCGAAAACCAAGCGCGACTGGCGTTCGTTTAGCGCCTTTAGCGCTTTTGTGGTGGCCTTGTTTGCCGAAATGTATGGATTTCCCCTGACGATTTTCCTGTTGTCCGGCTGGCTGACCAAGCGCTACCCCGGCATTGATATTTATTCCCATACCGAAGGCCATTTGTGGGACACGATTTTTAACTGGAAGGGCGACCCTCATTTAAGTTTTTTGCACATTTTTAGCGGGATTGCGATTGCCGCGGGATTTATTATTATCGCCAAATCATGGAAGGTGTTATACACAGCCCAGCAGAAACATGTTCTGGCCACAGAGGGACCGTATGCCAAAATCAGGCACCCCCAATATGTGGGTTTTGTGTTAGTGATGATAGGATTTTTGATGCAGTGGCCAACACTGCTGACTTTAGTTATGTTCCCAATATTAATAGCAATGTATATTCACTTGGCCAAAGTTGAGGAAAAAGAAATGCTTGGGGAGTTTGGCGAACCCTACCAACACTATCTGGATATTACCCCGAAATTTTGGCCAAAAACACACAAAACTTAGTATTATTAAGCCTAAATTTTAGGCTATTGACAAAGTTTCAATATCTGATATAATAGGTGGTAGGGGTATATCCTATTATTAATTGAAAGATTATGGTTGATCCAAAATTAAAAAAGAAAGCATTACACAGGGCGAAAATTATTGAAGGCCAGGCCAAAGCCCTGGCCAAAGCAATTGAAACGGAAGTCTATTGCACAGAACTGTTAAACCAGTCTTTTTCTATGCAGAAGTCGCTCAAAAGCCTGGATAACGTATTATTAGAAAATCACTTAAAAAGCCATGTCACCCACGAATTGGGCGATAAGGGCAAACAAGACCGGGTGGTTAAAGAACTCTTGCAGGTGTTTGCGCTATCTAACCGCTAATTTATGAAGCAGTTGCTCAGGCAAAATTTTATAATCGTCATGCTCATCGCGAGTTTTTTCACGATGGCGGTTTTAAATGTAATATTCATGAATGAGATGATGGCCAATTCGCAAACCTGCTTTACCGGAACCGCCCAAACCCAGGACTGCCACCAGCCAGTCGGTATAAATTGCTGTTCCATTGAAGCGTCCACCCTACAAAATTTTTTGCAGGTAAATCCGCAGCAATTGATTAAAATTTTGATTTCTGCCGTGGCCATAGCATCATTTGCGCCTTTTTTGTTATTGGTACTGCTGTATCAAAGTAGCCTGTTTGTCATATTCCGAAGTTGGCTGACTATGATTCGCCGGCGAATTTCGGCATTCCATCATCAAATCGGCTCCTGGTTAAGTCTGACCGAAAAGCGCGACCCTGCCCACAATTCTTTGTGGTGCGGGTTTGAATTTGCCATGATTCCCATTACTTAGTACTTTAGGGATATCGCAAGTCTTAAACTAAGCACCACTTATTGTGGTGTTTTTTTGTTCACATTATTTTTATACA
>JAJZRC010000039.1 GCA_021847435.1 bacterium
AGCCCGCCCTTGGCTACAATAGAAGCGTTAAAGCCAAGGCCGCCGTAAGCAGGGGCTAAAGCATTAGCCAGGGTTAAGGTGGTGGCGGAAGCCGTGCCCGCAACTTCCAGCTTGTATAGAGGGTTAGCGGTGCCGATTCCGACGTTCCCCGGAGCGGTTACGCGCAGCAGAGAAGTGCCGGTAGATGAAGCAAAATCAATTAAAGCTCCTGAACCGGCAGCGCCCTGCACCGAGAACATGGCTACAGGGGTGGAAGTACCCACACCCACTCCCCGGTTTTGGATGCCGCCCGCGCCATCGGATTCGCCATAAACGGTGAACATGGGGCTGCCGTCCAGTTGGCCGGTGTAGGACATTACCGTACCGGCAGTGGCACTGGCAGTTACCGGCATATCCACCCAGGAAATCATTCCCGCATCAGTATCAAAATTAATATTGCCGAGCTGGAGGTTGTCTATAGTAGTGACATTGTTGGCCCAATCATAGGTTAAAGCTCCTGAGCCCACATTCAAACCGCCCATTAAGGTGGTGGTGGAGTTGGTGGCTGTGGCCGTAAAGTAGGTTGATTTGATTTCCCCAACAACCGAAAGCTTGGCATCCGGAGTGGTGGTGCCGATGCCGACGTTGCCACTGCTTGTAATTCTTGCCCATTCAGTGCTATTGGTACGAAGAATTAAGTTACCTGCAGCAGACGCATTTGTGAGATATAAGTCTCCAGTCGTATTTGATAATTGACCGAATGTATTTCCATTAAGCAATAACTGCGCTTGATTATCAGAACTGGTCACTTTTGTAGTTATTGCACCTGATCCACTGACTTCCAATTTTGTAACTGGATTAGCTGTCCCGATGCCGACGTTGCCGTTGTTATTTATCGTTACCGCTTCACTAAGTGTGTTGGCCGCGTTGGTGGTATAAAAACGCAAACCAGTAGAGTGGTCTACTCCGTAATTTTCCCAATAACCTCTTATACCCGAACCATTGTTCGTTAAATCAGTTGCCAATCCAAACTGAAGTTCCGCATACCTTGCCCCACTCGTAGACGGAGTTGTTGAAATTTTTAATACTCTTACATTATCGCCACTCTTGAAAACCTCCAACGGTGCGTTCGGCCCCGTCGTCCCGATGCCGACGTTGCCATTTTTATCAATTCTCATTCTTTCTATAGTAGTAGTCGGGGCGTTAAGTTCCGGATGTGTCGCAAAAATCAAATCGGAACCATACATGGCACCGGTAAAGCTGGTTTTGATTTCCGCCAGCCGCCACGTCGGGTACGAACTATTATACTGATTAAAGACAATTTGCGGCCCGTTGTCGGCAGCGACAGAATTACCGGCACTCAGCCATAGCGCATCGCGGCTTGTTGTATTATTTACATGCAACTGTCCGCTGGGTGAAGTAATTCCAATCCCCACATTCCCACTGGTGTCAATGGTCATTCTGGTGGAGCCGTTGGTTTCAAAGTTTAAGACATAGTTGTCGTTAGTACCCAAGGTAGCGGCAGTGCCAAAGGAATTGCCGCCCTGGATAAAGGCTCCCAGGGAAGACCCGAAGGTGGAGGTAGATACCCAGGCCGTACCGCTGCCAGTGGTGGAAAGCACCATGCCGGAAGTGCCGGCAGAGTTACTGCTGTCATACAGGGCGCCGGTGATTCTAGCATCCCCTGCCACCACCAGCTTTTGTCCCAGGGTGGTGGTGCCTAGCCCCACATTGCCGCTTGTTGAAATTCTCACTTTTTCCGAACCCTCAGTCCATAACTGAACCGTGCCACCGGATTTACCAGAACTTATGATAGTATCTTCATTCGTCCCGTAATTAAAAATAGAATTGTAGTTTGTTCCTGTAAACCATGCAGAGCCACCAGACACTTGAAGTTTGCCACTCGGTCCCGTCGTCCCAATCCCCACATTGCCGCCCATAAAGGTGGCGGCTGCGCCGCTGCCGCTCTGCGTTACCGACAGCGCCGCTCCTTGCGTGTTGCTGCCCGCGCTGATTATGAATGCCGCGGAGGTAGTGGCGGCTACCGGGTTATAAGTTATTTGTCCGGCCGGAGAGGACGTGGCCGTATAAGCTAGGCCAATGCGGCCGTCCCCCACCAGGCTGTTGGCGTTAAAGGCAAACGGCGCGGTCAGCAGCTGCTTGCGCGGCAGCATTTCCCCGTCGCTATTGAAATTAACGGTAAGGTAATACGAGCTGGAAGTAAAATCAAAACCAAATGGCACCCAGGCGCCCAGCTTGACGCTGAACACGCCGTTGGTCACCTGCACCTGGGATGTCCCGGAATTCCAGGTTTCCGTCCAGAGCAGGGTGCCGTTGGAAGCAGAGTCATAAATTTTAAACTGAATGTCATACAGCCCGTTAGCCACGTTGGTGCCGTCTGCCGCGTTGGTAATCTTGCCCTGATAATTAATTTGTTTGGGGATAGCCGCTTCCGCGCCTCGGCTCATGACAAATACAGCAGCCAGCCACGCAAGCACAGCCAAAAGCATCACGGCCGGCTTGAGAAGACGGCTGGCGATATCCTTTGCGGATTGTAATCTGCGCTGCTGCATTTAATTAGTTAAGTATTTTTGTTAAAGACGCTTGGAGAATTTTGCCAAAGATTTTTGCAACAAAAAACGCCAAGCGAAAAAGCTTAGCTGTTTGATGCTGCAAAATCATTGACCGGCTGGCAGAGCCGCCAAATCCCCGCTTTGGGGAAGCGCCTGTCTCTTCTGGAACCAATGCGCACCACGGAAATCTTCCCTTCTTTTTCCCAATTCCGCAAGGTGTTGGGATGCACATTCATAAAACGGGAGGCTTCCTTGATCGTCAGCAGTTCCGGCATTTCCTGATAGGTCATGTGATTTTGGTTTTGTGCCTGCCGAAATTTTGCCGGCAGGCGGTTAATTGTGTTTCGGTTTTATTATTCCTTTTTGGATTTTAAAAAAGGAATGTTTATTTCGGTTTGGTTTCAAGAGAAAAAGCGCAGTTTATTTTGAACTTCGCTGTTTCACCTGGCTTGTTTCACTCTATTTTGGCAGTGAAACTTTTCTCAGTAAGTCCTGAATTTTGGGACTTTGCTGGGGTTTTTTGGTTTTTGTCTCGTGAAATAATTTTTTGTTAAGTCGATGTAAGTTGTAGTTACTTTAACTTAACAAAACTTTATATAACCAGTATAGCAAAAATAAGGCCGAAAGTCAAGAATATCGCCCTCTTCCCCGCTGGTTGGCAGCCGCTATTCCCCACGCATAAATATCCTTCACGGCCGTGAAGGATATTTATGCGGATGGTTTACCGGGTTTTTGGAAAAACTTTTGGGCGGCGGTTATATGGATTTTTGGCACCGCCCACAAATCGGACTTTCAAGGATTAAGGACTTGCGAGCGCGCAAGTACCAGGCTTATTTTAAGCCAAAGTGTTTTTTTAAATCCCTGTCATCATCCATCTCTTCCACCTTGAGAATGCGGATGTAGGAAATCAACCCCGCGCGCTTTAAAAACAAAATTGCTTCCCGGTTGAGCGCGTAGGGAGAAATAAACACGCTGGCCTGCAGCGGGAAAAAATTATTTTTCTTCAGCAGCCAGCGCAGCTTGTCTCTTTTTTCACGCGCTTGTTCGGGAATGTCGAACATCACCAGCCGCCATTTGCCGTCCCACTTGTCCTGCCGCGGCAGGAGCGCTTTGGCGAATAGCGCTTCCATTTCCCCCTTGCGGGTAATCTTCAAAAACCGTTTGGCGTTTTTGTCTTCAAGTTTGATGTAACCCCGCCTGCAGAGTTCATAGACTGCCGAGCGCACCGACGCGGCGGTTTTCCACTGGCCGGTGATCCCCATGCGCTTGATGTCCTTGGGAAAAAGCAGCGACTGTTCCAGTACGCCGCCAATCGCAATGAGGTAAGTTAAAAATTTGCTGGTTGCCGTCAAAGTTTTTTTGGCCATAAATTTTTTTCGGCCGGAGCCGCTTTTTTTAAAATTAAAAATTTCTTAAATTGTCCCTTTAGCATTAGTATAATTCACGGCCGTGAATGATGTCAACATGGGGACGTTTCGCCGGCGGCCGGAGAAATCCGCACGTAGCATATTGCCCAGCCGCCCCTTTCTCCCTCAGGCGCCGATTTGATTTTTAGCATCCGCAAATCCGGCAATCATTTTTTCCGGGCCAATTTTTTTGGCGCGCTCCCGCTGGCAGAAAAATCTGCTTTTGGATTCCCCGAAAAAATTTTAACATTTCAGCGGGCGCATGAATACAATCCGCACCAACTTGCCGGACACGACCTGAATCCGGCCAAGCATTCGAGGTTGCCGTTCTGCGCGTTCTTTAAAACCGCTCCATGGACGCAGAAACAATCTTGGCCTAGAGCAAACCTAGGCGGCATCAGTTATAGGCCGTGAGTTATAGTTACCGATACCTGCAATTTCTCTATTGGAGAAAACCCCGGACAGGCGGCCAGAGCAAATTCCGCGGCCATAATCTTAAAGCAGCCGCGGGTCCGGGGGTGAATCAATTCCGGAGTGAGACTGAGGCTGGCTGTAATCGCTGGCAACTGACCAACATCAGATAAGCCTTAAGCGGTTGGCGCCAAAAGAAACCCGGGCATAAGGAGAGAAACCTTTGTTTTTATTAGCGACGTAGAGCGAGTCCGGCCATTTATGGCCGAGCGAGTCTAAGGAGTCTTAATACAGTAGGACTTACGCACTGAGCCAAGTTCGAGGCATTTTCCGAGGATTTTTGGAGGCGTAGCCGGGTTACGCTGATAAAAACCGAAAGACAAAATAACGAAGAAATTGGCCGGAGCCGCTTTTTATGGGACGGGCTCTGCCCGCCCAAAAAGCGGCGGTGCGTAAGTCCTATACAGGTTCAATACCTCGGAGCTCTGCTCCGAAATGGTAGTTGCTCCCTTGCAGTTAATGCCCCGCCAGCTCTGCTGCGGGGGAACCTTTATTGCCAACGAGCGGACATAAGCCGCATAAGACAGGCACACGATTCCCCGGCCTGCCTAGAGCTTATATTTGCGAGTTACTATCCTTCACGGCCGTGAAGGATAGTAACTCTGGCCAAAACCGGCCATGAAAGTCGTTGATTAGCATGTTGAAGACTGCCTTCCGGGGCAGCCCCGGAAGGCAGTCTTCAAGGAAGGAATCGTGGAACAGCCCTAGCTTAGACACGCAGTAAAACAAGGGTACCCTCTTAAAAAGAGGATGCCCTTGTTTGTTTAAGATATAGAATTACTTCCTTTTGCCGGAAACTTTGGCTATTAACCAGCGGTTATAGGCCTTCACGCCATACACCAGCAAGGCCAAAATCAGGAAACCGCCAAGGCCAAAGGCCAAAACCGTTTTCCAAGGAAGCACCCAAAATACGGCCTGGGCCGTCAGCAGCTGGCCGGTTTCTCCGTACACAAACTCGCCTTCGGCTTTAAAACGCCCGAATGCGAATTTTTCCTGCCACTTGCCTTCAAAAGTCCTCTCGCTGTTGGGCAATACATTATTTGCGTTTTGGTTAATCAGCACGGTGCCGACTTTGCGCCCGAATAAATTGGTAACGGTAATGCCTCCGCGGGGTTTAACGTGGACATTGCCCGTATTTTTAAACTTCACCAAAAAGTCCACCGGAGGCTGGCTGTAGAGCTGTTGCCCTGTTTTAAAGCCGGTTATGCTGGCTTCCTCGTTAACCTTGCCCAGCTTGGCCAGGATAATAGCGCCCAATTTCTGGACTACGGCCACATTGGTGCCGGGCAGGTTGCCGGCCTGAAAAGTGAACAAAATCGCCCCGTAATGGCCCCCGTCTTCGGCATCTTGGGGCACGCTAATTTCAAATTCCACGGTAGTCTTTTCTTTTGGCCCTAAAACCAGCTTTGGCTGATTTTTAATATGTATCCAAGAAGCCAAGGAAAACTGGGTTTCCCGCTGGCCCACTTCTAAAAAGGTTTGCTGGCCATTGTCTCCCACCGGAACAAAGTCATTCACGGTCAAATCCACCGGCAAAGTCTGGTTGCTGGTGTTGGTAACTTCAATGATTTCCCTCGTAATCTGGCCCTTTTGCAGCTGCCTCTCCAATAAAAATGGCGAAATGGTCAGACCCTGGCTGGCAGGCTGGTTTTGCGCTGCTAGGGGCCAAATCGGCATTAAATATAAAGAAAGCAAGCCAAGGATGGCTGTTGTCCTAAACACAATAGCTAGCCGGGAAAATTTCATAACAAAGAAATTATATCATATTCAAGGATAAAATACACAAAAATTGCTTAAAAGGCCGAAAATTGCGGGAATGCGGCTGGCCGAAACAAATAAGCTTTAGGTTATGGCCGCAATTCAACAGCGCTCGTCCCTGGTCCCGCCAACCCGGCTGACCGGATATTTTGGATAATTTCTAGTATTGGGCCGTAGCGATATAAATGATCTGGTTTTGGTAGTGTCCTGGCGGCTGGGTAGGGCCGATCTCCACCTTATATACCATGCCTGTGGTTTCGCTGGCTGCCGGGCCGGTACTGCAGGCAACCTCGTAATCCTGGATTTCCAGCCGGGCATAGGTATCTGCGGGCGCAAACCGGCTGGCATTGCCTGTGCAAAGGCTGGCATCAGTGGTATGGTAGCCAAAACGGCCGTCAATAAACCCCGTGGGCCAGGGCGCCGGAGCCGGATTAGTTGCCGTGACAGGCGGGATAGCCACGCCGTTGCCTTTGCGCAAATCCCCGTCTTGCTTTACCGAAACCGTGTAGCCTCCGGTTGCGTTAGTGCTGACCCTGACTTCCTGGGCAGCAATATTGATGCTCCCTGATTGAATATTGCCGAAAGTCACGCCATTAGCCGTGGTAGCTACCGTGGTGGTGGCTCCGCCAATGCCCACCCCCGCATTTTTTCCGATAATTTCCAAACTTAAAGTGGGATTGACCGTGGCTGCGCTGGCCGGCAAAGAATAGTCGGTTTCCGAATCCGGTCCGTAGCGGGCCTTTACTTTAATTATATAAGTGGTGTTATAAGACAAATTCACCAAACGCTCGCCTGCTGCGCCGCCCCAGTCCGCGTAAGTCTGCCATACCGGCGCGCTGCCCAAAGTGTCATCCGCCTGGACATAGTAAGTAGCAGCCCAAGAATCAGGGGTAATGGCAATGGCATAATTTACATCGCTGCTGTTGGCATCGGGGTTTACCGCAAAATCCAGGGTATTATACATTTGCCCGCCGGTATTGGCCAAACTCGGCTGGCCAGGGACCCCCGGGAACATAGGCAAAACCAAACCCGGGAAACCCCGGTAATTGGCGCTGCTGGAACTGGCGTCGCCGCTGCCGCCCAAGGCATCGTAGGTGCGGTAGTTAGTAGAGGAAGCGGTCTCTCCTCCCACGGTAAAATCCGACTCCTCCAGGCGGTAGTGGGAGCTGCTGGCCTCCGCGGCCCAGGCTGCCAGGGGCAAAAACGCCAACTGCAACGCGATCATTGCCGCCACCAAACTGCCGTTTGGCCAAACTGCAATTTTGTATTTCATAATCCGGGTCATTTTATTTTAATGTAGCAGTTCTAAGTTAGAAAAACAAGATTGCGTTGTGCTATTATTAATATAATAGTATGGATGATAAACCAACCCCCACCTTAAACTTAAACGAGCCGCGGCAGAACTTGACAGCCCCGGTAAAAAAACGCCAGCTGCTGAAAATCCTTTCATTTTCCCTGGCAGCGGCGGCTTTGGCAACCTTAAGTTTTTTTATTTACCAGGAATATATCCGCCCGGAAGCGTCCGGCCCGGCCGCAGAACCGGCCGCGCAGGACAGCCAGGCCGAAAAAACCTACAACAACGATTATTACGGGTTTAAGCTGGCCTATCCCGGCAACTGGCGGCCGATTATCGGCTCTTTTAAAGACGGCGAATACTATTTTTCCCCTGATAAAATTAACTTTGCCGGAGAGCTGGAGCCCGGCCAGCTTTTGCTGCTGATCAAAACCTACCAAAACTGGAAAGGCATCCCCTTTGCCGATTGGGTCAGGGAACTGGAAAGCGATTATTTTCCCGCGGGGCAAATTTTGTCCAAAGACGCCGCCATGCTGCTGGGACGCACGGCTTTTGAATACCGCATCCGGCCCATGCGCGCGCCCGACGCCCAAAAATACTGGCATATGTGGCTAATCCCCAAAGATAATTCCACCATGCTTTGGATGATTTTTTTGACCGATTCGGAAAAGACCGATGCCGGTTTCGCGGTCCAGGAAGAAAACCTGCTGCAAGGCCTGGAATTCTACCAGCCCATGCGCTAAAGCCTGTGCATAACTGCCGATTTGTAGATTTTTTAAAATTGTCCTATAATTTAAAGGACATTAAACGCTTGAAACTCAAAAATGAAAAAAAATAACTTAATAACTTTCTTTCAAAAGCGGGCCAAAGCGGCGGCTAAATATCTCGTTTTGATTTTAACCGTGGTTTTCGCATTTTTTCCTTATAATCCGGTTCAAGCCGGGTCTTTAAAAACCGTTAAAGATACCGTTTCCACATCCCGGCCTAGCGTCAGCACGGCCATCGGCTCTGCCATTACTGCCGGGGATACCACCATCAATGTGGCTTCCACCGCAGGCATCCAGGCCAGCGACAGCATTAAAATCTGCAATTCCGGCTGCACCACCACGGAAAACCGGGTGGTAACTTCGGTACTGAGCAGCACCCAGCTGGCATTGACTGCCGGCACCACGAACTCTTACGCCACTGGCACGGTTTATTACAAAAGCACTGCCGTCCACACCATTACTTTTACCACGAATTCCGGCGTGGCCAGCGGCAATTTTCTGGTCAGCTTCCCGGCCGATGCCAGCACTTTCAATAATGCCTTGCCGGATTCCACGGGCTTTGACTTCAACTCAATCCTGACGTCGGACGTGTCCATGAGCTGCGGCGGCTGCACGGTCGGCACCATTGCCACTTCCTCCGGCTCCAGTCTGATAAACTTTACCATCCCTTTCACCACCGGCGTAGCCTCCAATACTCCCATTACCATCACCATCGGCAGTACTAACAAGCTGCTTTCCCCGACCAAGAGCGCGGCCAGCGGCACGGCCGACACTTGGAGCGTGACTATCACGGAACGCGACGGCAGCAGCAACACCATCGACTCCTCGTCCATCCGCATTGCCACTATTGAATCAGTGGCCGTAACCGCCACTGTCACCCCATCTTTGAGCTTTACCATCAACCCCGTCAACTCAGGCACCTCGGTGGCCGGCAAGAGTACGGATGTAACCAGCACTGCGGTTTCCGTTCCGTTCGGCACCCTGACCACGGGGGTAGCCAAACACATCGCCCAATACCTGGCCGTGTACACCAACGCTGACAGCGGGTATATTGTAACCGCCCAAGAAGACGGCAGCATGCGGAAATCCACAGGCACAACGATCCCTGACCTGTCCGCCACTCCCGCGGACAATGATGCCAACGACGGGTTCGGCTTTTCCTTGGCCAACAAAACCGGCACGGACGCCACTTCCAACCTGGTATACAACTTCGGCGGCGCCACTTTCCAGTCCCGCAGCTTTCCCACCTCCACCCCGGTGCAAATTATGAGCAATTCCGGCGCGATCACCACCAAAGAAGTTTACGTAGTGTACCGCTTGAGGGTGCCGCAAACCCAGCCTCCCGGAGATTATTCCAATTTGGTTACTTACATTGCCACCGCCACCTACTAGCATAAAAAAACATCAGCCGCAGGAACCGGACAGGTCCTGCGGCTTTTTGTTTAAAAGATCCGGGCCCGCAATTCAGCCATTACCCGCGCCGCATACAGCTCGGGGCAGCCAAAATCCTTCAGCCAATAGGCGCAAATCCCGCGCTGTCCGGAGGACTGTTTGCCGCGGCGCGCGGCTGCTTGCAGCTGCTTTGCCGCGGAGTCCAATTCGGCAAAATGGGCAGCCAGCGCTCCCGGGGCGGCAAAACGGCATTGGCGCGCCTTCAGTTCGAACACGGACAAATGCCTTCTAACCTCTTTCTCCACAGAACCTCCTTGAACTTTTTACTCTTACAAAAAACCCTCTGGCCCAAAGGCCAAAGGGTTCAATGGAAAAATTATTTCTTTGCTTTTTGCTTGCGGGTGCGGGGCTGGCTGTCCAGGCGCTTTCTAACGTAATACAGCTTGGCCTTGGCCACCCGGGCGGGCTTGGTTACTTCCAGTTTCACGATATTGGGGGAATGCAGGGGGTAAATTCTTTCCACGCCGACTCCATAAGAGATCTTGCGGACCATAAAAGTAGCATTTACGCCCAAACCGCCTTTGCGGGCTATGACCAGGCCTTCAAAAATCTGCACGCGTTCCTTGCCGCCTTCCTTAATGCGCTGGTGGACCTTAACAGTATCGCCGACCCGGAATTCGGGCAAAGACTTAAGTTGGTTGTCGGAAACGTGTTTGACGATTCTCATAAAATTACTTTCTTTTTCCAATTGGATCAGGGAAATTAAA
>JAJZRC010000040.1 GCA_021847435.1 bacterium
CAATAAAGACGGCACTAATTGGGCCATAAAAAATTAAACGCGAATAATTAATTTTCCTGTTCCAGCTTGGCGATTTTATCTATCCTCCTCTGGTGGCGGCCGCCTTCAAATCCGGTTTCAATAAACAGATCCAAAGCGCGCTTGGCCTGCACGCCATCCATAAACCTGGCGCCCAAAGAAAGCACGTTGGCGTTATTATGCTGCCTGGACAATGTAATAATTTCCTCATGGCCTCCGTAATAATGGGCGGCGCGCACTCCTTTGACCTTATTGGCCAAAATCGCTTCGCCCTGGCCGCTGCCGCCGATTACCACGCCCACGCTGCCGGGGCGGGCCGCGACTTTAAGCGCGCACGGATATACGTAGTCCGGGTAGTCATCCGCGGGGTCCAGGGCGAACGGACCGCAATCCTCAGCCTCCATATTCTGTTCTTTAAGATGTTCCAGGAGCTCTTTTTTTAATTCAAAACCTGCGTGATCGGATGATATATATATCATAAATCTTGTGGCATGTAACATGCGGCAAACTGATGCGTGTTACATAGGTTATGTTACATGTTAATAATCTGGTTAAATTCCCCGGCCTTCAGGCTTGCTCCCCCAACCAATAGTCCGCCGATATTAGGCTGCTGCAAATAGCTTTTGGCATTGAAGGCGGTAACGCTGCCGCCATAAAGCACCTTGCCGGCCCCATATTTGTTCTGGATAAAAATCGCGATTTGCTCCGCGTGCTCAGGGCTGGCATTGCGGCCCGTGCCTATCGCCCAAACCGGCTCGTAGGCTACAATGACTTTCTTCGCTTCCACGCCGGCGAGCGCCAGGCTTAATTGGGATTTTAACAAATCCACCGCCTCCAAGTCGTCCTGCTCTACCGTCGTTCCAAAACCTACGCATAATACCGGCGTAATTTTCTGGGCCAAACATGCCTTAACCTTCGCGTTAATCATTTCATCCGTATCCCCGACTGCCCGCTTCTCGCTGTGGCCAACAATGCAATATTTGATCTTCATATCCTTAAGCATGAGCGGGGAAGTTTGTCCGGTGAACGGACCCTGGTTTTGCCAAAAGCAATCCTGAGCGCCGACGTTCGGATAGTCAATTGATGATAAATAAATTGCCGGCGGACAAAGCACGACCTTGTTTTTTGCCTTAAACGGAACTGACGCCGCCAGTTTTTGCGCCGCTTTTAGACTCACGGGGTTCAGTTTCCAATTGGCAATTATTGTTTTTTTCATAATTATTGTTGGCGTCATCCTGAGTCCGCCAAGGCGGACGAAGGATCTCTAAAAATCTAACGATAAATCCTTCCACTGTGGATTAAGACTGCTTATCAAGTTAATTTTCTTTTGACGCACCCAACCTTTTATTTGTTTCTCGCGACTAATGGCTTCTGCGGCCGTACCTAACTGTTCAAAATAAACCAACTTATACGCATTGTATTTTTTAGTAAAGCCTTCCACTAATTTATTAGCTACGTAGAGCGAGCTAATACAGGTTCAATACCTCGGAGCTCTGCTCCGAAATGACAGATGTCTCTTGCAGTAATACCTCGTCAGCTTGCTGCGAGGAACCTTTATTCTTATATTCAAAATTTCTGCGAATAATACTATTAGTAACCCCGGTATATGATACCGTATTGATTTTATTGGTCATCATGTAAACATAAAATATTTTCATTTTTCAAGATGCTTCGCTTCGCTCAGTATGACGCCGGACTGATCATTACCGCAAACTCATCATATTATTCCCCTTTTAAAAATTTGGTGGAAACTTCGGGCGGAATGGGGTTAACCGGGATGCCGGTGGCATATTCAAACCCGGCCCAAATGGTAATCCGCGGAAAAATCGTCAAATGCCAATGGTAAGCCTTTTCCTCGTGCGCGCTATGGCTGCGGCTGTCGTGATTCTTCTTCAAAGGCATGTTGTGAATATAAAAATTCAACGGCGGGTCCGACAGCTTGGTATACAACTGGCCCAAAGTAACCTTTAGCACAAAAGACAGGTGGGTAATTTCGCTGTCCGACATGTCTTCAAAACGCGCTCCGTGCTTTTTGGGCAGGATCCAGGTTTCAAACGGACTGCGGCTGGCATAGGCCGAAATCACGACAAAATGTTCGCTCTCGTACACTACCCGATGGTTTACTTCCAGCTCTTCTTTAATTATATCGCAATAGATGCATGAGCGGTGATTCTGGTAATAATGGTAACAGCCCATAATTTCGCTGTGGATATGGGGCGGCACGATCGGCGTGGCCAGCAGCTGGTAATGCGGATGGATAATGCTGGCCCCGGCATCGCGGCCGTGGTTATGGAAAATCTGTACGTAGGAAAGATTAGGTTTTTTTGCCAACTCATTAATCCTGTCCACAAAGGTGCGCAAGGTCAGCTCCACTGTGGCAATGGACTGCAGGGCCACCGGTTCGTTATGCTTGCGGGTAATTATCACCTCATGCTCGCCGTCTCCGGAATGGGAGACGTAAAATTCCTTGTGCCGGTACACAGCCGTGTGTTCCAAGGCCGCAAACTTGTTCGTGATGATGCGAAGCTCCCAATCTTTGCCGTTGGGCACGCGCAACATATCGCCGTTTAAATGTTCGTTGCCGGGGCAAAACACGCAACTGGAGTCTACTTCGGGCGCGCCGTGCATCACCGAATAGGTCCTGTATTGGTCCGGGCGCTTGCCCCGCGCGGGAGCAATCAGCACCCAGTTTTTGGTAATGGGGTTTTGTCTGAACTCGCTCATTTAATTTTTATTTCTGTCCAAATAATTTTGCAAAAATATCTGCGCCGCAAGGCTGTCTATATTTTTTTTGGATCCGGAAATGGATTCCGCCATTTTTGATGTTAACCTTTCGTCAACCAAATCTACGGGAAGACCGGTAATTTCAGCCAGCTTGGATTTGAATTTTCCGGTTTCCTTGGTTTTTTCCGTTTCCTCCCCCTTCATATTCAGCGGCCAGCCAAGTGCAATTTTTCCAATTTGATTCTCCTCAATTACGGAGCTTATTGATTTCCAAAAATCTTTAGGAGATAAAATCCCTAACTCTCTTGCAAAAGTTTGGGATTCGTCTGAAATCGCCAAACCGATGCGTTTTTCACCATAATCGATACCCAAAATTTTAGACATTATTTAGGCTAATTAGGTCAATTAAAATAATTAGAAATTATTTTGTTTCCCCTAAAACCACACTGACGCTCTTTTCGCTTCCTTTGTGATAAATTTTCAAATTCACGGAATCGCCCACGTTAAAATCCTTGAGCAATTCGCTAAGTCCATGGTTCTCATCGACTTTCTGCCCGTTAACTTCCAGAATTATGTCGTTTTCCGCAATCCCCGCTTTGTCAGCCGGACTGCCGGGCAGTACCGCGAAATCGGTCGCTTTGTCGCCCCGCACCACCAGCGCGCCAAAATCTTTAGGCAGTGTCTGCGCCTTTGCCAAATCCGAATTGATGACGATATATCTCACCCCTAAAAACGGGCGCGTTATTTTGCCGTTCTTGTTAAAACTTTCCAGGGCTTTTTGCGCGTCATTGGCGGGAATGGCAAATCCAACCAGCTGCCCCTCCATATCAACCGCGGTGTTTATGCCAACCACCTCGCCGGATAAATTCAGCAGCGGACCTCCGCTATTGCCCGGGTTAATAGCCGCGTCTGTCTGGATAACTCCGGAAAGCTGTTCCGATCCGGCGCTGCCGCCAGCGACAATTTTCCTGCCAATACCGGAGACTATTCCTGAAGTCACGGTATTTTGGTATTGCCCCAAAGAATTGCCGATCGCTATCACCCGCTGGCCAATCTGCAGATTTTCGGAATCAGCCATTTTCAGATGCGGAGCATTGGAAATTTCGATTTTTACAATGGCCAAATCGTCTACGGTATCCCTGGCCAGCACCTTGGCGTCGTACTTTTTTCCCTCCTGGGTAAGTACGGTATAGCTGGCCGAATCGTCTGATACCACGTGCTTATTGGTTAAAATCAGGCCATCCGCGCTCACCAAAAAACCGCTGCCCGCTCCTATTTGCTGTACATCCGGCTGGGTTTGCTGCTTTTTTGACGGGCTGTTATTGCCGAAAAAATAGTTAAAAAACGGGTCCATTTCAAACGGGCTCATTCCGTAACCAGGTATCTTGCTCAAATCTTTGGATACCACGATGGAAACCACGGCCGGACTGGCGGTTTTTACGGCATCAATTATCGCGGAATCTTCGTTCACAGTTAAATTTTGCCGCTGCTTCCCGAGCGCATTACTGCTTAGCAGCTTTTGTCCGTTAGGAGACGATAAAAACCAATAACTGCCAGCCGCGCCGCCGACAAGGCCGAAAATCATGCTGGTTAAAACCAAAAAAATCAGCAGGCGCGAAGCCGGGTTTGCTGCCGCGGGAACGGAAACAAATTCTTTGTTCGGATTATCCATAAATATTTCGTCAATGTTCTAAATTTCCCAAGTTAACGGGTATAAATATATGTTATATTATAACACAAAAGCCGGCTTTTCCCTAAAAACCGGCAGCAAGACAGATTGATCGCGCAAGTACGCGACATTTTATGGCGCGTACTGACAGCCCCTGGGCAGCTTGGCGCACTCCTGGTTTTCAACGGCTTTGGGATCAACAGACGAAGGATTTTGATACGGGGCGGCCTGCGCGGGAATAATCGGCTTGATTTCCGGCGCAGCCAAACAGACCGACTGCTCTTTGTACACAACAGCTGCCCGGAACACGAATTTATTAAACAAATTATAAGTTACCTGGCTGACCAGCTTGCTGATGATTTCCGAGGCGTTAACCACTCCCAAATTCAGCTGAGCGTTCATAATAGCCTGGATTGAACTGTTTATGGATGACAGAGACGCGGCAATCTGGGTGCCCAAGGCATCGCGCGGGGACTTGATTCCCGAGCTTAGCAGTTCGCGCTCAGCAGCTTTCTCGGCTTCGCTCCGGGCTGCAAGAGCCAGATCCTGGTAATATAACTGCCAGCCGTCAGGAGTGGACAGAAAATTGCCGATCCTGGCCATCTTAGCGCTGAACTGCGGGTCTTTAGGGCTGACATTCTCCGGATCAAATCCCAAATACTGGTCTGCTTTGGCTTTGAAGACCAATTTTAAATCCTGAGCCTGGCCGCAATTAAACTGAGGGATAAAATTAGTAACCAACGCGCGGTCTAAGGAGCTCTTCACGTACTTGTTTAAGTAATCGTTGACATACTGTCCCTGCACCAAAGCATCCGTGTAATACAGAAAGTTAGCTATTTTGTAATTGCTTTCTATTGCGGTAATAAGTTTATTCAAAAACTGGGTGGCAAAATTCGCAAAAGCCGCGGACAAGCCTTCGCGGATGGCTTTTTCAATTGCCTGGGGAATGTTGCCGATTATTATCGCAGTGTCCCCTACGCCAAAAGCGGCCTGAGCCGTCTTAATTCCCAAAACCGAATTGGGGGCGCCGGCCGTTTGCGGATAAACCAACATCTGGCTGATTTGGTATTTGCTGTTTAGTTTTTCCAGCCCGCTTTTAATCTCAGCTATCTGGCTGTTTATAACAGCGTAGTTGTTATAAAGCGATGGCCACGGATCAGCCTGGGGGTCTGCCGCATAACTGCGGGCCAAAGCCACGGTGTCCGCATAGGCAAGATAAGCGGAAAGCAAAGATTTGTGGAAAAGCAAAACCTCGCTGGGCACAGACAACCGGTAAATCCGGCTAACAGCTTCTTGAATCTGGCCATTCAAAGCCTTCAGTTCGGCCGCGCTTAAATTTTCAGCGAACAACTTCTGCGACGCATCCGATGCCTGGCTGTTAAACTCGCTTACTATTCGCCCCACGTTCTGCAAATACTCCGCCACTGACTGCTGGTTTGAAGTTTTTTGCACTATAATTTTGCCGGTGTCAACATCCGGCGGCACCACAGGCTGCTTGGCTTTGAGAGCTTTAACCATTTCCTCGCGGACCTGGTCTTCGGTTATCAGTTCTTCAAAAAGCTGCTTGCTGGCCTGGGGGCTGACCTGAATGGAATTCAAATAGGCATTATAATCAAAGACCTGCTTGTTGGGAGTGTTATTTTCCTTCAAGCTTAAATCGGGTTTGCGCCAAAAAGAAACCACGCCCAACAGCGCAGCCAAAACCAAAGTGGCAGCCAAATATTGTTTTTGTTCTTTGGTTTCTAGCATGGTTTTATATTTGTTTATATTATATCACAAAATTATTCAACCAGCTCTCCGCCAAACACCTTAAGAGCCTGGGCGAGCGGATCGAGCACGCCGGGACCGGGCTCCTTGTCCAAAACTGCCAGCCTGGCGCTCAGCGCAAAACGCTTGCCGCTCACTTTTTCTATAACCGCATTGATCAGGGAGGCATTTTTGGGATTTTCCAAATTCTGCTTGTTGAAAGCGAACTTTACGGCCACTATAAGCCGGCCCGGCTCAGTTACCACCAATTGGCTGCTGCGCAGTACGCTTGCCAGAGGCCCATTCTGCTTGCGGACCTCTTCGATTATTTCAGGAAACAATTCCCTGGCTTCCGCCAGGCTAATTTCCAACTCTTCCGCTGCCGGGACCGCCGCTGCCGCAACAGGCGGCTCCCCAACCTTTTGGGAAGTCAAAATTTCATTTTTTTTTACCGCCTGGCCAACAGCTGCTTTTGCGGCCAAAGCTGCGCCTGGACCCGTTTTCCTGTAAATTGCTTCCAGCGCGGCTAAAAGCAAAGGAAGCTGGGGATCCGAAGCGCCTGCCAAATCTTTATACGCTTTCAAAAAGAGACGGATAATTAAAATCAGCTCCGGCATTTCCAAACCGGCGGCCAGCGACGCGAGCGATTCCAAACGCTGCGCCTGCAGGACAAAATCCGCCCTGCCTCCGGTTGCTTTATATATCAAAACTTTTCGCAAATATTCCAAAAAATCCCGGTTCAATACGGCGTAATCAGCGCCCCGCTCCGACTGCCTGGCAAAAAAATCTGGGACCTGTCCCGCCTCCTTGTTAACTACCAAATGCAAAAGCTCTTCGCATACCGCAATATCCGTCACGCCCAGCAACTGCTGGCATTCTTCCATAATTGGGTTGTCGCCCAAAGTGGCCACTTTGCCCAATAAGGACAAAGAGTCGCGCACGCTGCCTTCCGCGTTTTGGGCAATAAGCTCCAGCACGTCGCTGCCTATTTGTATCTGCTCTGTTTGGCAAATTTGTTTAAGGTGGTAAAAAATATCCTCTTGCGAGAGGGCTTTAAAGTCAAATCTTTGGGTGCGGGAAATTATTGTGGCCGGCACCTTGGCTATTTCGGTCGTAGCCAATATAAAAATCGCGTGCGCAGGAGGCTCTTCCAGGGTCTTAAGCAAAGCGTTAAATGCGCCCTTGGACAGCATGTGCACTTCATCGATTATAAATATTTTAAACTTGCCCGAGGAGGGAGAAAATCTGACATGCTCGATAATTTCCCGGATGTTGTCCACGCCGGTATTGGAAGCTGCGTCAATTTCTACCAAATCAATAAAACTGCCGGCTTCGATTTGCCGGCACACCTCGCATGTTCCGCAGGCGTCGCCCTGCCGGTTGTTCTGGCAGTTGACCGCTTTGGCTAAAATCCGGGCAATGGAGGTTTTGCCCACGCCGCGGCTGCCCGTAAACAAATAGGCATGGGCCGGCTGCCCGCTTTTAACCTGATTTTGCAGGGTTTGCACCACAGGCTTTTGGCTTAAAACTTGCGCAAAAGTCTGCGGCCTGTATTTGCGATAAAGTACGGCCATAAAGTCAGTTTAGCCTAACTATTATAGCACAAACGCAATGATTTAAAAAAGCCGCCGCCGGCCGCGGGGGCTTTAGCAATGCTTAAAATTTTACTTTTTAAATACAAAAATCTTATAACCCACAAAGTTCCAGACCAGGGAGGCGCCCGTAGCCACGATTTTCGCCGCATTCTTGTTTAAGTCAGCATTGTCCACCAAGGCAAAATTGCTGGTAATCAGCCAAACCAACGCGCTGTTAATCAGCAGGCCCACTACGCTTACCGCCAAAAACACGGCGAATTGCCGGCCTGAATTTCCGCCTTCGGGCTTGCCCAGGCCGAAAGATTTCCATAACGCCGCTTCAGCCAGAATATAGACAACCAATAAAATGAAATAAAATACCGCCTGGGCTGAGATCTTCGCTCCAATCAAAACCAGGACCATAGCCAAAAAACCCAAAAGGCCGACCAGTACAAGGCGGATGAAATTTTTCAGCAGGGTCAAGCCCTGTTCGGCGCTAAACGCCCAGCTGCGATTCCAAAAATAACTCTGAACCGTGGCCAAAGCAAAGCCGATAACATTAATCTGCCCCAAACGAAGCCCTGACGATATGCCCAGGCTCTTGCTGGTTAAATTTAAAATCAAAAAATCCAAAGCCGTGTTTAAAACCCCGATTGCGCCGAAGCGCAACAACTGCAAAATCACCGGATACTTCTTCAAAACACCGGTGATTTCTCCACCCAAACCGCCTATTTGCGGCAAAGGTGGCTGCGATGCGTTCTCCATGTTTATTTTTGTAAATTTTATAATTCCTCGTCCTCATCCAAAATCACCTTGCGAGCCCCCGCTCCCTCGCCCATCTCCATATCAGCATGGCTAGTGCCGCTTCCTTTTTTGATGACGTTTTCCACAGCCGCCCACTCCGCTGGCTGATCCTGAGGCACGACAATGGTGATTTCATCTCCAGCCTCCGCCTTAAAGTAGGTGAGCGAAGCCAGTAAAATTTTATATATTTTTCCTTCCGCCAAAACGCGAAAATCGCCTTTTTCGTCTACCATAAGCATGCCCAGCATTTTCTTACGCTCAACCGGCCCGATTTGCTTGTAAATAAACGAGCCGTCTTCCGCGATGGTAAGCTTGAGCACGTCCCCTTCCACTAACTTGGATTTGGAAGCATAGTTGGCGGGAACAGGATACTGTTTCTTGTCCGGCCCGATCATATTTTGGCCGTCGAATACGCCTTCAATTATTTTACCGCCCTCGGTTACAGTCATAACCTGGGCCTTTTCGGACAGCGCGCTTAAATTGGCCTTGGTGGCAGGGCCGCCCATAACCTCCCTCAGCAATTGCTTGGCTGATTGTATGTTTTTTTCCGCGGAGTCAATCATCTGCGCCAAAAGCGCCAAATTGGAAACTTTATCCATATGATTTATTTTCTAGAGTAAATCAGCAAAAAATACTCCGTTTAAATCTACGATATTCAGCTGATTTTTGTTTCAATAGAAATACAGACGACAGTATTATATCAATAAAACAAAAACTATGCAAATTGCGCCTATTTCTTTACCAATCCCGCTTTTTCGGAATTTTTCCCTAAATATTCGCAAAAATCAGGGTATTTCAGGCACAGCGCTTCAATGGTCATGTCCCGGCTGGACGCATCTTGTAAGAACCTGGCGCTATTTTCCATGTTCTGGGAAAAAACCCTGGAAGCATACTCGCGAATTTCAGGCTCAAAAACCTTGATGTCTGAGGACTTGTATCCAAAATGCAACGCCTGCTTGAGCGCGGTAATTTCGCCGAAATCCTTTTCAATATCCGTAAGCATGGACAAAATTTTGCTTTCCGAATCTATAAGCGGCAATTGTTCAAGGACCCTTTGCGAAATTTCCGCCGCGCGCGCCAGCGAAGTCCGGCGGCTACGCACAGCCTCGGCTAAGAACAAGGCGACCAGATTATTGAATGTGGAAAATGCGGTTGCTGACATATAAATTTTGTTTTGTTGCGGGCTCAATGGCCGTGCCCGTGGCCTCCGCCATGGCCCCCATGGCCTCCCCCGCCGCCTTTGACCCCAAATAGCTCCGAAATAAAATTATATGAATTCATGGCAAAGCTCACGCTATACTCGGCCATCTTGTTCAAGAAATCCTTAAGTCCATCCTTGCTGGCAATGGTTCTAAGCATCTTCACAGCATTCCCAACTAACGGCAGCTTCTCGGCCATATTTTCCTCTCCGCCGTGACGCGATTCGTGCCCGTGGCTTCCGCCGTGGCCATGTTCTGCATGTACTGACATAAGAATTTAAATTTAGGTTATTTAAATACATGGTTTTGATCCATCAGCTGAACTTTTAATTCCTCCAGCTGGGGCAATCGGGAGACAAAGCTGTTCAAAAAGACAATCAAATCGCTGCGGTTATGGATACTTTCGCACACAGGCTCAAAAACTTTGACAACAGCCACCACCTCCTCCAGGGTGATTTTTTTCTTTTCCAGCAAATCCGCCAAAAAACTGGTTAAAATATGAATATAATTTTCGCCCATAACATTTATAGTATAACAGCCGGGCCGCGTTGCGACAATCCAAGCTACAACCCGTGCTCCACGCTTGGCAGCGCCTCGCTCATTCTTTCC
>JAJZRC010000041.1 GCA_021847435.1 bacterium
CCGATAAAAACCGCAGGAAAATAACGAAAAAATTGGCCAAAGCCGCTTGCTGACCCGGCTTTGCCGGGTCTAAAGCGGCAAGAGCGTAAGTCCTATTTAGGTTAATTTAGAATAATTAGAAATTAGGTTAATTCAGTAAATCCGGCCTTCTCTTTTTTGTCCTTTTGATTGACTCATTCATTCTCCACTCATTTATCTTCTTGTGATTGCCCGACAGCAGCACCTTTGGCACTCTCAAAATTTTTCTGCCTGTTCCTTGTTTCTTGTTACTTGTTACTTGCAGCTCTAGCGGCTTAGTGTACTGCGGATATTCCAGCAAATTCTCGCTGAAGGATTCCTTATCCGCTGACTCATCCTTGCCCAAAATTCCTGTCCTCAGCCGCATGACTGCTTCGCTTAATACCAGCGCGGGCAGTTCCCCGCCCATCAAAACATAATCGCCAATGCTAATTTCCTCATCTGCAAACTGCCTCACCCTTTCATCAAACCCTTCGTACCTGCCGCATACCAATACCAGGCTATCGTACTTTGCCAGCCTCTTGGCCTCTTTTTGCGTAAAAGATTTTCCCTGCGGAGTTAATAATATTATCCTTAATCCTTTATCCTTTATCCTTGACCTGGAAACAGACCGAATGGCTTTATGCAACACGTCTGCGCGCAAAACCATTCCCACTCCCCCGCCATACGGCCGGCCGTCCACGGTCTGGCGGCTGTCTACCCCAAAAGGACGCAAATCTACAGCACGCAGATCCAGCAGTTTTAATGCCACAGCGCGCTTTATAATGCCAAAACTCTCCGCGAAATTCGTGATAAATTGCGGGAACAAAGTAATAACACTAATGGAAAGTTTTTTCGCTTTTGTCATAAACTAATCAGGAATATTAGCCCCTCCATTGTAACAAAATAACCCCAAAACCGTAAGGCATCGGGGTTATTTTATGTGAATTGCCAAATGCAATTACAGTTTGAATTCGTCAATTGAATCATCAGCCGGCTGGCTCATTTCTGAGTGGCCGCCCTGATGGCTCATGCCGCCTTCGTGGCGCTCGCTCCTGCGGTGGGAACCTTCCGGTTCATAGATCTTCAGGTTCACCCGGGCTTTGCGCTTGGCGCCCACTACTCTTAACAGAGTGCGGATAGCTTTGGCGGTCTGGCCCATGCGGCCGATAACCTGGCCCATGTCTTCGGGGTTCAAATGCAGAGTCACTAAGACCCCCATTTCGTCCACTACGCGTTCAGTCTTAACATCTTCTGGATGATCAACCAACGCTTTGACAATGTATTCGACAAACGCCTGGTCTTGTTCCATTTCCATAATTAAGCAATTTCTGGATAGCGAATTTTGCGCTTCGACCTTTCTTCCTTAGCTACTGCTATCTACCGGATAGTATACGACAGGCCAAAGACAGTGTCAATGTTAAATTCCGCCCCAAATTTTGGGGCGGAATTTAAAAAGAGCGGTAAAAATTCTTAGGCTGCAGGTGTTTCAGCAGCAAGAGCCGGTGCTTCTGCGGGCTGTTCTGGAACCGCTTCCGCGGGGGCTGCTTTTTTGGGCAGAGCAAAAGCTTGAACTTTCTTGCCATCCAAGAGGCCCTTAGTCACTAACAAGTTGTGTACAGTCGCGCTAAGCTCAATATTTTGGCCCAGCCAGTACTTCAAGCGGTCCTCTTTGACCTGGAAGGTCTTGCGGCGCGGATTGTAGCTGCCCAAAACTTCGTTGAACTTTTTCTGAACCGGATTTTCTTTCTCTGTCAGGACAATGCGAAAATCAGCCTGATTTTTTTTGCCGGTGCGTTGCAATCTGATGGTAAGCATGTAATTAAATTATTTGATTAGCTAAAAATTAAATTTGAGCGTGCACGCATTTTAGCATTCTTAAGGCGTTCAGTCAACCCGGAAAACTAAAGCACCTGCTTTAAGTAGCTGCCCGTATAACTGGCCTTAACTTTTGCCACATCCTCGGGAGTGCCTACGGCCACGAGCTGGCCGCCCTTATCCCCTCCTTCCGGACCCAAATCAATAATCCAATCAGAGGTTTTGATCATGTCCAAATTATGCTCAATAACAACCACCGTATTTCCCTTATCCACCAGCTTATTGAGAACGGAGATTAAGCGCTTAACGTCGGCAAAATGCAAGCCTGTGGTCGGCTCATCCAGCAAATACAAGGTGCGCCCGGTAGATGCCCGGGACAGTTCCGTGGCCAGTTTGATGCGCTGGGCTTCCCCGCCTGACAGGGTAGTGGCGTTCTGCCCCAGGCGCATATAACCCAAGCCCACCTGGCTTAGAGTTTCCAGTTTTTTGTAGATTTGCGGCAGGCTGGCAAAGAAGGTCTTGGCTTCATCCACAGTCATTTCCAACACATCGGAAATAGTCTTGTCTTTATAATGGATTTCCAGGGCCTGGGCATTGTAGCGCTTACCCCCGCATTCCTCGCAGGTAATGTAAACATCGGGCAAGAAATTCATTTCTACCTTAATAACCCCGTCGCCCGCGCATTTCTCGCACCGTCCGCCTTTTACGTTAAAGGAAAAACGGCCCGCGCGATACCCGCGCATCTGCGCTTCTTTGGTAGAGGCAAACAAATCGCGAATAGGGGTGAACAGCCCGGTGTAGGTAGCCGGGTTGGAACGCGGCGTGCGGCCAATGGGGCTCTGGTCGATGTTGATGATTTTATCGATATGCTCCACGCCGAGAATTTTTTTGTGTTTGCCCGGCTCGTCCTTGCTGTTGTAAAAATACTTTGATAAAGCCCTGGCCAAAATATCGTGAAAGAGCGTGGATTTGCCGCTGCCGGATACGCCGGTTACGCAGACAAACTTGCCCAAAGGAATATCCACGTCAATTTCCTTCAGATTGAATTCCGCGGCCCCCACAACGGACAGCTTGCGGCCGTTACCGGGACGGCGCCGCTTGGGCACCTCAATAAATTCCCGGCCGGCCAAATACTGTCCGGTCAGGCTCTTGCTGTTTTTTTGAATGGCTGCCGGCGTGCCTTCGGCCACCAGCTCCCCGCCATGCTTGCCCGCGCCCGGGCCGATGTCCACCACCCAATCCGCTTCGCGGATGGTTTCTTCGTCGTGCTCCACCACTATAACCGTATTGCCTAAATCGCGCAGGTCCTTGAGGGTCTGCAATAATTTTTGATTATCGCGCTGGTGCAGGCCGATGCTGGGCTCGTCTAATATATAAAGAACGCCGGTCAGGCCGCTGCCTATCTGGGTAGCCAGGCGGATGCGCTGAGCTTCGCCTCCGGAAAGCGTATCCGCGGCGCGGTCCAAAGACAAATAAGACAGCCCTACGTTTAACAAAAACGACAAGCGGGCGTTAATTTCCTTCAGTACCTGTTTGGCAATCGCCAAATCTTTCTGGTTTAAGTCCTTGCTCAAGTGCTTAAAAAAGTCGCTGGCGGCTTCAATGTTGCTTCCGGATACGTCCACAATCCCCTTGCCGCCCACAGTCACCGCCAAAACTTCGGCCTTCAGGCGCTTGCCCCGGCAAGTGGGGCACTGACGGATGCGCATGTAGTTTTCAATCTCGCTGCGCATATATTCGGAGTCGGTCTCCTTATAGCGGCGCTCCAGGTTGGGAATTACCCCTTCAAACGCGGTCATCATTTCAAATTCGCCCTCGCGGCTGGCAAACTCGCCGGAAACTTTTACTTTTTTGCCGCCCGTACCATAAAGGACGACATCTAAAAACTTTTTGGGCAAATCTTTAACCGGCATATTAACCGAAAAACCGTACTCACCGGCCACCGCATGCAAAATCCTTCCGTACCAGGACAGCCGGGAAGTGGTTTTGCTCCACGGCCGCACCGCTCCCTCGGCCAAAGTCAGCCGCTGGTTGGGAATAACCAAATCCGGCTCCACAGTCAGCTTGCTTCCCAGGCCCTTGCATTCAGGACAGGCGCCATGCGGGCTGTTAAAGGAAAAATCCCGCGGGTCAAGTTCGGAAAGCTGCATGTGCCCGTCCGGACAGGCGAACTTTTGCGACAGTAGAATATCAGGCTGGCTTTTCTCACTGTCTAATTTTACGGCTACGGCCAAACCGTCTCCCAAATCCAAAGCTTTTTCCAAAGATTCGGCCAAGCGCCCTTTTTCCGCCGAATCCACGGACAAACGGTCCACCACCACGTCTATGCTGTGCTTTTTTTGTTTATCTAAATGCAAGGCATTGGCTTCGTTTAAATCCATAATTATGCCATCCACCCGCACGCGGGCAAAGCCGGCTTTTTTGGCCTGTTCGAAAATAGCCCGATGCTCGCCCTTTTGACCCTTGATAAAAGGGGCCAATAAGGCAAGCTTGGTGCCGGACTTTAAAGACAGCAGCTGGTCCACCATGGCCTGAATTGTCTGGCCGTGAATTTTCTTGCCGCAAACCGGGCAATGGGGCACGCCGATGCGCGCCCAGAGCAAGCGCATATAGTCGTAAATTTCGGTGACCGTACCAACGGTGGAGCGGGGGTTATGCGACGCGCTCTTTTGGTCTATGGATATGGCCGGAGACAAGCCTTCGATCTTGTCGACATCCGGCTTGTCCATAAGGCCGATAAACTGCCTCGCGTAAGCCGACAGGCTTTCCACGTAGCGGCGCTGGCCTTCGGCATAAATCGTATCAAAAGCCAAAGACGACTTGCCGCTGCCGGAAAGGCCGGTTAAAACCACCAGCTTGTTGCGGGGCAAATCCACGTCAATGTTCTTTAAATTGTGCATCCGCGCGCCGCGGATGGAAATCTTATCTATCATAAGAAAATTCAAACAAAAATAGGATTAAATTTTGCCAACAAACTAGTAAAAAGTTTAGCACAATTGTCAAGTCTGGGCAACAGCCTAAAGGGGCAAAAAACTGGCCCCGGGATTGCTTTCTCCCGGGGCCGGATTCAAACATGCGCCTGCCGCTAGGGCTTGGCGGTTCGCGGAAAGAGGCAAACAGCAACAGCCGCCACCGCCGCCAGCGCCAGGGCGGCAACGACAAATACATCGCAGCAGCGTTCAATCGGGTCGAACTGCCGCCGCCGCTCGGCTTTGACGCGCTCTTCTTCTTTTGACTCAAACATGAACCCTCCTTGCTACCTGGTTCGCACCTGCGGAACCGATTCCTGCCCCAGACCGGCCTCGCGGTGCGGCCACGGGCGGAACAAAGACAGCAACAGCAGGGCCGCTGCCAAATAGATGAATGGCAGCGCCGCCCGCCAAAAGTACGGCCAAAGGCTTTTCGGCAGCTCTTTCCAGCTCATGCCATGCCCCCTGCGAGCGAATGCGCGGGCGGCTGCCCGGCTTTCACAAGCCAATCCGCAGCGAGATGCACTGCCTCGCCCAAACCGACCAGAACCAGCACGAGCAGCAGAAAAACCAGCCAGCGGGGCAAAGTCCAATACCTTTCCCCCCACAGCAGCATTACTTCCATAATCCCTCCTTGATTGATTGGTTAAACTCCGGACCCTGTTTGCGCCACGCGCTGCCGCGGGCGTACTCGCCTTCCAAGCGCCAAAATGCCAGCAACACCGCGCCAATGGACCCTAAGGCCCACAAACAATGAACGAAGAATTTCCCAGCCATTTCTCTTGCCACATAACTTAGCGCAAAATAGACATCCAGTCAAAGGTTAATATATAATTTTTCTATGCATAATCTGTCTGAAAAAATAAAGGCCTTGCCCCCAAAACCCGGCGTCTACCAATTTCTGGACCAGGACGGCAGGATAATTTACATCGGCAAAGCCAAAAATCTGCGCGCCCGGGTCCGCCAATACTTTGGCCGGAATGATTCCCGTCCGCAAATCCCCTTCCTGCTTAAGGACGCCCGGGATTTAAATTACACCCTGGTCAACAACGAGCTGGAAAGCCTGTACTTGGAAAACACCTTAATCAAGCAATACCACCCAAAGTACAACATCGACCTGAAAGACGACAAAAATTACGCCTTCATTAAAATTGATTATTCAACGCAAATACCAACCATAGGCTACGCGAGAAAAATTGAATCCCCGCTTGGCCCCAAGCGACCCGAAAAAACCTCCAGATATTTCGGCCCTTATTCCGCCGCTTATAAAATCCGCCAGACTTTAAATTTGGCCCGCCGGATTTTCTCGTACTGTTCGGCAGACAAGGTCGGCAGCCGCCCGTGCTTTTATTACCACATGCACCGCTGCCCCGGCGTCTGCGTCGGCAAAATCAGCCCGCAGGACTACCGGACGCATTTGGAAAAAATCATCAAATTCCTCCAGGGCGACACGGCCGGGGCGGCTAAAGACATAAGGCGGGAAATGCTTAAAGCCGCCAAAGCAAAAAAATTTGAAGCCGCGGCCCGCTTGCGCGACCAGCTGCGCGCCTTGGAACTGTTAAACGAAAGGCAGAACGTAATTCTGCCCAAACCGTTAAACTGGGACGCGGTAGCGCTGGCAACCGCCGGCGCTTATGCCTGCATCAACCTGTTTAAAATCCGCCAAGGCAAAATGTTCGACAAGGAAAATTTCATCTATAGACTGCCGGAATCCGGAACCGATGCGGCCGAACCGCTGGAAACCTTTTTGGAAAACTACTATTTGGAAGCCAGCGATGCGCCGCGGGCCATCCTCATTCCCCAAACCGCTTCCAACGCTTCAGCCGTTCAAAGCTTGATAAAAACCAAGTTCGGGCGCGGGGCAGAACTTTTGTCTCCCAAAAAAGGGCAAGGCGCCAAACTGCTGCGGCTGGGAACCGCCAATGCCGAAGAATACTTAAAAAACTGGCTGGCAGACAAGGCCGGCAGCCAGGATAAAATCAGCCAGGCGCTAAGCCAGATGCAAACCGCGCTCGGCCTCCCGAAAATTCCCCGCCGCATTGAATGCTATGACATCTCCAATATCCAGGGCACTAACCCCGTAGGCAGCATGGCGGTATTTATAGACGGCCTGCCGAAAAAAAGCGAATACCGCAAGTTTAAAATCCGGAAATCTGCGCCAGGGGGCGGACCTGATGACTTTGCCATGATGAAAGAGATGCTGCGGCGCCGCATGGAGCGCGGCGGCAAGAAACCAGAGACAACAGACAGGTGGCCTCTTCCCGACCTGATTGTCATTGATGGCGGAAAAGGCCAGCTCTCAGCCGCCCTGTCGGTACTTAAGGCAGCCGGGCGCGCCCTCCCGATTATCGGACTGGCCAAACAGCTGGAAGAAATATTTTTGCCCGGGGCCAAAAGCCCCCTCATACTCGCCCACAACCAGCCGGGCCTGCAGCTATTGCAGCGGCTGCGCGATGAAGCCCACCGGTTCGGCATTACCTTCCACCGCCAGCTGCGCGGCAAAGCGGCCGTCAAGTCCGCGCTCGATGAAATCCCCGGGATAGGGCCCAAGACCAAAAAGCTTCTCAAAGCAAAATTCGGTACCGTTTCCCAAATAAAACAGGCGCCGGATGAAGACCTGGAGCAAACCGTAGGCCCCAAACTGGCCCGGTTGTTAAGAGAGCAGTTATAATTGCCAAAGAATACCCCGCCCGATTCAGGCGGCCGGAATTGACACCAGCGCTGCTTTCTTGTATAATGGTTAGGCAAAATATTAAATGCCACTTGGTTAAAACCTTATGTTTTCCAGCACGATTTTCAAATTCCTGAATATAATTGTCATGATTTTGTTAATTGCTTCCATCGCGTTGCAAAACAAATCTTCCGGGCTGTCCAATGTTTTCGGAAGCGCCGGCAATATTGTCCAAACGCGCCGAGGTTTTGAAAAATGGCTATTTTATGCGACTATTGTCTTGGGCATAATCTTTGTCGCCATTAACATCAGCTTCCTGTTTAGCAAGTAACAAGGCTAAACGGCCAAGCGCGAATTCAGACGACTTTGCGCCATTAGAACCCGGTTTGCGCACTGATGTCGCCAACAATGAACGGTTTCCTCAACAATCCAATCTCTTACGCCCGATCCGCGGCAGCAGGGTTAAAAGAGCTCAAACACCTAAGCCTTTCCACATTACGGAAAGTTTTTTCTTTATTGAGCAAAAACGAAAAAATCGCCCTGGCTGCCCTGCTCTTACTAGCGGCTTTCAGCCTGATTCTTTCAGCCCGCAACTTTTACCGCAGCCACACGGTATTGACGCCGACTTTCGGCGGCAACTATACCGAAGGCATCCGCGGCCAGCCGGCTTACATTAACCCGCTCTTGGCGCGCGGCGAACCCGACCTCTCTTTGACCAGGCTGGTATTCTCCGGGCTTTACAAATTGGACGGACAAGGCCAGTTGGTGCCGGACTTGGCCGACGGCCAGCCGGAAATTTCTCCTGACCAAAAGCAGTACGTCATCAACATAAAACGCAACGCCCGCTGGCATAACGGCAAAAGCGTTACGGCCGACGATGTAGTTTTTACCATAAATCTGCTGAAAGATCCGGCGTATAAAAGCCCGTTAAGGCCGCTGTGGCAGGCCACGGCAGTAGAGAAACTGTCTGATTTCAGCGTTAAATTCACGACTCAGGATATTTCGGGCCCTTTCGCATACAATCTGACTCTGCCGGTTCTGTCTAAAAACATTTGGGGCAAAGTGGACTCGCAAAACTTCCTGCTCTCGCAGTTCAACCTGGAAGCCGTAGGCAGCGGGCCATACGCCATAAAAGAGATAAAAAAATTGCCCAGCGGCAAAATAGAAGCCGTCACCTTAAACGCCAATACCGATTATTATCAAAACCGGCCCAAAATCAGCCAAATCACCCTGAAATTTTATAATTCAGACGAGGACCTGGCCAATGCCTTCCATAGCAGAGAAATTGACGGTTTCGGCTATGTCCCATTGGGCAGCAGCTTGGCTGCGAATAACGGCGCCGCTCAGGGGCAGACGCTCAGCGAACCGATGCTTCAGTACCAGGTGGTTTTCTTCAACCTGAACAATAAAATCCTTTCGGATATTAAAGTCCGCCGGGCTTTGGCTCTGGCAACCGACCGCCAGGCGATCATTGACCAGGTGTTCAAAGGAAAAGCCCTGGCTCCAAGCTCGCCTTTCCTGCTTGACGGCCGGCAAAACCGCGCTGAGATCAGCAACCCGGAACCGGAGCGGGCCGCAGCCCTGCTGGATGCGGCAGGCTGGAAAACAGACCCCGGCAGCGGACAGCGCAGCAAAAAAAATACTGTTTTGGAATTTACCCTGGCCACTAACGACTCTCCCGCCAACGCCAAAGCGGCTGAAATGTTGTCCAGCCAATGGCAGGCCCTGGGCATAAAGGTCAGCCTGAAAGTTTTGCCCACCAAAGAACTTACCGACTCCCTGATCAAACCCCGGGATTTTGACGCCCTGCTCTTCCCGCAAAAATTCGGCGCCGATCCGGACCCGTTCCTGTTCTGGCACTCCAGCCAGACGCGCGACCCCGGCTACAATCTCACCGGCTTTAGCGATGCAACGGCAGACAAGCTGATTACGGAAGCCCGGACAACCACGGACAAAAACCTGCGCCGGCAGAATTACCAGCAGTTTAACAACCTGGTTTTTTCCCAGACGCCGCTCATACTGCTGGACCAGACCGAATTTATTTATTCTCTGGACGAGAAAATAAAAAATGCCCAACAGGCAGTGCTTTTTGATACCGCAGACCGTTTTAATACCGTGGCTGACTGGTACATCAGCCAAAAACGCGTCTGGAAATAGCGCCGGCCGGCAAGCGAGTTGCTAAAACCGGCTGTTTGGTGCTAAAATTTATTACTGGCGCAACACAAACATCTTGCAACCAGCTGAAGGGCGAGTGGTGGAATTGGCAGACACGTACGGTTCAGGGCCGTATGGCCGCAAGGCCGTGAGGGTTCAACTCCCTCCCCGCCCACCAGTTGATTACAAGCTCCTATCTGCAGGATACGATCTGATTTAGAATTTAGGGCGAATAGATTCTAATCCAAAGCGCGATTTCCGGTGAAAATCTCTGTAGGCGTTAAATAGCCATGTCTCTTTCTGGGGTGGTGATTGATTAATTCAGCCGCCGCCTCAATCTGTCTTTGGATAATCGTAGCAAAGCAGGAGCCTCTAGGGAAGAATTGTCTAAGTAAGCCATTACAGTTTTCGTTACCGCCTCGCTCCCGGCTGTGGTAAGGATAGGCAAAGTAAATCTAAGTTGGTATGTCTTCCGGCTATTTGCTCGGGCGACCAGTAAAGGCTTAACTTTTCTTTGAGATAACGAATCAGTTGCTCGTTGTTTTCAATCTTTCTGAATCGTTGATTGGCTTTAATTCTTTTTACCGCCTTTCT
>JAJZRC010000042.1 GCA_021847435.1 bacterium
CTTCTTTAATGGCTTCCCACCTAAAGGCGATTCTGACTTCCTGCAGGGCCTCGCTGATTAACTGCTGGACGTGGAATCTGTCGGTAACAATTCTGGCTTTGGGAAAGGTTCTTTTAATAATGGCTTCCATGGACTCGGACATATCCAGGGTGACTTCTAAAACCCTTGCTCTTTGTTCTGTGGGGATTTGATTTAGTATTGGAGCTATTTCACTGGCTTTTGTGCCTTCCAACATAGCTACCAAAGCTTTCTGTTTCCCATGCGCCGCTTTGTTGGTAAGTACTGTATAGAGTTCGCCATTAGTTACTTCCACTTCGTCTATGGAAAGTCTGGGGCCGATATTTTCTTCAAACAGCATCCAACGTTCGGCATGGTCTTTTTGGTTCCATTGATAAAAACCGCTTAAATAATTTTTGTACTGTAGCTCAAATTCTTTCTGTGGGAGGCAGTGAAACTTTGCGATAGAAGTTAGAGAGACCGGATTTTCTTCCGCCGTCTTCTTTTAAAAAAACAGCAAATTCCTGTTCCAGCTGGGTGCCGGGGAAGCTTAGTTTAATGTCTCTTTTTAAAAGTTTTTGTTCTCCTTCCACCTGCCAGTATCTGCGCCGGAAAGTCAGGAGGGTTCTCCTGCCGCGGATGGGAAAGTCCGTGATGGTAATGTCGGTAAAGCCTTTAGAGATTATTTTCTTGTCTTTTAAATCTTCAGGAATAGGGGGAATATTTTTTTCTTCCAAAATTATTTTTAAATCAGTTTCGTCTCTGTCGCCTCCGGCGACATCGAACCATTCAAATATCCCATCCGGGAGGACTAATTCTAAAATTGACTTTTCGTTGGTCATAATGATAATCGTTAATTGCGATCATCATTATCATACCCTTAGTTACCTTAATTTTCCAACGATGTTAGTCCAGTAATATTATGTATGACCCTGGACTGGAGCGTTTGCGAACCGGCTTGCGCCTGGCTAAGCAGGCCGTTGGAAGCCTGGGAAACAGTCCCGCCGAAATCACTGACGTCGGAGGTATAGTCCCAGCGGTATTTCCACCAGTCCCCGTAAGCGCTGTTAAAGCTTTCGCACAGCAAGCATCCAGGGTTGTTCTTCAAATCAGGTCCGACCGGCAGCAGCGCCACCAGATCAAACATAATCTGCCGGTAGGCATCCGAGCCGTAGGTAAGGTACGAATCAAACCGGTGGTAGGCAAGATTGGTGCCAAAGGTCAGCACAAACTGCGCGGCCAAAGACAAAGTCTTGCTCCACAGTGAAGAGTCGCTCCGCACCATGCTCAACGTTGACTGGGCAGGCGGCTTGTCCAGAAAATTGGCCCTATCCAACAGGCCAAAAACTTCAATGGTCGCGTTTGCCAATAGGCTCCATTGGCACGAAAACCAGAAACCCGTGGCATTGTAGCCCATGGATTTGGGCATAAAGGTCCAAATGAAGTCCTGGCAGTAGGTGGTGTAGCGTTGATGCCCCGGGAGGTTGTTTTGGGTCTCGGGTCCGATTCGCGAAGGCAGTTCTGTACGATCGGCGATGTGGTCAGACGGCACTGAGATGCCGACAGCCACGAGCCTGGAGGTGTCAGGCAACAGCAGTTTGTTTTGGCGCTGCCAGGCGGCCTCGTTGTAAACCAGCTGATCGTAAGCGGCCTGGGCGTAGAGATTGCCCTCGCTGTGGCCGACTAAGACCACTTTGTTGCCGGCCGCCAGTTCGTCTTTGG
Organism: bacterium; assembly: GCA_021847435.1. GTDB lineage: Bacteria > Patescibacteriota > Doudnabacteria > UBA920 > UBA920 > PALSA-1336. Next base: position 1,720 of record JAJZRC010000042.1, read on the forward strand.
CCGTTTTCAGCAGGCTGGCGAGGTTCTTCTGCGCGGCGGTGTAGTTAAGCGCCTTGGCCGAAGCGTAAGCGCGCAGCTCGTTTGCCGTTAAGCGGACATACTTCCACCAACTTATCAGCACCCCGGCTTTTACCCGGCCGGTTTCGCCGGTCAAGTTGTCTGGCGAGTTGGCGTACTGAACGGCTTTGTTCAGTTCCAGCTCGCCCGTAATCCGCAGCAGGTCTTGCAACCAGCCAGCAGTATCAACGGGAGAAACCAGGAACCGGACGCAGCTTCCCACGCCGCTGGTTACCGGTGGCTGGTCGGGGTTGGCCGCGGAAGCCAGATGCAGGCGGAAACTGTTCTCCAACAACGACCGGGACTGCTCCGGCTGTCCCGCGCGGTTCCAAATGCCGTTCACGTAGATGTATGTCGTGCTCGGTTTGTCCGGGCAGACTAAAGTGGATTGGGCCTGGCTGACTGCGGAAAGCAGCAGCAATAACAGACACGTCTTTCGCAACATACTTAAACATCCTTTACTGTGAGATTGGGAGCGGAAGAACCAACAGGTTTCTTCTTTCCCAAAGTCAAAAGCTCAAAGGTGTTTTTCAATTTACCTTTAAGCTCACTTCGGGAAAGAAGACTTTCCTGGTGGGTTTATGGTTTGGAGTTAGTCGGGCAGGGATTGCCAGTCAAAAACGCAGGCGTTGGTTGGCGGTTTAGGGGCAGTATAAATTATCGTGTAATCAATCAGGTTTGAAATTTGCTTTCCCCTGTTACTTCGTAATTCACTATTTACATCTATTGTGGAAAGCCAGTTTTCAACTTCTTCTAAATGCTTAGAAGCATTGCTGTTAAAACCACCAAAGCGAATACCAAGAAGAGACTGTCTGCACACTTTAGCCAAAAAAACAGCCTGCTGTATTTGATTGATAGTCGACGTAGCTACTGCATATATTTGGTTGCCATATGTAGTTAGTACTTGGCTGAACCCCTTCCTCATCCTCTCGCTCTCGGGGTATTGGAAAAAGATTTCCCTTTGTATATCATCCCGTACGCCATCATGGTCGCTGTCTATGCCTTCCAAAGTGGCCTTGCCGGCCTCGCCCGAATCAGGGGGGAGGGTGAAATTTCTGGTTGAGACGGCCAGCCTTAAGGTTGGCCAGGTAAAAGCCTTAGGATAGACGTCATTTTTATATATCTCCTGACTGGGGTAAGCTTCTTTGGACCATAGGGTCTTTAGCTGAACTTGCTCGGTTTCCGCCGTACCGCGGTTAACGCTGAATCTGCCGGTATAGACCGAGTTGCCTGAGGTATCTTTTCCGGTTTTGCGCAAGAAACCTAAAAAGGCCGCTTTACCGGTAAAAGTATTGATTGTTTTTCCCGGCTTGACCAGTCTGGCGTAAATAATCGGCAGACTATACCATTTTGGCTTTACTACCGCCGTTACCGATATTTCTGCCGGTTGGTTTTTGACGATTACTTCCGGACCGACCTCGGCTGAAATGATTTGAGGAATCTGGGACAGAAAAACCAAAATAACAATCACAAGCACTGTTATTGGCGCCAGCCACTTAAGCTGTTGTTTAAGGTTGCTGAACATATACGTTTGGGCTTATTGTTTATTCCTACACCTCTATTATCTATACCCATTTATATTTATGACTACAATATTGTTTACGGACACACTTAAACTAACTAATATTGCGATATATTGCCTCCTTGAAGCTATCAAAGAGCAAAAAAACCTTTTGTTTATGACTTTTTCTAAGCTCAATATATCCCCGTTCCTCAAGGCTTGTCAAGTATCAAAAAGCAAATTCTATTTTGTTAAAAATTCAGACTTGACCCCGCTTGTCAAAAACTGGCCGTAAACGGGCCGGTGAAGACCCGGCGGGTACGCAGGGTGAATTTCCCCGGAGCGTAAACAGTGAAACCATTTCCTCCTCCCCCGACAAAGTAGCCGCGGGTGTAGAATTCCAGGATTCCCGAAATTTGCCTGACGGAAGAATTCTTCCCCGCCGGCAAGTCTCCGGTCCGCAGCCAGTTGCCCGTGTAATCCGCCGACCGGAAGTCGTCCTTGAGGTAGCAGTTGACGTCGCCGTTGCAGAGCGGGTCAGGCAGGGAATCTTCCAGATGCCGATATATCTGCTTCTGGGCGTTGGAGTTGTCAGCCATATAGGTGTCAAGCAGATGGCTTGGCACTGAATAGCCCAATTTTATCAATTCTCCAACCGCGCTGAACAGGTTAAGGACAAAGTTGGCGGTAGATGCCGCGGCGCAGGCGGCAAAGCTGTCGCGTACGTTCCAAGGCAGCGCCTTCCCTCCTACGTTATTGGGCGCGTAGTAGATAAAGTCGTTGCAGTGGGTGGTGTACATTTGCCTGCCGTCAGCCACATTGTTGGCCGGCGTGGCAATATTAACCACGGAAAGCTGGTTTGAGTTGGGCAATTGCTTGCCCTTGCCGTCGGCATTCCGCAGACGGATGTTGTACGCGGCGTTGCTGTAAAAGGTACCTTGGCTGTGGCCGACCAAGACCACGCGGTAGCCCTGGCTCCACCAGTCCAGTATGGCTTTATCCAAAACAGCCATATCGGAATCGCCGGACAGCAAATCTTTCTGATAACCCAAAGCCGCGGCCATGAACGACTGACGGGCCTTAGGCGCCGTGTTGAGCAGGCTGAGGTCATTGAGATATCTATCAACGTCCTGCAAAGCCATCTGATAGTCTGATTGCAGCAGATCGCGGTACCAGTTGACGCTGTGGTTGTAGACGGCATCGAATACGATGCAGCTGGGGTTGAGGGTGGGGTGAGCGACAAGGAATTTGGCCTTGATGTTGTCGACCGAAGATTCCCAAGTCGAACGATCCTTCACCAAAATCCCATTCACCCAAATGAACGCTGTTTTGCCTTGAGGGCATTGAGCCAACACTAGGCCGCTGGACGAAACCAGCAGCCAAAACAGAAGTACGAGACGGCCAAAGCCGCTTGTCATACACTTTCTCCTTACACTAAGTTTTGGGATAGCAAAAACACTGGCAGTCTTAGCAAACAACTGCCTTAGCGCTACCAATGATTCTTCTTTCCCCTACTGACTGCCATAAACTGGCAATCAGCGTGGGGAAAGAAGAAATTATTTGCTAACTAAAGACTAATACTGGCCTTGGACTAGGGGTTGGGTGCAGGCTTCGGAAGTACTATAAATCGGGCTTGTATAAGGAGTGGCTATACGATTATGATCTTCATCTTTTTTCTTGCGTTCATCTGTATTACGCAACATTTTCCATAGAATATCGCCATTAGTGTAGTCCCTCACACCACCCCCAAACACCAAATAACGATAACAATTCTTAAAAGCAAGCTCGGAGCTAATCAACCCCTTAAAGTGTTCATGGTCTCCGGTGGTGGTAATTACATCCTGTTGTTTTTTAACCATCGCCCTCAGCACCCTTCTAACTTCATCCCTGTCCGGATACATAAACACAATTTCCCTTTGCAGGTCATCTCTGACTCCGTCTTGGTCGCTGTCTATGCCTTCCAGCGTTTGCTTGCCGGCCTCTCCCGGATCGGGAGGAAGAACTGCGGGAATGTCGGTAATGGCAAATCTTACCGCACCGGCCGCACCGGAAGTTCTGGTGCCATTTACATAAAGGCCAAAAGTGATTGTTTGAGGCTTGTTTAGCCACTCTGGAGGGGTTTTAACGCTTCCGGTGAAACTGCCATCGGCCTGTTTGGTTAGTGACACTTTTAAACCGGCAGCTGTTGTCCCCAATGTTTTCAGGGAGGCCGCCAACACAGGCAGACTGCCCTTTAGCTTTAATTTAAAATTTAAGAGCGTTTGACCTGTTGTCGTAGAGCTTAAAGCGGTTTCCGGACTTACTGTGGCGGAAATGATTTTGGGGCTTTGGCTTGCCCAGAACCATACCAGCAGGATAATTGCTGCTATGGCCGGGACAATCCATTTAAGGTGGGCATTTAGCTTTGAAAACATAGGATATTGATGTTATCTGCTGTCTATAATTATACACCCAACCACTCTGTTTACAGACACACTTAAACTAACAAATATTACGTTATCTATTGCCTCCTTGAAGTTATCAAAGAGCAAAAAACCCTTTTGTTTAAGACTTTTTCTAAGCTCAATATATCACTGCCGTGCGGTTTGTCAAGCTACTGACTTGGCGCCAGCCGCCAAAACCCGTGGCAGTGGGCATAATCACGGCCGAGACCGGAGGCGGATAAACCATTACCGAATTCTGGCCCGGCCCGTTGTTGATGGACAGGGAGAGAACGGTGGAACCATCCGAAACCTTCTTCAGGCTCAAGGTGGAAAGCCCGCTGCCGATGTGGTTGAGCGAAAAACTGGCCGCGAACAGACCGGGGAGGCACTGGCAGCCCCAGCCTGTTTGTGGCGCACAGCAATTGGTATCCCAGGCATTAGCTTCTGGAATTAAGGGCGAATACATTATGGCCCCGCCACATGGTGAATTTGGACTGCAGTATTGAGGAATATCCACGCGTATGCAGGAAGGAATATCGTTTCCCGAACAAGAACATGCAGTATTTGTTGGGACAGACGGACAGGAGGAATTTGCACTATCTGTGGCGCTACAGCTTAAGCCGCCGTAGTCGCAGGATATGGAAGCAGCTCTTGTAAAGCTTGGGGCAAAATACAGCACTGCCAAAAGAAATCCGGCAACCGTTAAAATAAATAGGACCTACGCACCGCCGCTTTTTGGGCGGGCAGAGCCCGTCCCATAAAAAGCGGCTCCGGCCAATTTCTTCGTTATTTTCCTGCGGTTTTTATCGGCGTAGCCCGGCTACGCCTCCAAAAATCCTCGGAAAATGCCTCGAACTTGGCTCAGTGCGTAAGTCCTAATAAAGTTTAATTTGCTTGGTGACAAGTTTCGCATCAGCGTTATTTATAAATTGTCGTAATTTTCCCCGATATTATATTTGTTTCCAGAGTCAGGCTTAGGCGCGCTTTGAACTTGGCATTTTGAAAGTCGCCAAAGGCGAATTGTTCGCTGCGGGCTGCGGTATTTATTTCCAGACCCCCGGCTTCCATGATTTGGATATTTTTTTCAAAAACGGATTTTAAATCTCCGCTGGCGTATTGGAAATTGGCACGCAGGCCGGGCAATTGGCCGGCAAAAACCAGCTTTTCTGCATTTACACCCTGGGCATTAACAAGTAAATTTAGGATTTCACCGGGAATTTCGTTTTGGGACACGGGTGCGGAAGCTGCCACGGCCGGGAACTCCAACTGCCCATATTTGGAAAGCAGGGACTTTTGCTCCTGTGCGGCCGTGGTTTTTGTTGCGGTATCAACAGGCCGGTTTTGTTTTGGGGTATTTTCGATTTCGGCAGATTTTGGCTGTGCAAAATATCTCTGGACTTGCGGGTAACCTAAATATGCAGCAGCTGGGAGTGCAATTAAAAATATCGCGGCAATAAGCAGTTTGAAAGGCCGTTTGGTTTGCGGTTGCATTTCAGTTGGCTGTGCCGGGGTTTCGTTATCTACTTGCTTTTGAATTTTTATTTTTAAGCTGTTACAATACTGTTTTATCTTTAATAAAGATAGGTTGTTTTGGCAAGTTTTCTTGCCAGAGCGTAAAACGCGCCGAATTATAGAATCATCCCCAATGCGGCGCGGCCCGGGTGCTTGTTTTTTTAGGGCCGATTTCTTAGAATATGCTATAATAATCCCAGACAATTAAACCAAAAATCGAATAATGCTCAGTGATATTATAGACTCCAAGCACGACTCCGCCGTTTTAAGTTTTTTTCTGGCCGCGCCCCAAAGAAGCTTCTCCATTTTGGAGCTTTCCAAAAGGCTTAACATCTCCCATATGAAAGTTGCCCATGCTTTGGGCAAGCTGGTTAATTTAGGCGCTTTAAAGGTTTTTAGTAAAAAGAACAAAAAATATTTTTTATTAAACAGCCGCTACAAGCTGCTGCCTGATTTAAGGCTTTCGTTTTCCCGGTCGGGCATTGTGTACCATGATGAGCTGTTCTCCGCAATAAAAAAAGTAGGGGATATTAAGGCGGCGTTTTTAAGCGGTATTTTTTGCGGCCAGCCCAACCTGCCTGTGGATTTGCTTTTGGTGGGAAAGGTTAATTTGAATAAGCTGGCGAATTTTTTAAAGTCCGCGCAAAAGCTCATGGGGCAGGATATTAATTACAGCATTATGAGCCTGGAGGAATTTTTGCTCCGGCGCGATACTTTTGACAAGTTTATTAAAGACATTTTCGACTACCCGCACCTGGTGGTGCTGGATGATGTCAAAAATAAAAAGAGAAAATCCGCTAAAAAATAATTATATGGACACCATTCAACAGCTATATTTGGAGTTTTTAAAAAACTTCCCGACCAGCTTGCAGCCGGTTATTTCCATCGGGCTGGCCGTATTGCTGGTGTACTCTATTTTTAAAATAATCAAAAAAGACTTTATATTCCTAATTGCCCTGGTGGTGCTGCTGCCCGCTTCCGTGCCGATTTTGAAAAACGTCTGGCAGGGGATAATAATTTTCATCAAGTTTCTGCTGAACACAAAATAGCAGTAAAAGTTGGTATAAACAACGGCGCCGCGGGATTTACGTTCCCGCGGCGTGTTTTCATTTGCACGGCTTGCACTCCCGGGCGTGGTACAAGCATCGGGGGTGGTGGCCGCTTTCACGGAGCCTGCGTTCGCAGTCTGGGCGTTGTTGGTGGTGTTTGCAGGCTACGATGGTGAGTTCGCCGCCGCAGAAGTTGCAGAAGTTTGAGGAAGTGCCCGAGAGCAGGGCGTTGAAATAGCGGGCTTTTTCTGTAATTGTTACGAGCATATCTCCTCTTTCCTTTTCCGTGTGGATAACTCCTCCTCGTTGAATTAAAAATAGCAAAAATAAAGGCGATTGACAAAGGGTGAACGAAAGTATACTATGTAAATATCAAAGATTTTTAATCCTTTACCCATATGAGCATTACCAACAGGCAAAAGCAGTTATTGCATTTTATAATCCGCCAGGTTCGCGAATATAATTTGCCGCCAAGTATTTCGGAAATGGCCGAACATCTTAAGGTTAAATCCAAAAACGCGGTGGCCAAGCTCCTGGATGCTCTGGAAGGCGAAGGTTATATCCGCACCAGCGGCAAAGCCAGGGGTATAGAAATTTTAAAGACCCTGGGAGAAAGTTTGGAAAAAGGCCTTATAAGCGTACCTTTAATCGGCAATGTTCAGGCAGGAAGTCCGCACTTGGCCGAAGAGCAGATCGAAGAATGGATAAATCTGCCTACCAGCCTAATCCGCGGCCGCCGGGATGTGTTTCTGCTCAAGGTCCGGGGCGACAGCATGATCAACGCCGGGATTTACGAAGACGATCTGGTTATTGTCAGGCCGACAAAAGACGTGAAGCATAATGACATTGTGGTGGCCCTGCTGCACGACGAGGCCACGGTCAAAAGGTTCATCCAAATCAAGAATCGCAGTTATTTAAAAGCCGAAAACCCCAAATTTAAAGATATTTATCCCAAAGAGGAATGGATGGTCCAGGGAAAGGTTGTGGGGGTAATAAGGCAGTTGGAGTAGCTTTTAGCTCTTAGCGGTTAGCGTTTAGCAAAACAAAATGCAGCCTAATTGCAAAAATTTAATAGTTTGGCAAAAATCGATGGAGCTTGTCGTTGAGGTCTATAGGATTACAGAAAAATACCCGTCAAATGAGCTATATGGTTTAATTTTCCGGTCAGCCGTTGCTGCGTTTTGATACCATCCAACATTGCGGAAGGCAGACGAGGATCTGGGGATAGAGAGTTTTTTTATTTTCTTTCAATATCATTTGCTTCAGGCGCTGAATTGGAAACCCAGATAGAAATTGCAAAAAGACTGTCTTGGGGAGAAAGCATTGATTTTTCCAAAGTCGACGGCCTTTTAACGGAAGTTATGAAAATTTTAAGCAAACTTTTACAATCAAAATAATTTTATTGGTATTTAGCTAATCGCTAAACGCTAACAGCTAATTGCTATTTTATGAGCGAAATAGAAAAAAGAAAATCAAATATTGTTTACCAGCTTCGCGGCCTGTGCGCGCACTGCGCCACACAAAGCCGCAAGCAGCACATGTGCCCGGTCCAACAGATTGCCCTGCGCGTCAAACAGCTGCAGGGGGTGCCTCTGGTGGTAAACAGCCAATTTAAAGGCATGTTGTGGGCCGCAAAATAAAGGTTCCTCGCAGCAAGCTGGCGAGGTATTACTGCAAGAGATATCTGTCATTTCGGAGCAGAGCTCCGAGGTATTGAACCTGTATTAGCTCCTCGGCTCGGAATAGAGTCCTTAAGGAATCTATCGCTCGCTCTACGTCGCTAATAAAATATATACAATGGTTATTTCATTTTAAAATCCCCGGGGTTTTTTGATATGGTAGCGCTCATACGCCAGGCGTGGGAACAGCTTTCCGCGGATTTAAGGGAATGGTGGGTGCTGGGCAGCGACGTAAAACGGGACTTCCCAGCCATCC
>JAJZRC010000043.1 GCA_021847435.1 bacterium
GACATTATTCTTCAAATAAATAATTCTTAATTTTGTCTTCATACTCTTGGTCAAAACCAAGCACAAATTTTTTATACTTTTCGGGGTTATTATCAAACAAATTTAATAAAAATGTTTTATCACATAAATTGCCAGATCTTTTGCCTAGATAATCCTTTAAACTGGAATAATCATACTCCAAAGGGTTTTCTGCATTGTTGTGAATATAAGCGGAAAGGTAAATTAAATACGAATCATTATCAACCAATTTGGCTTTAAACCGGTCCTGAAACAAATTGCCGATATGCCCATATTTCAAATTAAAATATTTTGCGTAGCTGGTGCAAACTTTGGCAATTAAACGATCGAGTCCAACCTCGCTATTTTGCCTGATGAGCAGATGAAAATGGTTTGGCATTAGGCAGTAAGAAAGTAAACTGAAACTATTGGAAGGCAAGGGACTTATCCTAAGCCGAGATTCAAATTTTAGCTTCGCCTTTGGGAAAATAACAAGTTTTAACCTTTTTAAAAAATTCAAATAATCCTGGCTGTCTTTAAAAATTTCCGCCTTGTTGTTACCACGGTTGTAAATATGATAATAACAGTTTGGCCTTAAAATTTTATAGTCACGCGAGTTCATGATTTTATAGTGTGTCAAATGTGGCAAAGAGCACCTTTGACTTTAGCTTTTTTTAACCATATCCCAAACTTTGGCTGCCACATTGCGCGGCGCGCCCAAAAGCGGGTCATGATGCAGATTGATGAACGGCAGCGTATTGGCCTCAATGAACCCGCAGCGCTGCTCGCGATAAGAACGGGTGATATCGGGGATAATAAAGTCAAAACCCACCAACGGGTCGCCCAAAACCTTGGCCGCGCGGACAAAAAGTTCCTTGTTTTCCGGATGGCAAATTTCAAAATCTTCGCTTGATGAGCCGCCGTAATTCACGCCGATTTTTTCGGACAGCGAAACTCTTTCGCCTTTTGGCGGAACATAATCTAACGGCGATCTTGACGATTGGAGATTACCCGCCTCGCCGGCTGGCGGGAAAATCGGAGAATTTTTTGAAATTCGGAATTTGGAATTTGAAATTTGTCTATGAATAAACCTCTCCGTTTCCGCATCCGCCGCGATATCCTTGACGCCCGGATGGGGCTGTCGATTTTTTTCACCGATCAGCTCTTTTAAACTGCGTTTGCCGTCGCCAATTATCTGCGGAGGATCCCCGCGCAGTACCCCGGCCAGCTTAAAATCAACCACCGTGGCCCGGTAAACCGGGCCGGACAGCTGTTCCTCCACCATAACCCAGTGGCACAGCTTTTGGGCAATATGAAAAGCGGATTTTAATTCTGCGGGCGTAAAGACAAAAGTCGTACTGTGCCGGCCGCGGCTCCCGGCCCGCGGCTTGACTATGGCCGGCTTTTGGATATGTGAAAAAATTTTTAAAGCCGCTCTCATGCCGCAGGCTGAGCCGCCCGCTGGCACGGGCAAGCCCTGTGCTAAAAATTTTTTCTTTAACAGCCATTTGTCATCCATCAGGTCCAGCCAGCGATTGCTGTAGCCGGCCGGGCGCGGCAGCCCGCTGAATAAAATTTGGGAGCCTGTCGGACATTCTTTTTTTCTCGCAATATAAACGTCAATAGGTTTTCCAAACAGCAGCAGCTCTTGCATCTCAACATCCCTCTTTCCGGCCTCCTCCCACAGCACCTGGGCGCGCCTGACTTTGCATCTGTTTATATCTTTTTGCCGGGAAATAATTCTCAAAGCTTCTGCCAGCGCCAAAAAAACCCGAGCAAATTTACGGCCCCAACCCCGGCGCGCCAGGCTCGCGGATGCGGGATTGTATAAAATAGCCTGCCTGATGCCGGTAAGCAGGATATTCAATGTTTCGTTGTACCAGTATATCCGGTGCGGAACGGGATTATTGCCGCAATAAGGACAAGGCCGCGCTTGAGCCATGAAATAAATTTAAGGTTCTATAACGTAAGTGCCGGGCAAGAAATTCCAACTGCCGCCGGGTCCGTTGGAAAATGTGGCGCTTTGCAAACCGCTGTTGTAATCGACCGTAGAGTTGTTGGACATGGAAATGGCATGCCCGGTAATCTGATTTCCGCCCGCGTTATTCGCCACCTGGATGGTGCCGTTGGCCGCATAATAAATCGCTCCTGCGGCATTATTGCTGATGTTCATGGCGTTTGTGCTGGTATTGGCAGAAAGCAGCATCAAAAAACTATTAGCGTTGCCATTTCCGGACACTACTCCATTGTTGGAAACCAATACCAAACCGCTGCCGCTCGGGTTGCTGGGGTTGTCTGCCAAAAGCACGGTTCCGTTGCTGCCCAAACTCTGATGGATAGCCACTTGGCCGTTATTGGAAATGGTGATGTTGCCCCGCACCCAAACCGGACCGGTCAAAATAAGCTTGGCGCCATTGGTAACCACCAAATCACCGTTAATTTCTTTAGGCCCCATGGTAACAGTACCGTTTACGTTATAATTGCCGCTAATGATTCCGCCGGAACTGGCCACATCTTCCCATTCCTGGATTTGCGCTTCGGAAATCGGCATGGGCGCGGGCGGCGGCGGATCGCTGTTGGGAGTCGAAGTGCCCACAACCGCGCAGCTGCTGATTGTCTGATAAAACGCGCTGCCGTTTACCGTGCAGTTAGACAAATTCTGCGCTGCGGCATCGCCCCCGACCGCCACTCCATTTATAGAAGTGACATTGCCTCCCATGTAAGTTTTAAAGTTCAAATCGCCCCCTGCGGCGCTCCACACGGGGTTTTTCGCATTCCAGCTGGCGCTGTACTTGCCCGTATTGCCTGCGTAAGCGTCAGTGTTGTCCATGCCCCAATAAAAATAATTTCCGCTGCTGACCGGACTGACCAGCATAATCCAGTATTTTACGCCCGCGGTTAAATTCGGGCTGGAGGAAAACAGACCGTCTACGAATGCGTAGTTGCCGGCCACGGATGAAGACATAATGGCGCCGCTCGCCAACACAGTCTTGGAAGGGCTGCCGGAATTGTCTGTCACGATTCGGACGGTTAAATCTCCGGGCAAACCGGTTTTCTTTAAATACGCGCTTACCTTGTTTAGCTTGCCGCTGATGCCAGGCACAAAGCTTTGGGCCGCGGCGCTGCGGGCGCTGGCATTGCCGAACGCAAAATTGGAATTTTGCACAGTCCATTGCTGATCTGCCGCCGCAGCGGTCCCGGCCGCCACCGTAGCGCTGCCGGTAATATGGGAACCGCTGCTTCCGGAAATAGTGCCGTTGGAAAAAACATTCCCGTTAATGGTGGTATTATTGCTCATGCTCAAGCCGCCAGCTCCAACTTGTACGCCGAAATTAAACGCGACCTGGGAAGAATTTATGGTCGCGGTTGCCCTAATGACCTTAGTTTGCGCGGGATTGCCGCTGTCGGGAATGAAGCCTGTGGCCACAATCCGCTTGGTAGTGGCGTCAACGGTAGTAATGGCAACGCTAAATTCCCCCGCTCCTATGGCCGTATTGGCCTCCCCCGCGTAATTAGGGTTAGAGTTAAGTTCGTGAATAGCCTTATCTACGCCGGCCTGGGCGAGATATACGGCCTGGTTTTTCAAATAAGTCTGGCGCACGCCTTTAATGTTCAGCGTGGTATACCCGAGCAAGGAGGCCGCGGCGGCCATAAAAAGGGCCAGGAACAAGACAGCGAATAATACTAAATACCCCGAATTATTTTTTTGGCTCATATTCGTTTAATAATTTTTCAAATCAATATTTTGCCTTAAATGGCTTGTAACTGTCTGTTGTTTAGCCTGCTGGCTGCTGGACATGTCGACATCAATGCGTTTTACTAAGATAAAATCGGGGTTGTTATAAGAAAAGATAAGCGAAGCCACGCCTTCAGCCAAGAGCTTGTCCAGGGGCTGGCGAAAACTTTGCGGATCCGGCCGCAGCTTAAAATACAAATTGCTTCCGGATAAATAAAAAACGGCAAGATCGCTGCGGCCCGCCAAAATATTCCCTCCGGCATCAGCAGCCGGCAGCTGCAGCACCAGTGTCTGGGCATCCGAATTATAGACCGTTCCGCCAATGGAAGCGCTGGCTAATACCGCGCCGGCCTGCGCTGCATACTGGTTTAGTTCGCCAAAAGCGGCGCGCACGGCCGAGGCGGACCTGACCATGGCTTGTTGGTAGCTGTAAATTTTGCTGTGCCAGTCGTACAGCATGAATAGAACGGTCATTAAAATACCGGCGAAAAATAAAACCATAATCACCTCAATTAAAGTGAACCCCGGCCGGGACGCCGCGCTGTTATTTGCCGTCTTACCCATAGTTTTACAATCCGTACTTATTAATTAAGGTGGTTAAAACCGCCGAATGCTCCGCAAAACTTCCGGGATCTTTCCAGCTAACTGTAACAACCACCTCTTTAGTGTCATTATTATAATCGTTAACGACAATGGCTGCGGCGCCGGAAGGAAGCTGGTTCAAAAGCTGATGGGCAAACGGCCCGCTGGCGGGCAAATTGGCATAGCCGGCATCGCGCAGATCTTCCATTTCGCTCACTGCGATATAATTGGCCAAATCCGCTTCCCTGGAATTGCGGTTCAGCATTAAGGTATTGGAAGCGGCCGCGTAAACCAAAAGCATTACCGCGATAATAAACAGCGAGATCGGCACTTCCAGCAGGCTGAAGCCGCTTTGGGTTTTTTTGCCCTGATTTTTGGCCATTTTTATTTCTTGCGTGGGTTGAACTGCGCGTTTATTATAACATTTTTCAGACAAAATAAAAAATTCCTTTTTGGCTTAGCGGCAGGAAGGGATTTTTTATTTTGCACTGGGCCTATTTTCCCGATCGGCCGTATGTGCCCATCAGTTCAGCCTTAGCCAGCACATGGCCGACCATAGCCTGTTCCAATTCCGTAGCCGAAGAATAAGACGGCAAATTGAGTTTTGTATCCAGAGCATAGAGTTTAAAAAAATACCGGTGCCGTCCCGATGGCGGGCAAGGGCCGCCATAAGCATTTCTGCCGCTGCTGGCCTGGCCCTGAATGGCTTTTGCCGGAACGGAATTTTCAGCGATCTGAACGGTTGACGGTTCCATATTCCATAAAAGCCAATGCACCCATACGCCGGCCGGCGCGTCAGGGTCGTCCATAACCAGCGCCAAAGACACGGTATCCTTTGGGACATTGGAAAAGCCCAAGGGCGGATTGGCATCCTCGCCGTCACACGTATACTTTTGCGGAATAGGAGAACCCGGCCCGAAAGCCGTGCTGAAAATCAACATAGGCTCCTCGCTTGCGGGAGGCATTGGCTGATCCTGCCGGCGAACATTCGCCTGCCAGTACAGCCCTGCCACAACCGCGATAATTAGCAACGCTGGCAATAGCATAACTTTTTTCATAATTGCAGGATTTCTCCGGCAGACAAAGGCCTAAAATCAATACCTGCGGCTTTCAAAAACTTTTCCGGCGCCAGATGGTGCGAACCGGCCGCTTTAAGCATGCCGTCATGCACGGGAAAACAAACTTTTGGGCTGATGGCTTTGCCGTAATCGACCGCTTCGGAAACCTTCATCCACGGCCCTGCTACGGGCAATGCCAGAATTTCCACCTGGCGGCCCGGATTGTAAAACGCGTCGCCAGGATAAAACAGCCGCCGGCCGATGAAATAGCCCGTATTTTCCACTTGGCCAAAATCCTCATAAATTTCCGCGTGCTGCCGCCCATGTCCGGACAAAACCAAACCGCCGACTTCGGCCTTCTCCCCGTCTTCAACCTGTATAAAATTTCCGGCCATGTCTTTAAGCAATTTGCCCACCGAAGAATTGCCGATGATTTTTGCCCGCGGATTTTTTTGTAAAATTTTCCTGAGCGAATCAGCGTGCAAATGATCGGCATGCTCATGAGTAATAACTATGGCATCCAAACCTTCCGCATTTTCCTGGGCGCCCACGCTGAACATGCCCGGGTCAGTCAAAATCCGCAAGCCCGCTTCCTCCACCAGCAAACAGCAATGTCCTAATTTTGTAATATTCATATGATTTTATGATTCTATAACCGGATTGGTAACGGTAGCATAATCCATTTTAGCCACCTTCGCTCCTTTAGGGCCGGTTTGCGCCCAACGCAAAAACTCCTTCAGTTTGTCAACCGGGCCGGTCACCACTATTTCTACCCCGTCGGCCGCATTTTCAGCCGTTCCGGTAAGGCCGAGTTCTACAAACTTTTCATAACTGCACCAGCGGAAACCTACCCCGTGAACCTTGCCTGTTACCTTGATTTGCACGGTTTTAATATCTGCCTCTGTCATAATGTTGATCGATTATTGTTAAAAGGCCATTGTTTCGATTGCGTGCCGGCCTAAAGTAGGCTTGCTGTCCAAAAATTCAAATTCAGCGCGAAACGTTTCTCCGGCTATAAATTTTGGGAACCAAATTATGTCATCGGGCCACATTTCCGCGTACGGGATTTGTTCAAAATTAAACCAAAATGGCTTCATCTCTTCCGTTTCTTTCGGCTCTCCTGAAAATTCCCCGCAAAAATATACGTGGGATAAAATAGTCTTTTTATCACGCGCAAAATTAAAAACCAGCTCTGCCCGCTTGTCCATAACCGCGCATTCCACGGCAGCCTCCTCTCTAAGTTCGCGGCGCGCCGATTCTTCCACGCTTTCGCCCTCCTCTACCTTGCCGCCGTAACCGTTATGCCAGCCTTGGCCAAACCCCCGTTTCTTCATTGGCAAACAGACCTGGCCATCCCGGAAAAGATAGATTTGTGTGCATACTACTACCGGCATGTTATTTAGGGCTCCTAAGTGTAGGCTTAAGCTTCAACGCCAAAGGCAGCTGCTCGGTCCGGCCGGTTTGGCGGATAATAATTTCGTTCTTAGCCGTGTCTAAATCCACCCGCACGGCATCGCCCAGCTTTAGGCCTAAAGCCTTAAGCATGCCTGTGGAAATAGTCACTGCCGCCGAATGCCCGGTTTTAAATATTTTTCTTTGCGCTGCCATACTTATATTATAGTGTTTTTTTGGATCCAAGGCAAAATAAAAACCCGCTTATCGCGGGACAAATCCGGTAAAATTGATTATATATTACAAATAACTTTCAAGGCGATTAATCCAGTCCTGAGGCAGGCGATTTTCCCGCGCTCCGGCAATCACGCGTTTTAAATATTCGGGCTTGATGTAGCTGCCGCCGAACTGCTCGGCATTCTCCAGGTAAACCCATGCCTTATGTGCCTGCTGTGATTCGTCTTTAATCTCAACCTCAACGCGGCCAAAAACGTGCGGGTGGCCCTCAAAATCGTCCAGCGCCTCCAGGCTCTTTTGGTCCAGCTCAAACAACACCCCATGCACCCGGCTTCCCTGCCGCGGACGGATATTGGCATAACCGCGATGGTCAGGGCCGAATTCGTAATTTTCCAATACCCCGGGGCTGATGACTTCAAAACGCCAACCGCAAAGCCGGCGCATATGATCCAGATTCATATTGGAACCGTAAGCAAAGTAGCGCATAATTAATTTTATATAAAAACAACTGAGCGCGCAAGCGTCTCCCCAAACTTAAACCCGCCATAGCGTCCGATTGGGACAAATCTATGGCGGGTTTGGTTTTCTGCCCATGGGTACACCTCCATGAGCCTGTTATCTACACCTTATCCACGGCTTGTAAAACGAGGCCAACAGGAATATACTCGGCTTATGAACGCGTATTTGGAGAAATTTGTTAATAATACCTTTAACAAGCCTAAGAAAGCGCTGGACTTAGGAGCAGGTAATTTTTTTGACGTGGCTTGCCTAAAACAATTAGGCTGGCAAGCATACGGCGTGGACCTGATAACCGGCGTGAATCTGGAAAAACCATATCTCTCGCCAAAGGAGCCTTTTGATCTGGTATATTCTAACTACGTGATACACAAGCTCAAACATCCCGAACAACTAATCCATACGGCATGGCGGAATCTCAAACCGGGAGGATGGATTTTTATCCATACATTTCATAAAAATGACAAGAACAGTAAATCAGCTTTAACTGAAAGATGGTTCAAAAAGATTCTAGGCAAATACGGTTTCAATAGCGCCCAATATAAAACATTTGCTTTTTATGACAACGCGGCAAACCATAAGCACTGGCATAAGATATTGGAGGTTAAAGGCCGCAAAATTTAGCATCTATACCCCCAGAGCAAAGCTGGCTAACCCAGGTTGCCAGCCTGGCCTTGGAGGAATCCAGGGACCTAATTATTTTTAGGCCAATAGCCAGCAAGATGGCTCATTACCAACTGAGACGGAGGGAGTTATGAGAACCAACACCTCAAATCTTTCTACGTCGCAAAAACCGAACACCCTGCCCAAGGCGAAGCCTATCAGAAAGGCTCGGATTGGCAAAGGGTCCTGCGGAATTTGCGACTAAACGCAAACCCCGGGCGCAAGCCCACAGACGACGGGGCCGTGCTGGCGAATTTCACTCGGCCCCGCATTCCAGCAAACAGCAAGAGGTAGACCCATGGACTGCGTCAAACAGCAAACGGGATTAATGATCGAAACCGAACAGGCTATCTATGAGGTCATTTTTGGCCAGATCCAAATAGAAATTACGGGCATTTGCAATATGCGATGCGCCCATTGCCGAGCTGCAAACGACCAAAAGCAGGATATGCCCATACCGCAGATGCTAAAGATCTTGCGTTTTGGGCGAAGCTATAGCCCGAGCTGCAAAGAACTGCTCTTATCCGGCGGAGAACCGCTGGCGCACCGCCAATTCGAGGAAGTATTATCCGCTGTCAGGGAAAATGGCGGCGATTTTATCACCCTCACCACGAACGGCTCGCTGTTGACTTCTCGGCACCTGGATTTGTTCGCCAAGCTCAGGTCAAGGAGTGAAGAAGCTTACCAGCATTTCTTTAACTCCTTTTGTCTAATAACGCGTGCATACCGCGAATTAAACTCTTAAGGTTTCGGTTTTTTCTCCATTGTTTTTTTGCCCATCTTCTCAAATTTGAATGTATTGGCCACCCCTTGTGTAATTTTCCCCGGAATTCAATATTTTTAATTACAGTTAAAATTTCTTTTATTTCTTCCATCTCGCCTTTGCCACAGCCAATTTTACGGCAAAAATCGGTATAATATTTTTTAAAAACAAAATGCGACAATTCGTGGCTAATTGAGGTCAAAATTCTGCGGTGAGTTTTTGCTTTAAAAGTTATGGAAATATGCTTCTTCGGATAGCCATCCATTGAGTAAGGACTGGTGTTAATGTAAATGCGGATTTTTTTGGGGCATGGATGTTTATATATTTTTTTTATGCCTTCTAAAATTGCCCCATGGCGCGGTTCCCAGACTTGCTGATAAACTTTCATTCTGTCTTTGGCGATTTGAATTTTAGACTGATCAATGTAAAAACTATCAAGAAAGCTATGGCCAAATAATTTCCCCGCCTTAATCACGCGCTTCCAGCAGCTTGTATCAATCTTTTTGTCGTATTTAAAAATATACATGGCTTTTGCAATTGTTTTTGACTTTTAACTTTTTTGGAATAAGGATGTTATGCGGAACGAGAAATCAAAAGGGAGGTTCCCAGGGCCTCCCTTTTGTAGGATGGGACGACTAGCACTCGTCTTTCCCTCCTAAAACTTTTTGTTCAGGCAATTCGATGCCTAATAACCTTCATAGGCTAATTTTAATCCCATTAAAAATTTTAAGCAATAGCCTATAAAATCCAGGATAGCTTATGCCGTTTGGGGAAGGAAGGTTCAGCATTTTGGAAGAGATGGCCACTCTTCCAGTTTGATTTATGGTGTAATAAACAAACAGGCCCGGCGGCGTTTGAAGCGGATGTCGATTGGGCAAGAGTCAAACAGACACCGGCCAGGCAAATAATTTCAAACCAAATCAAAAAGCCTGTCTTTGCGTCCGCCGGTCGGGTCGTTCAGAGATGGCGCCCATCTCGCGAAACAATAAAAATAAATGTAGACAAATCAAAACCCGCCATAGCGTCCGATTGGGACAAATCTATGGCGGGCTGTATGCGCGGCTCATGGGCGGTACTCCTTCCCAAAAACCTGCGGTTATTGCGCCTT
>JAJZRC010000044.1 GCA_021847435.1 bacterium
TCTTCTATACTCTTTCCTTTCTGCTTATATTTTACTCCCGCTAAAATATGGATGCAATGGATAAATGGTGGATAACCCCCAAAGTCATTATACCCCTGCCAAAAAACCTTTTTTCCCTTTTGAATATAGGGTTTTAGGATTATTTATTTTGCCCTTTTATCCAACCACCGCCCTTGCTAAAAGCAACGACAATAAAGAACAAAGCAATAAACAAATAAGCTAAAGTATTGAACCAATAAATGAAAAAATTACTCGCTAAAACCGTTTCCGGATTATTGTCGTGATAATAAATATTAATTATTTTTATTCCCGGGAAAAAATTGTGAACCAAACTGGAAGTTTGCGCAATGATTGTTTGATTAGTTAAGTCATTATAGGAAACATTCACGGAAGCCCATCCATATTTTTCAGGATTTTCTGCAACACGGCAAGAATTTGATCCTAATCTACCACAACTAAGTTGTTTTTGTTCCACTGAAATTATTTGAGCCTCAGCCCTTTTCGCATCTTTCAAAAATTGAGCCCTAAAAATAAATTCTTTGTACGTAAAAAATATCAAAAGAAGGCCAAATAACAATAAAGCCGACTGTAAAATATGGGTTCCGGTAATTGGAAAATTAAACAATTCCTTATTCATAATGTCTTTTATTCAATTTTGCCATCTTCTTTAGATTTATTATTAAACATCGCTGCAATGGCCATGGCAAAAGTAAATATACCAACGACCGCCAAAAACCCACCCAGCACTAGCAAATTCATATTGCCACCGCCAAACTTAGTGGAAGAATTAAAAAAAACAAAACAGGCCCTAGGATCCACAAAGCCAAAGTTATAATAAACAAATTTTTGCCTGATACCATTTTTCCTCCTTTATTTATTAGGATTAAAGTCTACCTTAAATATGATATTTTCCATCAAACTAAGCAAACTCAAAACACACCCCGACGCATCGGGGTGCGTTTTGACCTAAAAACTAGAAGCTGCAACCTATAAGCTTTCCTAATAGTCTCTTAATTTATTTATATCAATATGCTCCCTTATGCGCTCTAAAGCCTTGCTTTCAATCTGGCGGATGCGTTCCCTGGTCACCCCGAATTCCTCGCCCACCTCTTCCAAGGTATGGGTCACGCCGTCTTCCAGGCCAAAACGCATTTTTAAAATTTTCTGCTCGCGCGGATCCAGATCCTTTAAAATATTCCCGACGTATTCTTTCAAAATCTGCCGGCCAGCCACCTCGTTGGGCTTGGTGGTGTCTTCGTCCACAATAAAGTCGCCCAAAGAGGAGTCTTCGCCGTCATCCTCGCCCACCGGGGAATCAATGGACACGGTTTCCTGCGAAATCTTTTTTAAGTGATAGACCTTCTCCACCTCAATGCCCATTTCCGCGGCGATTTCCTCGGGCAGCGGCTCGCGCCCCAAGTCCTGGACCAAAGAACGCTCCGCCTGGGCGTACTTATTCAAAGTTTCCACCATGTGCACGGGAATGCGGATAGTGCGGGACTGGTCGGCGAGGGCGCGGGTAATGGCCTGGCGGATCCACCAGGTCGCGTAGGTGGAGAACTTGTAGCCTTTGCGCCAGTCAAATTTTTCCACGGCGCGGAACAGGCCCAAATTTCCTTCCTGGATCAAATCCAAAAGGCCCAAATTCCGCCCCATATATTTTTTGGCAATGCTTACCACCAAACGCAGGTTGGCCTCAGTCAGTTTTTTGCGGGCCGCCACATCGCCTTTGCCGATGCGCTTGGCCAATTCCACCTCTTCTTCGCCTTTTAGCAGCGATACTTTGCCGATTTCGCGCAAATACATTTGGATGGAATCGTCGTAAATGTCGCCCAAGTCAAAAGCATCCACCATGTCTTCCTGCTTTTTCTTTTTGCCTTTGCCCTTGGCAGGCGCCTCTTCGCCTTCGGCCGGCTTGTTCTGCTCCCACACGCTCGCCACTTCCTGGTCCACAATCTCAATACCCCGCTTTTCCAGGGCATTCATAACTTCTTCCAAACCTGCGATATTATCTTCAAAATTCGGCAAAGCGTGCAAAATTTCCGCTTCCGTGGCAAAACCGCGCTCCGCCGCCTTGTCCATTAGCTGGTTCAGTATTTTGTTGTCTGTTGGGAACGCAAGCTGAACAGCCGCAGGCGCATGAACCGTTGCGCGGGGTTTGCGTCCCGCCTTGGCTTTAACTTTGGCTTTAGCCTTTTTTACCTGCTTCTTTTTAGCGGGTTTAACAGGCTTTTTCTTAACCTTCGTTGTTTTTGCTTTCTTTGCCATAAAAATATTTAAAAGTTAGTGGTTTTTTCCAGTCCCATTCTCAAATTTAAAAGTTCATTGACCTTGCCGCTAAGTTCGGCCGCCCTGGTCCTGTTGCCAGCCTGTTCTGCTGCCGCAATCTCCGCCTGGAGTCCGGAAATTTTCCTTTTTAGGGAACTGAGCTTGAACAACGCAAAAGATTTTTTCAGCTGTTTAAGCAGCTTTTCCCTGTCCCCGTTCAAGCTGTCCAACAATGATTCTACCATAAAAACCGCCTCTTTGGCTACTGCATGCTCCTTGACGGCTGGGTCCCCGCCCGAAGACAGCAGCCAGGCCCCAGCCAACTGGCTCAGTTCTGAATCCTCAAAATCCTGCGCATCAACCTGCTCTGCGACGGCGGCGGCAAATTCCGGCAAAAATATCAGGCCGCCGAACATTTCCTTTTGCAGCAGCAAGCCCGGGGCAACGCGACTTTCCGGATCCGCCCCTTTCTTGGCGGGACTGCTTCCCCGATGCTTGGCAATCTGGGCCCGCACCGTTTTTTCAAAAACGCCGAAACCGCTGACAATTTTTTGTATGTAGTGGTCTTGTTCCAACGGATCGGAAATATAGCCTAAAAAGGGCAATACCTGCTCATTCAAATACATTTTCTGTTCCACTGAACCTGGCGGAAAAAGCAGGGCAGCCTGCTGGATATAATAATCCAAAAACCACACAGCTTCCTTGACCGCTTTTTCCCAAAGCCCGGAACTCCTGCGCACCAGCTCATCGGGATCCTTAACATTGTGCAAAACGACCACCTTTACCTTAAAGCCCTGCTTAAGCAGCATCTCCCCGGTTTTTCTCAAAGCCGCCTGGCCTGCCGTGTCCGCGTCAAAACACAGCTTGACGTTTCTGCTCAAACGCCTGGCAGCGGTAAAATCCGCTGCCTGCTCATTATAAGCCGTGCCGCTGGAAGCCACCACGTTGTTGAATCCCGCCTGGTGCAGGCTAATGCAGTCCATCTGCCCTTCCACAATTATCAATTCGTCTTTCTTGCGTATTGCCTCTTTGGCAAAATTCAGGCCAAACAGCGTTTTGCTTTTATTGTAAATTGCGGTCTCCGGGCTGTTAATGTACTTAGCCTGGCTGCCTGCACCGTCCAAAACCCGGGCGGTAAAGCCCACCGCGTCGCCAAAATAATTATAGATGGGAAAGGTGATGCGGCCGCGGAAACGATCATACATTTGGCCCCGCTCGTTTTTTACCGACACTCCGGCTTTGACAAGTTCCGGTAAACTGACCTGTTTTTTTGCCAGCGCCCGTTCCAAGGCATGAAAATCGTCGGGCGCATAACCAATCCGCCACTGCTCAATGGTGCCATTACTCAACCCCCGATTCTTTAAATACTCCAAAGCGCTTTTGCCCTGAGCCGATGAAACCAGCACTTCGTGGTAGTAGCGCGCGGCAAAATTATTGATGCGCAGCAGCAATTCGCGCTCGTCCTGCTGAGCGCGGCTGTCTGCCCGGTGCGCAGGCAGCCGCACCCCGGCTTTTTCCGCCAAAATCTTCAACGTTTCTTTAAAATCCAAATTCTCATATTTGGACACAAAACCGAACACATCCCCGCCCTCGCCGCAGCCAAAGCAATGCCAAATCTGCTTTTGCGGAGAAATGACTAAAGAAGGGGTTTTTTCGTGATGGAACGGACAAGCCGCCTTAAAATTGACCCCGGCCTTTTTTACCTGGATATATCCCGAAATGATGTCTACAATATTCAAACGGTCCTTTATTTCCTGCAAAATTTGGTCTGCCATACACCCTAATTTTACCTATATTACCCAATACCCGCAACCTCGACAAAACTGGCAACTCTGTGTTAAAATAATTGGGAATTGCCAAAAAATACACTGGCATTTTAGGAATTAAAAGCCGCGGCAAGGAAGCGTCGCATAGTGGTCTAGTGCACACGCTTGGAAAGCGTGCAACCTGTCAAAGGGTTCGAGGGTTCGAATCCCTCCGCTTCCGCCAGGTGATTTTGGCAAGTAGACAAATAGTTTTAAAGGTACAGAGCAAAGGGATTCGAACTTAAAATTAAATCTCAATTTACAATCGGAGTATTCGGAATGATATTCGATGAACAAAATTAGGTACTGCTTTGCCGTCGAAAAGACCATAATCTATGGAACTTACCGGGTGGTGCTCTCGAATTGGGCGAGGCTCCGTGGGATGGAGTTAAACGAGAGGTAAAAGAAGAAACGGGTTTAGATGTTGAAGTTACTAAACTTGCGGGCGTTTACAGTAAACCGGGCAAGAATGATATGGTTTTCTCTTTTGAGTGTAAAATAACGAGCGGGCAAATTACGTTAAATGACGATGCGAATCAGATTGAATACTTTGAGGTAGGCAAGCTTCCAACTAATACTGTTCCGAAACAGGTCGGGCGAATCAAGGATTTTCTTGGAACCCCAAATGATGCTTGAATTCTTATCCACACTTTATCATGGCTAAATCTTATTTTATGATATAATAGAGCCACTATGAAAAATACAAAAATTGTTTTGATTGCATTGTTATTTGCTCCATTTTTGGTGTTCGCGCAAAGTTCGCGAACCACGTTGCCTTCGGCAGGCATTACTCCGGAAAGTTCGTTCTATTTCCTTGACCGCCTAGGCGAAAATCTGCGGCAATTCTTTACCTTCAATCCAGAGGCAAAAGCCAAGCTTCAGATTGAATTCGCTGGAGAGCGTATCGCGGAGATTAAAATCATGGTTGAGAAGAAGGGCATTAACGCCAAAGGACTTGCGATAGCGGAGTCGCTTCTGCAGGCCAATGTGGCGTATGCCGCGGAAATTGTAAGTGAAGAAAAAATATCCGGCAAGGATGTGTCCGCTCTTGCCAAAACATTGGATGACGAATTTGACGCGCGTAATAAACTTTTGGAACAAGCTTTCAAAGACGCCAAAGAGCAGCTAAAAACCCAACGCAAAGAAATCAAGACAAACCTTCTTGCAGAAGCGCGCCGCATTGGAGACACCGCGCAGATAGCAGTACTGGAAGCGCAGCTTAAAGACATTGACGGACAAATTGACGCGCTTGGGCAAAAAAAAGATCGGCTTGAAGACTCTCTTCAGAATGAACAGGATAAAATAGAGGACGAAATGGATGAGGCTGATCAAAAAAAAGAAAAAATTGAGCAGAAAGAAGAACAAGAAGCAGAAGAGGCAAAGGAAACCGAAGAGCCAGATGAGATAGATGAGCCGAAGGAAACCGACGAGGCGGGTGAGAAAAATAAAGATAATGAAAAAGATAATTCTCAAAATTCAAATTCCTCAAGTCAAGGC
Source organism: bacterium (assembly GCA_021847435.1). Classification (GTDB taxonomy): domain Bacteria; phylum Patescibacteriota; class Doudnabacteria; order UBA920; family UBA920; genus PALSA-1336. The sequence goes on from JAJZRC010000044.1 coordinate 5,571, forward strand.
GATCGAAACGCCAACAAGGCAAAAGACAACGAATAAGTGACATCCTCCCCGGGCTAAAACCCGGGGTTTCCTGGTATGTAACAAGGGGAATCCTTGTGACTACAAAGATTCCCCTTGTTACATACTTTCGCCTTATACGAACGGTGTTTTTTGTTTGTTGGTTATTTCCCCAGCCTGTCTTCCACTTCCTTGATTTTGATTGTGGCTTTAAGCACGGTATCGGGGTTCAGCGAAATTGAATCAATTCCTTCCTTAACCAAAAATTCCGCAAAATCGGGAAAATCCGAAGGCCCCTGGCCGCAAATCCCCACTTTCAACCCCAGGCTGTGGGCTTTTTTAATCAGATTATGGATCAACACCAGCACGGCCTTATTCTTTTCGTTGCCAATGTGGGCGACCAGCTTGCTGTCCCGGTCCAGTCCCAAAGTCAGCTGGGTCAAATCGTTGCTGCCAATGGAGAAGCCGTCAAAGATAGCGGCAAAATCTTCCACCATCAAAATATTGGAAGGGATTTCCGCCATAACCCAGACCTCCACGCCCTCGGTCAGCTCGCCGCTCTTTTTTTTGGCCAAATCTTTTTTGTTGATGCGCTTGGTCAGGCCGTATTTCTTCAGCCGGTCCAGCACCTGTTTGCCTTCCTCCGGCGTGCGGCAAAAAGGCACCATGACGTTCAAATTCCACAGGCCCATTTCCTCGCGCACCCGCTTAACCGCGGCCACCTCCAAGGAAAACGCCTGCTCAAACTTCGGGTCGTAATAGCGGCTCGCCCCGCGCCAGCCAATCATCGGATTTTCTTCCTCCGGCTCGTACAGCTTGCCGCCAATAAGGTTGGCGTATTCATTGGTCTTGAAATCGGAAAATCGCAGCAGCACGTCGTGCGGATAAAACGCCGCGGCCAGCTGGGCAATGCCGTAAGACAATTTTTCCACGTAATACTCGACTTTATTTTCATACCCAATGGTCAGTTCGTCAATCTGTTCAATAATTTTCTTGTCTTCCAGCTTATTGTAATCGATCAGCGCGTTGGGGTGGATCTTGATGAAATTGGAAATGATAAATTCCTCGCGCGCCAAGCCCACGCCCTTGTTGGGCAGGAAACAGTGGGTAAAAGCCAGCTCCGGGTCGGCGGCAATCATTTTAATTGCGACTTTGGGGGCCTGAAAATTCGTCAGGTCATGCTTGTTTATTTTAAATTTTAAAAGCCCTTCGTAAATCTTGCCCACCTCGCCTTCAGCGCAGGACACGGTCACGGGCTGTCCGGTTTTGACCACGGTGGTGGCATTGCCGCACCCTACCACGGCCGGAATACCCAGCTCGCGGGAAACAATGGCCGCGTGCGATGTGCGCCCTCCCGCATTAGTGACAATGGCGCTGGCTATTTTCATTATCGGCTCCCAGTCAGGGTCGGTAATCTCCGTAACCAAAACCTCTCCCGGCTTGAATTCATCCAGCTGGGTGGCGTCTTTAATGTATCGGGCCTTGCCGGCGCCGATTTTGGCGCCCACTGCCGTACCCTGGACCAGCACCTTGCCTCTTTCTTCCATCACGAACTCTTCCAGCACGCGCACGTCGCGGCGGGCCTGCACGGTTTCCGGGCGGGCCTGCACAATGAACATTTCCTTGGTCACGCCGTCAAACGCCCACTCAATATCCATGGGCCGCTTATAGTGTTCCTCAATAATCGCGCCCCATTTGGCCAGGCGCAAAATTCGTTCTTCGCTTAAAGCAAAAGTATGGCGGTCGATCTCGGCTACCGAAACTTCCTTGGTCGGGCTCATGCCTTCGCTGGCGTAAATCAGCTTCTTTTCCTTGCTGCCCAAGCGCTTGCTGATAATTGCCTTAAAACCCTGCTTTAAAGTGGGCTTGAAGACCTTGTATTCATCCGGAGTTACCACGCCCTTAACCACGAATTCGCCCAGGCCCCAGGCCGCATTAATCAATACCATATCCTTAAAGCCGCTTTCCGTATCCAGGGTGAACATAACCCCGCTGCTGCCCTGGTCGGAGCGCACCATTTTCTGCACGGCCGCGGACAGGGCCACCTGGAAATGGTCGAATTTCTGGTCCACGCGATAGGAAATCGCCCTGTTGGTGAACAGGGAAGCAAAACACTTTTTTATGGCATCCAGCAAAGCATGGTTGCCGCGGATATTCAAATATGATTCCTGCTGGCCGGCAAAAGAGGCATCAGCCAAATCTTCGGCCGTGGCGCTGGAGCGCACTGCCACGTCCAGGGCGGAAGCAGATAATTTTAACTTCTTGCCCAGGCTGGCATACGCTGCAAAAATTTCTTCCTGCAAATCTTTGGGGAAAGCGGCCTGCAAGATCGCCTGGCGCACGGCCTGGCCCTTGTCCTCCAGCTGGCGGATATTTTTGGTATCCAAGCCCGAGAGAATATCCTTGATTTCCTGGTCCAACTTGTTGGCGGAAATAAAATAGCGGTAAGCGGCTGCCGTAACCGAAAAGCCGTAAGGCACGGCGATTTTTTCGCCGGGAAAAGTTTTGCTGGAAGTCTTGGTCAGGTTCTGATACATTTCGCCCAAATTGGCGTTCTTGCCGCCGACAAGGGGGATGTCTGCTTTAGTGATTTCATCAAACCACAAAATAAACCGCTCGCTTTTTGCTTTGTCCATAGTTTTTATTTTTCAAGATTGTTTTTACCGGTTTATTATAGCATAAATTCGGCCAAATTAAAAATTACGTAATTAATTACGTAATTTTTACTTTATCACCTTTATTTAAATTGATTTTATGTACTTTTTTAT
>JAJZRC010000003.1:0-19914 GCA_021847435.1 bacterium
TTCCGATCTTTGAAGACATGATCAAAACTTCTGGTTTTTAGCCTGTTAACCCTAATACCGAGAATCTAATACCTAAAAGCTAAAACATGCAAATACAATATTTTGGGCTTTCTTCTTTCAAAATCACCACCAAAGAAGCGGTGGTTATTACCGACCCATTCCATAAAGACTCAGGCCTGACCCCGCCCAGAGGAGCCGCTGACATTGTGATTCTGTCCCAAAAAAATAAAACACTGTATTCGGCCACCTCCGGCATTTCCGGCGGTCCTTTTTTGATTAGCGATCCCGGCGAATACGATGTAAAAGGCGTTACCGTAACCGGCATCCCTCTTAAACAGGAGGACAAATATGTCAGCATTTTTTTAATCGAAAGCGAGGACATCAGAATTTTAAATCTTTCCCATATTAAAGAATTCAGCTTAAAGGAAGACGAGCTGGAGGAATTGGGCGATATTGACATACTGATTTTGCCGGTTGGCGGCAATTCTGTGCTTTCAGCGTCAGCTGCAAGCAAAGTGGTAAACCAAGTTGAACCCAAGGTTGTTATACCATCCCATTTCAAGATGAAAGATCTGATTTTAGACCTTGATTCGGCGGATAAATTCATAAAGGAAATGGGCGGCAAAAAAGAAGAGATGGACAAGCTCAGCATAAAAAAGAAAGATCTGCAGCAAGAGGGAACCAAGGTTATAGTTTTGGAGCCGCTTCGCTAAAAACACCCAGATGAATTGGATCGAAAAAATACAAAAAAAATCCCAGACCGAAAAACTCAGGCTGATATGGACATGCGCGATTGTTGCCGTTTTGCTGATGATTGGCGTATGGATGATAAGCAACAGATACGGCAAGCATATTAAAAAAGACACGACTTTATTTGAAACTTTCGGCCGGGGCATAAGAGATGTTAAAACTAATTTTCGCAAATGAACACGCAGCGCAACGGCTTTAGGCCTGAACAGGACCCCGGCTGGAATAAAACCAATTATCTAGACAGGCTCGCGGGGGACGGGGAAGGCAAGACCATTCTTAAGTTCCGGGACAGGCTGCAAAAGATTTATAACTGGCTGCGGGAGAACAAAACCCACTTTACCAGCTACAAGCTTGCGGAAAAAGAATTTGAGGATTTGGCGACCATTGAAAACCGCAGGCCCCAATCCCGACACTTAACCACCTTAAATTTGGATATTACCCCGAAAATCGGACAAGCAATCGATAATCTCCGCAAAACCAAGCGCTCCTATTATGAAGCCATCCGCAGCGCGGACGGCTCCACCCACCACCACTCCAAAAACCGACTGGGGCTGACGCTGGATGAACGGCGGAAATTAATGCCGATGCTTAACGAATTCTGCGAAAGGTGCGGCATCCCCAGAGCCGACTTTGAAACTTTGCTTTTCCCGGATATTAAATTCTCGGCATCTGAAGAAGAGATCGCTGATCCCCACAAAAAAATAAATTTCCCTTTTTTAGAAAATTTCTTCGCCGTTAGCAGCGCCCTGTCGGAAACAGACTCTTTAATTAGATCCAAAGTTAGTAAGCCAAAAAGGTAACAGATAATCATTACAAACATATGCCAAAAGATCACTCCATAGAGCTAAACAACAACATCGGCCTGGTCAAACCGCGCGACATCCAGACGGAAATGCAGGAGTCTTACCTGGATTACGCCATGTCGGTAATCGTCTCCCGCGCCCTGCCTGACGTGCGCGACGGGCTCAAGCCGGTGCATCGCAGAATCTTGTACGCCATGCACGAACTGGGACTGCGCCATAATGTCAAATTCCGCAAGTCAGCCCTGGTGGTCGGGGACGTGCTGGGCAAATACCATCCCCACGGCGATATGGCGGTGTATGATTCCATGGTCCACATGGCCCAGAATTTTGCCATGCGCTATCCCCTCATAGACGGCCAGGGGAACTTCGGTTCAATGGACGGCGATAGCGCCGCAGCCATGCGCTATACCGAGAGCCGCATGACCGCGCTGGCCGAGGAAATCCTGGCGGATTTGGACAAAGAGACCGTGCCGTTCCGCGACAACTACGATGCCACCCGCAAAGAGCCCGCAGTTATGCCCGGCAAGCTACCCAACCTGCTTTTAAACGGCACACTCGGAATTGCCGTGGGTATGGCCACCGACATTCCCCCTCACAATTTAACCGAAGTCTGCGATGCCATCAATGCTCTGATTGAAGACCCGGAGCTCACCACCGAGGACCTGATGGAATTCATTAAGGGTCCGGATTTCCCCACAGGCGGAATAATTTATGACGTGGCAGCCATTAAAAATGCATATGCTACCGGCAAAGGCGGCATTGTAATGCGCGCCAAAACCGAAATTACGGAAACCAAGACCGGCGCCTTCCAGATCCTTATCCACGAAATTCCATACCGGGTCAACAAGGCCACCTTGCTGGAAAAAATCGCCGATCTGGTCCGGGACAAAAAAATAGAAGGCATCAAGGACGTGCGCGACGAATCGGACAAAGACGGGGTCAGAGTCGTGATTGATGTAAAAAAAGACGGGCTGCCTAATAAAATTTTGAACCAGCTGTTCTCTTATACCCAGCTTCAGGAAACCTTCCACTTAAACATGCTGGCCCTGGTGGACGGAATAGAGCCTCACGTATTGAATCTAAAGACCGTACTGGAAAAATATTTGGAACATCGGCAAATTGTGGTTCGCCGCCGCACCGAGTTCGAACTGAAAAAAGCCAAAGACCGCGCCCATATTTTGGAAGGCTTGAAAAAAGCGCTGGACAACATAGACGCCATTATCAACACCATCAAGAAGAGTCCGACCAAAGAGGAAGCCAAGGCCAACCTGGTGAAAAAATTCAAGCTCACTGAAATTCAGACTGATGCAATTTTGGAAATGCGCCTGCAGACCCTGGCCGGTTTGGAACGTAAAAAAATAGACGATGAACTCAAAGAAAAGAAAGCCTTAATTGCCGAGCTTGAAAAAATTCTGGCCTCTAAAAAGCTGATTTTGGGCATCATTAAAAATGAAGTGGGGGAAATGAAGGAAAAATACGGCGACGAACGCCGCACGGCCGTGGTCAAGCACGCCATTGGCACCTTTTCCGCCGAAGACCTAATCCCGGAAAGCAACGTTATCATTACCATTACCAAGAGCGGCTATGTTAAACGCCTGGCTCCGGAAACTTACCGGCAGCAGGCCCGGGGCGGCAAAGGCGTCATCGGCCAAACCCTGAAGGAAGAAGATGTGGTAGATAAACTGATATCTTCCAATACGCATGATGATATTTTATTCTTTACTAATCGCGGACGCGTATTCCAAACAAAAGTTTATGAACTTCCCGAAGGCAGCCGGACTTCCAAAGGGCAGGCACTGGTGAATTTCCTACAGCTACAAAACAATGAAACCGCCCAGGCAGTGCTCACTTTTTCCAAAAAAGACAGTATTAAATTCTTAGTAATGGCCACTAAAAAAGGATTGATTAAAAAAACCGCTAAAGATGAATTCCAGAAAGTGAGGCGCTCAGGCATGATAGCCATTACCTTAAAAGGCGATGACGAACTTAAATGGGTAGATACCTCCGGCGGGGACGACCAGATTATGCTGTCTACGGAGAATGGCCAGGCTATCCGCTTTAACGAAAAAGATGTTCGGGCTATGGGCAGGAACGCGGCCGGAGTCACGGGCATGCGCCTGAAAAAAGATGACCAAATTATTTCCATGGACATCATCCGCAAAGACGTAAACGTAAAAGATTTGGAAGTGCTGGTCGTTACGGAAAACGGGCTGGGAAAAAAGACCGAAGCCACCTACTACAAAACCCAGAAACGCGGAGGCAGCGGGATTAAAACCCTCAAAGTCACGCCGAAGACCGGTAAAATCGTTGCAATGTATATTCTCAACGCCGCGGAAGAACACGACTTGGTCATAATTTCCAAAGCGGGACAGACCATCCGCATGCCGCTGAATTCCATATCCACTTTGGGCCGCGCCACTCAAGGGGTCAGGGTAATGAAGCTGGGCGAAGGAGATAAGGTCGCCAGCGCAACTGTGTTATAAAAATTATACATGCAACCATGACAAGATTAGAACAAAGAGGATCAGGTTTTCGGCCAGAGCGGACAATTTTTGACCCGCTCGAAGCCAACCTGGCAAACGAATGGTTCGAAAGAATGACAAATGACCCTGAAATGCTCAATAAAATTCTTTTCGACCCCAGTCACCCCAATAGAACACCTACAAAAAGAGAAGCTCAAATTGCAGCTACAATTTTCCAATGGCTTGGCACGAATGTTGGTCATGCTTTTTTAACTTCGGCTTTAGACAAAGCGGGTTATAAAATTGTAGAAAAAGAAGGAAAATAAATCTTTATTTTCATATAAAAAACAAGACCGTCCTAACTACAACGTTGGGCGGTCTTTTGATTCTGCAAACCTGTCCTCCTTAGTGGATTTTGATTCTGCGCGTGATATTCAAGTACGCACGTAGTTCGTCTCTACCCATGGGGCTTGCGCGGTACACCAAGGCTGTGGCAACATCAAACCCGCGCCACTTGCCAAGGCTATAAGCTAATCCGCCACCGATTGCGATTAAATCTTTGCCTGGACGATGAACGTTTTCCGTTTCCTGCCGTAAGGCCAGCCTCTTCCACAGCCTCTCTTCTACGATAACAAATTCGTAGAATGTTTTCTTAGGAGTAAGGATTACGGACGATTCAATGTACACAGACACCCGGCCAAGCTGGCGGCGAAAACGCGCGTCCGCTGACCACAGCCCATTACTACGATTCCATTGGTGCTGTGCCAAACCTTGAATCCACCAAGTCTTTCCACGGTATCCAATCCCCGTGAAGATGTTGGAGTTGTCAGAACTGTGCTGCTTAAAGTTGCTAATGGACCAGACTGGCACGAACCAGTGATCATTAATGTCTACCATCACATGCAGACCTGTTCGGTTCTGCGCGTCCTGTGCCGGTATTAGACTCGCTAAACACACAAGCACGAACATTAACCTTTTCATTCGTGCACCTCTTTCCTATCCAACAACTCTTTGATATAGTCTTGCAAAACTTCCTCAATCGGCCTACCCGCAACACGTTCCAGTACCACACACAGCGCCCACACGCTTTCCCTTACCAAAATCTTTGACGAAAATGGCTTTTTGCCTGCGTCGCCGAACTTTTGAAGGTCTTCAGCAGAACAATGAAGTGGTCCGGCAATTTTCTCCAAAGTTTCCATAGTAGGGGACTTGATTTTACCCGAAGCCAATCGGGAAACCATACTTGGGTTCATGCAAGCCATTTCAGCAAGCGAGTATTGGGTCAACCCCAAACCCGCAAGTCGTTCTTTAATAAACTCGCCGAGAGTCTGCACTTTTGTCTTTCCCTTCTGTCGGACTCATAGATTCAAGCAGTTTGCCACAAAAAGGGCAATACAATAAACTTTGAAAGTTACCCTCAGCCTGCCAAGAATAGCCATGTCCTGTATCATCACAGGAGAGATGAACCTTGCCGATAGACAAATGTCCAAAGTCGCAACTATTATCAATTCTGGGTGTTTGAGTAACAACCTCAAAACACAGCATACTCCTCCTTACTTTCCACCTTTACAGGCTGGACAAAATACTATATATTATTTATATGGAGTGGCCAATAGCGCCACATGGTACTATTTATCACCATAAATATGATAACGGAAATCTATGAGAGCTTAGGTCTTTCACCCAACGAAGCCAAAATCTATGAATCATTAATAGGGACAGGGGAGTCCGGCATTAGCGCTATTTCTGTAAATGCAAAAATCCACAGACGTAATGCTTATGATGCCATCCATCGCTTAATTGACAAAGGGTTAGTCTTTGAGATCTTTTCCAGCGGGGAAAATAAATACAACGCGGTTGATCCGGATAAGCTTACTGAGCTCTTGTCTGAAAAACAAACAAGCCTACAAAAAATCCTTCCGGAATTAAAACATAAATTTAAACACCGCCTGGCCCCAGAAGAAGCCTACATATACCGTGGCCTGGAAGGGCAAAAAAACATTTGGCGCGATGTCTTAAGAGTAGGGCAAGAGAACTTTGTCGTCGGGGCCAAAGGCGGGTGGCTTGAGCCCAAACTGGAAGCCAGCAGGGAAGCATTTTTTAAAGAGGCTGCGCGGAAAAAAATAAAATTCCACCAAATCTTTGACCATGAAATCAAAACTTTGAATCCCGCTTTTGTAAAAACCTGGCCCGGAAACTTGGAATATAGATATCTGCCAAAAGAATATTCTACCAATTCTATTATTCATGTATTTGGAGACTACGTAATAACCTATAGCGGATTAGAACTATTTAAATTAAAAGAAGATACTGTATTTTTTATCCTCCATAGTAAAGGACTGGCCGACAGTTACCGCAAATGGTTTTGGTTTATGTGGAATCTTTCAAAAAGGACTTAATAAAGGTTCCCGCAGCATAAGCTTAAGGGGTATTAACTGCAAGGGAATAGCTATAATTTTACAGCATAAGCTTTAGAGGTATTTAAACCTGTATTAGCTCCTCGGCTCGGAAACTAAAAGTAAACTTTTAGTTTCTCTCGCTCTACGTCGCGAATAAACTTTCTCAATTAACCAGGGCAAATAAAAATACCGAAATTGCTTTCGGTATTTTTATTTGGTGGGCGTGCTAGGATTCGAACCTAGGACCCTCAAGGTATAAGCTTGATGCTCTAACCAGCTGAGCTACACGCCCTTTTAGAAACTTAGCCTACATATTATAGATTAAGAAAAGGCTCTAGACAAGAGTCGAAATTTTTGCTATAATATCTATAGAAAAGTTAGTTCTTCTCCCGGCGAGGCTGGGACGATAGAAACCAAAATAAAAAACAATTTGTCAAAAAAATCAAGCAACCCATGTTGCTAATCGTCATCTATATTTTTAAGATGATTGGCCATAAGGTTAGCTTATGGCTTTACTAGAGCTTCTTCTAGCTTTTCTTAAAAACCCCTTTCCCTAGCCACCAGATTCCCTGAAAGGATCAGGCTAAACCAGGTCAGGGGTTTTTATTTTGTCCTGATTCCTGTAAAATAAATTTAAGGATTAAACTATAAACTTATGAAAACCCCAAAAGAAGTACAAAGCCTATTTGAAGACAAATACGAAGGCGCCCTTGGCATGAGCTATAACGAATGGCTGGAAAAAGGCCCCCAGAACCAGGACGAAGCTTATGAACGCTGCATAGCCATAGACAAGGAGCTGGAACGGACCTATGAAGAGTGGTACGAATCCACAGGCAGCGCCAAAGAAGAATTGCAGGAATACCGCGACAAGCTCAAAGCCGAATACGACCTGTTGGAAGAAGCTTTTAATCTGGAAACCCAGGACCGAAGTTGGTAGAATAATCGACAAAACTGACTAGGATTGAACAAAACTGTCAAAAATGAAAACATTTATCAGCAACCGCAAAGGGCAAAAAATCTGCGTCGTGGCGGAAGAAGGAAGAGATAACCCCCATGGCCTGGCTTTTGTCATGCACGGACTTTCCGGCAATAAAGACCAAAAACACATCAGCACCTTCATTGAATCATTTTCGGACTGCGGTTATACAGTTATCAGCTTTGATACCACCAACACATACGGCGAAAGCGATGGCTTACCAGAGGATGCCACCACAACAAATTATCTTGAGGACTTAGAAGATGTAATCACTTGGGCAAGCAATCAAAGTTGGTACCAAACACCTTTTTGCTTGGTGGAACACAGTCTTGGGGCTTTTGCTGTTGCGTTATTTGCGCAAAAGTTTCCTGAGAAAATTAAAGGACTGGCGCCAATATCAACTGTTGTGTCAGGGCATTTAAGCGCCGAGTCAAATGAAAAAACAAGCCTGGAAAAATGGAAAAAAGATGGCTATAAAATCACTCCAAGCAGCACCAAGCCAGGGCTTATGAAAAAAATTAAATGGTCTGAATTTGAAGACAGGCTTAAATACAGCCTTCTTCCTGAAGTTGATAAATTATTAATGCCGGTACTCATGCTTGTAGGAGACCAAGACAAAAGCACCCCGCTTAAGCATCAAAAAATTCTTTTCGAAAAGCTTTCTGGAAAAAAAGAATTGCATATTATAAAAAATGCCCCTCATACGTTCACAGAACCCGCCCACTTGGCAGAAATTAAAAACATTTTTATTAACTGGATAAAAACACTTTGATGTTCTACGTCGTCGCAACCCCAATCGGCAATTTGGGAGACATTACCCAAAGAGCCGTTGAAACTCTTAAGGCCTGCCATTTTATCATGGCAGAAAACCCGCATTATTCCAAAAGGCTTTTGGAGCACGTTGGCGCCTGGCCAAAACCCGTGGTGCAGTTCGCCGAGCATAACGAGCAGCAGGTTCTAAAGGATTTGGTCCGCAGACTGAAAAAGGAAGACGGCTGCCTAATTACCGACGCCGGAACACCGGGAATTTCCGATCCGGGCTTCAGGCTGGTCCGGGAATGCGTAAAAGAAAACGTCCAAATCGTGCCCATCCCGGGCGCTAACGCCGCCATAACCGCACTGTCCGCCAGCGGCCTGCCCACTGACCGCTTTATGTTCCTGGGGTTCTTGCAGAAAACCGCCGCCAAGACCGTGCAAGCATTAGAAGCAGCACAGGCTGCGGAAGCCACGGCGATTTTCTATGAGTCTCCGGAACGGATCTTAAAAACTTTAAACTACATTGCCAACGCTTTTCCCGCCGCACAGGTAGTCGCGGCGCGCGAATTAACCAAGCTGCACGAGGAATTCATCCGCGGCAGCGCCCTTGATGTCATTTACCAGCTAAAAGACAGGCCGTCCATCAAAGGAGAATTTACCGTCTTAATTTCGTTTAAATGATTTATAAGCAAGCAAAATTCGCAAACTTCAAAGCAACCGATAAACTGCCGCTGCCCGGACTGTTATTTGAAACTGCAAAACTCAAAAAAGTCCTGATTAACCTTCACGGTAACGGCGGTGCGTCCGTATTTTACCGCCCGGAAAAATACCAGGAACTGGCAGAAGCAGCAGCCAATGCCGGCTGGAATTTTTTTGCTTTTAACAACCGGGGCGCGGGGATTACCAACAAAATTAAGACTCTCAAAAACGGCCGATACTCGCGCTACTGGTGTGGAACTTCCCACGAACTGATCAAAGACTGCGTAAAGGATATAGACGGAGCGATCAGCTTCTTAAAGAGCCTGAGCTACAAACAATTCGCGCTGTCGGGCTTTTCCACCGGAGCCAACAAAATCTGCGTGTACCATTACAAAAAACCTAGCAATCCGGTTTCAAAAAATTTAATCATCTGCGGGGCGGATGACTCAGGCCTGTATTTCACGGAGTGGGGGAGAAAAAAATTCTTTGATATTTTGCGGCTGTGTAAAAAGAAGGTCAGCCAAGGCAAAGGCAGGGATTTTATGGACCCCGCAACCATTGGCGGCCGCTGTTATTCTTACCAAGGCATGTACGATATTTTAAACCCGGACGGATTGTATAACACTTTTCCTTTCTGGGACAGAACCAAAAATTTAGGCCTTGCTAAGAAAAAATTATTTAAAGAAATAAAGTCCATCAAATCCCAAAGCCTGGTAATCTACGGCGACAAAGACGAATATTCGTTCAACCAGGTTGAAAAAAATGTTGAAATCTTAAAACAGGAGCTCAAGGGTAAAGATAATTTCCGTTTTGAAGTTATCAAAGACGCTGACCATGGCTTTACAGGCAAGGAAAAACAACTCGGCAAATTAATAACCAATTTCCTTAAAACTAACAATGCCAAACGAAACTGAAAATTGGACCAGGGAATATTATGATGACTTCGGGGATGTTTATGAGACAGTTTGGAACGAACAGGTCCATACCGGAAAGTTTGAAAATAACGAAGATCTAAAAATCGCAACGGAAAGGATGAACTCTTTTTTGGCGGACTTGGTGGAAGTAAAACCCGAATCAGAAATATTAAATATCGGCTCTGGCAGGGGAGGGGCCGATAGGTTCTTGGCACAAAAATATTCCGCTCGGATAATAGGACTGGATTTAAGCCAAAAACAAATCAATCTGGCCCGGCAACGAATCCCCGAAAATGAATCACATAATATCAATTATGTTCAGGGTTCAATGACTTCGCTGCCATTTTCAAAATCCAATTTTGATATATTATGGATACAGGAATCTTTTTTCCACTGCACTGATAAAACACAAGCTATGGCTGAATTTAAACGCGTTCTGAAACCGGGAGGAAAAATTATTATGGAAGACACGGTATTAGGCAGCAAGGAAGCAGAGCTTGAAGTGGTTGAAGTTTTTGGAAAACGGGTTAATGTCTCCAAGTTGCTGACCGCTGAGGAATATGAAACATTGGCAAAACAAACAGGCTTGGTCCCGATCAAAAAACTTGATCTTACCAAAAATTTGGAAAAAACTTACCAGACCATAGCAGAACATATAAAAAAGAACTTCCAGGAAATCCGAACCAAGATCCCTCAAAAATATCAAGAAAAGCTAGTCAGTTATTTCGGTTTTCCAGAATCAGAAAGGTTAGCAAGAGAAGGCAAACTGGCCTGCTATGCATTTGTTTTCCAAAAACCTGCTAATTCCTAATTCCTATAAGCTAATAGCTAAACTATGTCCGGACATTCCAAATGGGCGCAGATTAAAAGAAGCAAAGGCGCGGCCGACCAAAAGCGGGGACTGCTGTTTTCCAAGCTTGGAAAAAAAATTTCCATTGCGGTCAAAGAGGGCGGAGGCAGCGGTGACCCCGGGGTAAATTACAAGCTCAAGGCAGCCATAGACTATGCCAAAGACCAAGGCATGCCCAATGACAATATTGACCGGGCCATTAAGGCGGCAACCGGAGGCACTGCCGGGGATATTAAGGAAGTGGCATATGAAGGGTATGGTCCATTTGGTACTGCATTTTTAGTGGAATGCGCCACAGATAACACCAACCGCGCCTTTAACAACATCCGCAAAATATTTTCCGACCACGGCGGCAGCGTAGGGGCGCAGGGCTCTGTGGCCTGGCAATTCACCACAAAGGGCCAGATCCTGATTGAACGCGATAAAAATATCGACAGCTTGCAAATGGCAGCTATTGACGCGGGGGCGGACGACGTCAGAGAGTCTGAGGAAGGATTGGAAGTTTACACCTTGCCCAAAGATTTGGACAGAATAAAAGAGTCGCTTGCGGCTGTCGGCGCCAGAATCGCCAAAGCGGACATTATTAAAGAATCTTCCCAAGGAACCGACTTAACAGAAGAACAAAAGCCAAAAGCGGACGCGCTCTTTGAAGCTTTAGAAAACGACGAGGATGTGATTGCGGTACACACGTCTGCTAATCTTTAATCATTCTGGCATTGAATTATTGTTAAAATGATAATAATAGGACTTACGCTTTTGAGCCAAGTTTGAGGCATTTTCCGAGGATTTTTATTGGCGTAGCCAGGCTACGCCGATAAAAACCGCAGGAAAATAACGAAAAAATTGGCCAAAGCCGCTTGCTGACCCGGCTTTGCCGGGTCTAAAGCGGCAAGAGCGTAAGTCCTAAATAAGTTAACATGAATATTTTAGGTATTGACCCAGGAACAGCCACCACCGGCTTTGGAGTGATAAAACAGGAAAAAAACAAAACCGAATTCCGAATTTTGGAATACGGAATAATTAGTACTGACAAAAAACTCAGCGACGCCAAACGCTTATGCGTGTTGGGAGAGGATCTGGAAAGCCTGATTAAAAAGTACCGGCCCGATGCTGTAGGCGTAGAAAAACTCTTTTTCACCACCAACCAAAAAACCGCCATGACCGTGTCACAGGCCAGGGGAGTAGTGCTGTATGTGGCTGAACGGCACCGCTTGCCGATTTTGGAATTTACGCCCCTGCAGGTAAAAAACTTTATTTGCGGCTATGGCAAGGCCGACAAAAAGCAGGTGCAGTACGTGGTACAAAAAACCTTCGGCCTTAAAAAAATCCCCAAACCGGACGATGCGGCCGATGCCCTGGCCATTGCCCTATGCGCCGGATACCGCTTCGGCAAAGCTTGGGGATAAAACAGTTAGACACTTTAAAAAACGGCTGTTATAATGGGCCTAAGTCAGCCAAAAATCATTAAATGAACCCGTATGTTTTTTGACGACGTAGACACGAACGAAGAAATCACCACTGACGGCGGTACTGCCGCAACCACGGATGACAACGGCGAAGAGACAGAAGACGTTGCCGTTTAAAATAAAAAACCTCTCCTTAAACGGAGAGGTTTTTTATTTTATGGAATTATTTGGCCCGCACGTAGGCAAAGTGCCTCTTGCCGACCTGGATAAGTTTCCGCCGGCGATCAACCGGCACGTCCAGATCTTCCGCTATGGGAACCCGGTCAATTTTAACCCCTCCCTGGGCAATAAGCCTGCGCGCATCGGAATTGCTGGAAGCAAACCCAAGCAGCTTGATCAACACTGACAATCGGATTCCGCCTTGAGGCAGTTTGTGTTCGGTAATATTGTCCGGCAGTTCGCCTTTGGAAAACTGGTTTACAAAAGACAATTGCGCTTCTTGCGCCTTTTTCTTGCCATGGTAGAGCTGTGTAATCTCTAAAGCCAGCCTTAGTTTCTGGTCGCGCGGGTTGGATAATTTTAAAACTTCCGCAATTTCACTCAGAGGCGCGCGGGTGGCTAAAACAAAATATTTCTTTATCAGCTGGTCGGGAATGGACATGACCTTCCCAAACATGTCATTTGCCTCATCTGTCAAATTGATGACATTGTCCCAGGAAGAGGACATTTTCCGCCCGTCCATACCCTCCATCAGCTCAGTAGTCAAAATATTCTGGGGCTTTTGGCCGTAATGCGGCTGGATTGTCCGGCCTGCCAGCAGATTGAAGCGCTGATCCGTACCGCCAATCTCCACATCGGCCTTCACCGCCACGCTGTCATAGCCCTGCATCAGGGGGTAGAGCAATTCGCGCAAAGAAACGCGCTTGCCGGCCTTTAAGCGTTTGGCAATATTTTCCCTGGTCTCAAATTCGTGCAGGCCAAAAAGGTCTGCCAGCTGGCCGATTTCCATAAACCCCAGCTTTTTCAGCCATTTGGAATTATAATGGACTTCTGTGCGACGCTTATCCAAAATTTTGTACGCCTGCTGGAAGTAGGTTTTCAGGTTGCTTTTGATCTGCGCCGAGGTAAGCATAGGCCGCTCCGCATCTTTGTCGGAAGTATCGCCAATCACGCCCGTAAAATCGCCCACAATAAAAATTACTTTATGCCCCAATTCCTGGAAAGCGCGCAGCTTCCACAACACCACGGCCCGGCCGATGTGGATGTTCGGACTGGTCGGGTCAATGCCCAGCTTGACCCGCAATTTAGCCTTGGATTTGAGCTTGGCTTCCAGATCGGCTTTTTCAATAACTTCAGCAACGCCCCGGTTTAATAATTCTTGAATTTGGTCCATATGCAAATATTTGTATTTAATGCCTTATTCCTAACAATTATAGCATTTTTCTTTGGGCAAAAAAAAGGCTATAATTCCCCTATGCGCATTTATAGCTATAAAACCCCGAAAAGCCAGGCAGTAGCCAAAAACAGCCGCGCCGGAATTGTGAAAAGAATTAAAAATAAATTTAAAATCCGGAGCGCTCTTACCTGGCTGTTCCGCTTGTTTGCCTTGGGCATACTGGCTCTGGCCATCCTGTTTTTGTATTACGCCAAAGATTTGCCCGACCCCAATAAGCTGCTGGAGCGGAACGTTCCGGAATCCACCAAAATTTTCGCCCGCGACAACAGCCTGCTCTACGAAATCCACGGCGAATACAAGCGGACCCTGGTGAATCTGGACCAGATTGCGCCGAACCTGAAAAACGCCACCGTTGCCGTGGAAGACAAGGACTTCTACAAGCACGGCGGGATCTCGTTCACCGGCATTGCCCGGGCCATTGTCGTGGATATTATGACCGGCCGGAAAAGCCAGGGCGGCAGCACCATTACCCAGCAATTCGTAAAAAAATCGATCCTGACCGATGACAAATCCTGGGACCGCAAAATCCGGGAAATAATTTTGGCTGTGGCCATTGACTCCCGTTTTTCCAAAGACGAAATCCTCAAGCTCTATCTTAATGAAATCCCGTACGGCCGCAACGCCTACGGCATTGAGGCTGCCAGCCAATCCTACTTCAACAAGCCGGCCAAAGACCTGACCCTGGCCGAAAGCGCTTATTTGGCAGCCATGCCCCAGGCCCCGACCTACTACAACCCCCTGGGGCCCAACCGCGCCAGCCTGGACAACCGCAAGAATACCATTTTAAACCTCATGAAGCAGCAAGGCTACATCAGCGAGGAACAGCGGCAACAGGCGGAAAATGACAAAGTAAATTTCAGCAAGATCACCACCGGCATCAAAGCGCCGCATTTCGTGCTCTGGGTCCAGGATTATCTGGCTGACAAGTTCGGTGAAAAAACTCTGGAAGAGGGGGGCTTAAAAATCTATACCACCCTGGATCCGCGCCTGCAGGAAATTGCGGAAATAGCGGTAAAAAACGGGGTGGAAAAATCCAGCAAAAAGTACGGGGCCAACAATGCCAGCCTGGTGGCCATTGATCCCAAAACCGGGCAAATCCTAGCTATGGTTGGCAGCAAAGATTACTTTGCCGAACCGCAGCCAGCCGGATGCAATCCCGGCAAAAACTGCACCTTTGAACCCAATGTCAACGTAGCCCTATCGCAAAGACAGCCCGGCTCCAGCTTTAAACCCTACGTATATGCCACGGCCTTTAAAAAAGAATTCGGGTACGCTCCGGCCAGCATGTTAATGGATGTGGTGACCAATTTTGGCACCTACAACGGCAAAAGCTATGTGCCGCAAAACTATAACGGACAAAGCTATGGCCCGCTCTCCATGCGCAAAGCCATGGCTGGCAGTTTAAATGTGCCGGCGGTTAAAACCCTGGCTTTGGTGGGCGTGGAAAACGCGGTCCAGACTGCGAGGGACTTAGGCATCACCTCGCCATTGTCTAACTGCGGCCTCTCTTTGGTGTTGGGCGGATGCGAAATCAGGCTGTTGGATCACGTGGCAGCCATGTCTGTAATCGCCAACAGCGGCGTCAAAAATGAAAAAACGCCCATCCTAAAAATTTTAGACAAAAACAACAACAGCATAGAAGAATTTTCCAGCCACCCCCAAACAGTTCTGGATCCGCAGGCAGCTTACGAAATCGCCAGTATTATGACGGACAACGATGCCCGCAGCTTTATTTTTGGCACAAACTCTCCCCTAATTTTATCCGACCGGATTGTTGCGGCAAAAACCGGCACCACCCAAAACTGGCATGACGGCTGGACTTTGGGCTATACCCCATCCTTGGCTGCCGGGGTATGGGCCGGCAACAACGACGGCACGCTGCTAAAAAAAGGCGCGGATGGCGTTTTGGTGGCAGCGCCGATCTGGCACGAATTCATGGCCGGGGCTTTAAAAAATACCCCGGCTGAAGACTTTCCCGCACCTTCAGGGATCCAGCATGTGGTAGTAGACGATGTGTCCGGAAAACTGCCAACCGACGTAACCCCCAGCACAAAAAATGAAGTCTTCGCCGATTATGCCGTACCAAAGGATTATGACAATGTCCATGTTAAAGTCGCCACGGACTCGGCAACCGGACAACCGGCCAATTCGTCCACTCCCCAAGAACGGATTATTTACCAAGTCTTTTCCGTGCTTCACAGCGAGGACCGCAACAACCCGGCCTGGGAAAATCCGGTGATTGAGTGGGCGCTGGCCCACGGCTACAGCTACCCCCCTAACGACGCCCAAATTATCCAGCCGGACAACCCTTCCAGCGAAGGAATCCGGGTCAATATCCAAAGCCCCGCGGACGGATCGGTGATTTACAAAACCCCGTTTACAGTGGAAGTAAGCGCTAGCAGCAACGGCGGCATTGCCAGGGTTGAACTTTCCATTAACGGAGAACTCTACCAAAATTTAACCCAGGAACCGTTCATATTCAATGTTAATAAATCCCTAAAAGACGGCGATTATGTTTTGGCCGCCAAGGCTTTTGACAAAGCCGGCAAAAGCGCGGATACCAGCATCACCATCACCGTATCTTCAGCATCAAATTTAAATCTAATCGACCCGCCGGACCAGAGCTTATTGCAGCTGCCGGCTAATTTGGTGGCAGAAAGCCTGAACCAATACCCCTCCATCAGTTTTTACTACCAAAACAGCAAAGGCCAAACCAAGCTGATCGGTTCGGCGGTCAATATTGAACACACGTCCAGCACCTTCCGTTATACCTACAAATGGCTGTCCACGCCAACCGGCAGCTCCTACAAAATCTATGCCCTGGCGCCGGACGGCTCCAGCAGCAAAAAAATTACCGTAACCATACCGGAGCAATAAGCCTATGCCTTATTTGATTTTGAGCGTGTTTGCGCTAGCTCCTGCTTATGTTTTGCGTTTTTCACTGGGCCCATTGCCCGCTAACCTGCCGATGGTTTGGGTATTTTTTGTATGGCTGGCGTTTGCCTGCTGGTTGTGGCAGAAACAACTCTGGCCGGAGTTTGTAAGTTTTATAAAAAATTCGGAAAAAAAACTTCTGGTATTGGTTGCGCTATTTTCGGCTTCGGGGATTATAGCTCTATTTATTCATGGATTTAGCCGCGCAAAACTTGGGCAATTTACGGTCTTATTTTTGCAGCCTATTTCCGTATTTTTCATTAGCCGCTATTTAATTGCCAAATTCCCCAAAACCCGCCGCCTGTTACTTGTCACTTGCTACTCGTTACTAGCCGCTGCCGGCCTTTACGCCGCTATTCAATATTTCAGCCTGTTCGGCCTGCCTGTGCAATACTGGGGCAATAGCGTGGAACCCAAGCGGGCCGTAAGTTTTTTTACCCACCCGAATTTTTATGCTTTATGGTCCGCTCCGCTGCTGGCATTTCTGATACCAGATTTAAGATTGAAAATTGAAGATGTAAGAAAAAACTGGCATTTTATCTTAGGCTGGGTTATCGGCAGCCTTGGATTATTACTTTCCTTTTCCCGTGCCGGCTGGCTGAGCTTGTTTGCCGCAGCTGCGGTTTATTTAATAGTGGCCGCGGACAACAAAGTTAGAAAAATATTTTTTGCTGCGGCTGCTGCGGCGATTCTTGTCGCCGTTGCCACCCCTAACCTTCGCTACCGCCTACTGCTGCCGTTTTACGGGGAAAAATCCGCAGTGTCCAGGCTTTCTCTATGGGAGACCGGATGGAAAGGAACAAAAGAATCGCCGATCTTCGGCCTCGGGCTGACTGGTTTTGCCCAAAATTGGCAAAGACTAAACACTGACCCGGGCCTTGCCGCAGATTCGCATAATTTTCCCCACAACATCTTTTTAAACTTTTGGACAGAGACCGGAATTTTAGGATTACTCAGTTTTATGGGACTGGTGGGGCTTTATATTTTTCGCGGCCTTCGCCGTGGCGTCATCCCGAGCTTGGCCGAGGGATCCCTTAACTCGCCTATAGCCGATAAGGAATTCCTCACCTCAGATGTTTTCGCTCGGAATGGTATTTTCAAACTCTCCATCGCCCTCTTTCTTGTTGCGCTTTTAACCCAAGGCCTCATAGACAACCCCTACTTTAAAAACGACCTGGCTATGGTATTTTGGATAATTCTGTCTTTAATATAAAAACTGGGGCGGCGCATAAGTGCTTGCGCCGCCCGCATCCCCACTACTGCCTTAACGATTCCAAAGCCTTGACCAGCAGGTCTCCCCGCTCCGCCCAAACTTGGGACAAGGTAGCCGAATACTCTCTCTGGAGATCCTCCAGTCGAGAGGCAATAACTTGCGCCTGCTCGGACGTGAACCTGGTCTTCCAGACCAAATTCATCAACACCGCAAGCACCAGGCCTGCCATCTGGCGCCCTTCCTCATTGGCTTGTTGATACTGACCAATCCACTTTTGGATTTTGTCTGTCAGGCTTATCTCAATCGTCTTTTTCACAAATCCTCCTTAAGACTAATAATTCTGGAAAGACAAACGTCGCAGGTATGCTTGTATTCCTTAATAATCTTTTTTGCTGCTTGCTGCGCCTCCTTGTCGTCTTTTGCCTGGATGTTTCTTTCATGCCGAGTCCACCCCACCGCACCTCCTGAATACCCGTCCGATGTGGTAGTATCGAAATCGTCCCACCACTTAAATCTCAAAATATATTCGCTCATCACACCCTCCTTCTTCGGACATTATATAATAAAATATATGGTCAATTTTGTGAATATTTTTAGACAATGTTGTTATTTTTTGACAACATTTTTTTAATATATACTATATTTGTGATTATTTATTGACATTTATGGAAATACTGCATCAATTAAGCCGTTTGGGCTTAAAAGAAAAGGCCGCCAAAGCGTACTTGGCGCTAATTAAGCTGCAAAAAGCGAACCCCAGCCAAATCGCCAAGGAAGCCGGCATAGAAAGAACAACCGCGTATGTGATTATGGAAGACCTGGCGGAAAAAGGCCTGGCAGCGCAAAGCATTGAGGGAAAAAAAATTATATACACCGCCGAGCCGCCCAAAACTTTTGAAACTATTTTAAATAAACAGCAGAATATTTTGCAGGAAATTCTGCCCATGCTTCAGGCCTTGTCCGGCAATAAAAACACCAAGCCGATTATCAAATACCACGAATCGATTGAGGGTATAAAGCAGGCATTAATGGAATCGCTGGAGTGCGAGGAAAAGCTCAGGCGCGATTTTGCCTCAGTAGATGACATAGCGGAACTTTTAGGCGCACAGTTTTTAAACCGCCAGATTAAAAACCGCGTAGCCAAAAAAATTTGGGTAAAATCTTTAAGAGCCTCGCCAAAAGGAAACAAAATTTCCGAAAAGGATTGGTTTCTAAAAAGCTCGAATAAAGAATTGTTAAGGGAGGTTTGTTATTTAAAAAACGCCCCGACTTTTTCTTCTGATATTTTTGTTTATGACAGCACGGTGTTGATTATTTCCTCAAAAAAAGAACACTTTGCCTTAAGTATTGAAAGCATTGAACTGTCCCAGGCCATGAAAATTCTCTTTGACATTGCTTGGGAAAATAGTAAATAATGATTTTATGACTATCTCCACCAAAAAACTTAAAAACGGGTTTGAAATGCCGGTGTTTGGACTTGGCACCTGGATGATGGGCGGCAATAATGACCCTGACCCAAACAGCGACAACCAGAAAGACGTTGAGCTTATCAAATCTGCAATTAAACTCGGTATTACTCATATTGATACTGCGGAAGTGTATGCCGCAGGGGTGGCCGAACAAATAGTCAGGGACGCAATAAAAGACACAGACCGCTCCCGGCTTTTTATCACATCCAAAGTTCAACAGGCCCATTTAAACTATGCGGATATTAAAACCGCTCTGCATAATAGCTTAAAAAGGCTGGGGGTCGAATATCTAGACCTGTATTTACTGCACCGATGCCCGCCCTTGGGCAAATTTAAGAAATGCGTAAGGGCTTTGAACGAATTAGTTGAAGAAGGCTTGGTGAAAAACATCGGGCTTTGCAACACAAACCTTGAACATACCAAACAGCTCTGCGAGATTTCCAAATACCCAATCGCAGCCACGCAAGTCCACTATAGTTTGCGTTTTCGGGAACCCGAATATACCGGGCTTTTGGAATTTTGCAAAAAAAATGACATCATGCTGGCTGCTTGGCGGCCGCTGGGTATGGGGGTTTTAAAAAGGGGAAGGTGCGAATTGGAAAACATACCTTTGATCAGGGAATTAAGCTTAAAATACTCAAAAACCCCGGTGCAAATTGCCTTAAATTGGCTCATTTGCCAGCCAAACGTTGTAACTTTGACTAAAACATCCAACCCTCTCCACCTTAAAGAAAACCTCGGGGCCTTAAATTGGCAGATGGAAAGAGCAGACTGGGAAAAGATTGATAAGGATTTTCCCGATCAGGAAAAAATTTCTGACACAATCC
>JAJZRC010000003.1:19924-42456 GCA_021847435.1 bacterium
AAAAAACATCCGCTGCAAGCGGATGTTTTTTTATTTATCGTTTTAATCTGATTACTACTTTTCGGTAAGGTTCGTTTCCTATGCTTGAACTTTCAACTTCTGGGTGGTGTTCCTGCAAATACGCATGAACCAGGCGCCGTTCGTAATTCGGCATGGGCTCTAAGCCTTGCGCCCTGCCGGTTACTTTCAGTTTCTCCACCGCTGCTTTGGCAGTTTCTTTAATAAACCATTCCCGCTTGCGCTTGTAATCATCAACATCAATAGTAAACCAAAAATGCGAATCACCAACGCCTGCCCGGCTGAATTTTTTGGAAACCAGAGCTTGCGCTAAAATCTGAAAAGCGTGCAGGGTCGCGCCCTGGCGGCCGATCAGTAAATAAGAATCCCTGATCGAAATATTAAAAATAAGCCCTTTGGTAATACTCTCCTCGAATTCCACAGTTCCTTCAAAGCCGCATTTTTGCATAAGCTCCAAAACAACGCTTTTGGCCTGTTCAATTTTATTATAGTCGGTCATAATTGCCTGCCTTTCTGGCTTAAGAATCATGAGCAAGGAATCGTGAGGGCGCGATTCCAAATTCTTAATTCCTACTTATTAACCAGTTCAACAGCGGTGGCAGCAGATTTGCGGTTTATCCAATACTGCTGGCCAACGGCAAACAAGGTGGTCACAATCCAGTATAAAGGCAGTCCGGCGGGGAGCTTAATGGCAATTATCACGCTGATTACCGGCAAAACATAAGTTGTTTGCAGGGCCATAGCCTTGGCCGCCGCGTCCTGATTGCCGGGATTTTTTGGCATCATCAGCTTTGATTGCCAATACTGGGCCAAGCCGGCCACTATGCCGAACACCAGACTGGGCTTGCTCAAATCCACCAACCCCAAAAATTTCGGGTTTATCATTTCCGGCCGGGTCACAAAACTGTACAAACCGGTCAAGTGGTTATTTAACGCCTTGCTGAAAACCTGATACAAAGCGATCAGCACCGGGAGTTGAACCAACAGAGGCAAACAGGATCCCAAAGGGTTAATTTTATGCTCCTTGTACAAATCCATAAGAGCGCGGGCCTGAGCCTCTTTGTTGTCCTTATGCTTTTCTTTAAGCTCGTTTAGTTTGGGTTGGAGATCGTTTAAGGCTTTTTGGCTTTTGAGCGACTTATGAAAGCTGGGCGCCAAGACCAAGCGGATTAAAACAGTCAGCAGCACGATTACCACCCCGATATCATGCCCCGGAATGATGTTATAAAAAAACACTAGTAAGTTCAGCAAGGGTCTATAAATGGCTTCGTTATAAATTGTGGAAATCATTTTTATTAAAGACTAATTATTTAATAGGGTCTATTTTGGGTTTGGTCCAAGGGTTGCAGGAAAGAACGCGCCTGGTCGCAAACATCACGCCTTTGACAGCTCCGTGCTTGAGAATCGAACCCGCTGCGTACTCGCTGCAGGAAGGATAGTGGCGGCAATATCCGTAAGGGTACCTGGCTCTAAGCCATCCATGATCGGGAGAAATAGTCGCTTGATAAAGCCGAATTATTCCAACCAGCACCCTTCTTGGCAATTTTAAAAAAAAATGGCCCATACGGTTATCTTATACTTTTTATTGCTGTTAAAAAAGCGGGTAAGAGTTCCTGATCTATCAAACCGCCGACTCTCGGCCTGGCCACAATCGCATAATTGCCCTCTGGCAGATCTGCAAGATGCTTTCTTAAATATTCCCTCACAATTCTTTTCAGGCGGTTCCGGTCCACCGCTTTTTTGTACACCTTGGTGGACACCACAACCGCAAAGCGCCTTCCCTTGGCCCGGGGAAAAAACTTAATGCTGAAGAAGGGGGTAAAAAAAGACCGCCCTTTGGCAAAGGCTGATTGAATGTCTTTAGCTTTGGCCAGGCGGTTAACTTTTTTTAGCATTTGATTATTCTTTCTTGGACAACGGTCTAGACTGCCAGTCTCTTGCGCCCTTTCGCCCTGCGCCGCGCAATTACCGCACGACCAGTGCGCTTTTGCATGCGCTTTAAAAAACCATGCCTTCTTTTTCTGCGCTTCACTTTCGGTTGATACGTTCTTTTCATAAATTCTCCGCAAAACTAGCAGACAAACCTGAAGGTTTAAGATTTTGCAGCAATTAAAAAATAAAAAATCGCCAAAATCTTATATCTGCAATCTTTAATTCTTAAATAATTATAAAGAAAAGACTGTGTTTGGTCAAGAGAAAATCTGTGAAAACGCAATGGCCAAAATTGACCACAACTTCTCCACAGGATATGTACACACTGGATAAAAACCCTTTTATTTAAGCCCTATTTTCTGTATTTTACATGTTGATAACTCCCTGTTAAAATGCTTTATAGAAATTAAAAATAACTTTTGTATTTTTTTCGAAGCCTGGGGGGGGCGGATTCAAACAGAAACATAACCACAATTTCCCTTATGAACAACCAACAGCTATGGCAGGCAATTCTGGGAAGCATGGAAGTCTCCTTAAGCAAAGCCAATTTCAACACCTGGTTTAAAAACACAAGCATTCTTGAAAAGGACTCCGACCATATTGTCGTTGGAGTACCCAGCGCCTTTAATAGAGACTGGATTGCCGCGAAATACCACCAGGAAATCTTAAAAGCCTTAAAAGGACTTGCCCCGGAAATTAGGGAGATTAAATACCAGCTGGGCAGCGCGCCGCAAAACCTAAACAACGGCCAGCATGCCAAAGGCCCGGTCAGAGTCGCTAATGACAACCACGCCGCAAAGAATTCTTTCGGCCCCAACAATTCCAGCCTTAACCCAAAGTATACCTTTGAGACTTTTATCATTGGAAAAAACAACGAGCTTGCCCACGCTGCCAGTCAGGCAGTAGCCAAAAACCCCGGCACTCAATATAATCCTTTGTTTATTTACGGAGGGGTGGGTTTGGGAAAAACGCACCTTATGCACGGGGCTGGCCATAAAATGCTGCAAACCAACCCCAAGGCCAAAATTCTTTATGTGACCAGTGAAAAATTTACCAACGACTACATCAACGCCATCAGCCAAAAAAGAATGGACGAATTTAAAAAAACATACCGGGGCATAGACGCGTTACTCATTGACGACATCCAGTTTCTGGCCGGGAAAGAAGGCACGCAGGAAGAGTTTTTTCATACCTTTAACGAACTTAGGGATAAAGGCAGGCAGATCATCATCACTTCCGACCGGCTGCCCAAAGACATCCCGGCGATAGAACAGCGTCTCGTCTCGCGTTTTGAGTGGGGGATGGTGGCTGACATCCAGGCCCCGGACCTGGAAACCCGTATGGCTATTCTTAGGACAAAGTTGGAAAAAAAAGGCGCGGAAATAAGCGAAGACATACTTTTTTACATCGCTGAAAACATTCAAAGCAATGTCCGCGAGCTGGAAGGGGCCCTCAACCGCTTGGCGGTATACCAGCAAATGGAAAACCGCGGGCTGGTTCTTGAGCAGGCAAAAAGCATACTCTCCAGCATTATCGGCGCTAAAAAGAGGATAACCTCGATTAAAAAAATAGCTGAGTCGGTTGCTGAATTTTATAACATATCTTTGGAGGATCTGATAAAACAATCAAGAAAGAAGGAGTTTGTTAAACCCAGGCAAATCGCAATGTACCTGGTTCGAAAAGAGCTGGATAACTCTTTTCCTTCCATTGGTGATTTTTTTGGGGGGAGGGACCACACCACGGTAATGCACGCGGTGGAAAAAGTGGAAAAGATGGTGAAAGAAAAGGATAGTTTTAAACAGGAAGTTAATTTGATTATGGATAAGTTGTTTATATAAACTGTTAGTTGCGGCCGCGGGGTGGCGGCCGGCGTTTTATAAGCAAGTGGGACACACCGGTTTTGGGGAAAAGAAAAACGTTTAAAACCGACAAACAACGGCAATTAAGAACCTTTTCCACATAATAACAATCCTTATTATAATTAGTTAAGTATTTGTATATTATATAAACATATGAAAATAATTTGCACCCAAGAAAACCTGAAAAATGGTTTGGTTATAACCGGAAAAGTTTCTTCATCCACCAACACCCTCCCGATACTAAACAACCTGATGCTTTCCACGGAAAACGGCCAGTTAAAAATTTCTTCCACCAACCTGGAAATCGCCGTTAATACTTATGTAAGATGCAAAATAGAACAAGAAGGCGAGGTTACGGTTGGCAGCAAAACCATCACTGAACTGGTAAATAACCTCCCGAGCCAAAACATAACGCTGGAAAGCGTTAATGGGGAGATGAGGGTGGATACGGAAAACTACCATACCTCGGTCAAAACCCTGCCGGCAGAGGACTTTCCTTTAATCCCAAAAGTTGAAAGCGAAAAAAGCGTTGAGATTGAAGCACAAGCATTTAAAAACTCAATCGACCAGGTGGTTTTTGCCGCCTCGCAAAATCAAACCCAGCCGGAAATATCGGGTGTGCTTTTGGCACTGGATAACAAAAAGCTTAGAGTGGTGGCTACCGACCGCTACAGGTTGGCGGAAAAACAAATAGAAATTGACAGCGGGCAGCCGTTTTCAGAAGAAATTATTGTTCCCCAAAAAACAATTCAAGAAATTTCACGGATTATCGGCAGCCAAAAAGGCGGCGTGGTGGTAAGTTTTGGGGAAAACCAGGTGGGGTTTTCTTTTAAAGATACTGTCGTGGTAAGCCGCCTTGTAGACGGGCATTACCCGGATTACCGCCAAATAATCCCCACAGAGTTCAGGACCACAACAACCACCCAAAAACAATCTTTAATAAACGCATTAAAAACGGTTTCAATTTTCAGCCAGAACACAAACAGCGTTAATCTCCTCTTTTCCCCGGAAAAGCAGCAGCTGGTTTTAAATACCGAGTCCCAAGACCTTGGGAAGAGCGAGGTTGAGCTCCCCGCCAGGATTGAAGGGGTTGGCGGGTCTGTGGTCTTAAACCACCACTACATCCTTGATTGCCTGAGTTCTGTGGGCGCCCAAGAAGTGGTGATAAAGTTTATTGATGATAATTCCCCAAGCATCATGCTCCCGGAAGGGAAAACTGATTATCGCTACCTCGTAATGCCCATAAAAAGCTAACCGAAACCCCCATGAAAATTAAAAATATAGAAATTAAAAACTTTCGCAATTACCCCAATCTGGACATACAGATTAACAGTGATGTTGTTGTTCTAACCGGCCCTAACGCGGTGGGTAAAACCAACCTTTTGGAGTCCGTGTATTTCGCCTCGTTGTTCAAGTCGTTTCGTGATGACACGGAATTTATTTTTATGAAGGATTCCTCAAGTTTGCAGCTAAAAATCGTGGTAGAGAAAGCGAACGAAGAACACATTTTGGAAATTTTTTTGGAAAAAAAGGACAAGATTTACGCCAATTTTTTGATTGACGGGGTGCGTAAAAAAAGACGTGAAGCCCAGGGGTTCATGAGGGTGGTGATCTTCGACCCGACAGACGTGGACATGTTCACCAAATCGCCGGAGAGCAGGAGAAAATATTTGAATATGGTGCTGTCGCAGAAAAACCCCGCTTATTTGGACGCGCTTGGTAATTATAAAAAGGCCCTGTACCAAAAAAACAAGCTTCTCCAGGATATGAAAAGCGGGCGCAGCCAGGGAACAGAGCTGGCGACATGGGACGAGCAATTAATAATGCTTGGCAGCGGGATTATTTTGGAGCGGAAAAGGTTTGTGAATTTTCTGAATACGAGCATTGCGGAGATATATACCAACATCTCCGGTTTTCACCGGCCGGTGGAAGTCGCTTACGAAACCCTTGCCGGGGACACAACGGAAGAAATCGCTGGAAGTTTCCGTTCCCGCCTTGCAGCCCTCGCCCAGAAAGAGAAGGTTTTGGCAAGTTGTTTGGTTGGGCCGCACCGGGATGATTTTTCTTTAAAAAGCGACGGGCTGTTTTTGTCGCCGTTTTCTTCCAGGGGCGAGTTGCGCAGCCAGGTGCTGGCCTTGAAAATTTTAGAGCTTGATTACTTAAGTAATGCCGGAGAGAAGCCGGTTTTGCTTTTGGATGATGTATTGTCCGAGCTGGATGAAACCAGGAGAACGTTTTTGTTGAAATACCTGCAGGGAAGGTTCCAGACTTTCATCACCACCACCCACCCTCTCGAGATGCCGGCGCAACACATTACGCTCACCCCGGCCTTGGAGGAAGAACTGGAAAGTTAGCCAAAATCCGTAACAGAAATAAAATGAAAAAAAATCAAACAAGGGACAATGGCTTTTGCCGGGTCGATAAAGTAATCCGCAAAGTGGCTAAAGATCATCGCTTGGAGCAGGTTTTGTATAAGCATAAAACTCTCAAGTCTTGGGCGGGTGTAGCGGGCGCTTTTGTGGAGGAGGCGAAAGAACAAACCCAAGCGATTGATTTTCGCCGCGGGGTATTGATTGTGGCGTGTTTGTCAAAAAATGTTGCATATAAGCTAAAAATGCTTGCTTCCCGCATCATCTCTGCGCTTAATCAGTATTTAGGGAGACAAGTGGTGTTTGCTTTGCAGGTGGAGATTTAAAATGCCTTATTTTTTTTCTAGTAATAACTTGATCCCGGGGGAGGAAGCGGAAGTTGCCGGAGACGAGATGCGTCATTTATTATTGTCGCATAGGGCTAAAAAGGGCGAGAAAGTCAAGCTGCAGGGTCCGGACGGAAAACGTTTCCAGGCAGAGCTGGTCAAGGCCGGCAAAGGAAGCTGTTATTTAAAGGTTTTAAGCCCTATTCCAATACCAGCCGAACCAAAAGCGGAAACGGTGCTGTTTCAGGCGGTTGTTGCGGAAAAGGCTTTGGACTTGGTTTTGCAAAAAGCTACCGAGTTGGGAGCGGCAAAGGTGGTTTTGTTTAATTCAAAGAACGTTCCAGCCATGTTGTCGGTTGGTAAGTTTTCCTCCAAAAAAGAAAGGTGGGGGCGGGTACTGAAAGAAGCGGCAAAGCAGTCGGAAAGGGGCAGATTTCCCGAGCTGGTTTTGGCAGAGGATTTTAAAATTTTACTTGGGATGCTTGGATCGATTGAGCGCGTGTTTCTGCTGGATGCGGACGGGGCAAGCCCCGGCAGTTATGATGTTGAGAAAAAAAGGAGTTTTGGTCTGGTGGTTGGCCCCGAGGGCGGGCTCATTCCAGAAGAGGTTTTAGCGCTCCGTGCTCTGCCTAATGTTTCAGTCTGGGCCATTGGGGGCTTTGTGCTTCGGGCTGATACCGCGGCAACCGGCGGCATGGCTGTTCTTCGGGCTCTGGTTGGCGCTTAACGGCAAAAAATGAAAACCATCCGCTGCATTGGCGGATGGTTTTCATTTTATAGAGCTTATTTTCCCCGGGCTTTTTTTATCAGCCAGCTGGAACTTTGGATTTTACCGCTTTTTCCGACATTGTAAACAATTTTGATTCCTAGCTTTTCACAGGTTTTTATGTCCTTATACAGCGAAGATTCGGGGTTGGCTGCGTCTGCCGCATTTCTGTCCCCGCCGTTCGCGAAAATGTCCGGCTTTATTTTCTCGAGCTCTGCGCTTACCGACATGTCAGAGGGGTTTTCCTGGTGGCTGCTGAGTAATGCCTCATCCACGTAACGAATTGCCTGAATTACGGCTTTTCTTTCCAGTTCTGGCATGAAAGGCTGGCCTTTTTTCTTTTTAAGCCAGTTGTCGTTGTTGATTATAACTACCAGCCTGCCGCCTAATGCGCGAGCTTCTCGCATCAGCTCTACATGGCCGACGTGCAAGGGATCGAATCCTCCAGAGATGGCTACGGTCTTTGGCATGGGGTTTGGGTTAGTGTTTATTACCGCTGTCTTTGGCGAAATTAGAGTGTTTTTCGTACAGGTCCAGGATCAATTTTTCAATCTCCGCGGGGTTTGGAATATTTTGAAATTCAAAGCGTTCGACAGTGCCGGCGGTTTGGATATAAACATCGCCAAAATTGAAAATCGTCCCCAATATGCCCTTGGTGTTGCTGGTGGCGTCTTCTATTTTATCAATGTGAAGTTCGGAAATTGTGTGGGAGAATAATCCTGTTTGGGTAATGTCTACGATGCGGATGTTGGTAATGATTTGGACGTTTAGGTAGTAGATAACAAAAATTAAAAACAGGCTCAGCGTAAGAAACAGGGTGTATATCTGTGTGAACAGCATGGTGATCTGTCCCCAGCGGCCTTCAAACAGGGCGGGTAAATAAGTTTGGGCAAAACGGTTGAATAAAACCAGAATTATTGCAAAAAAGATCCAAAGGGCTATTTTTAAAAATAGCCCAATCCAATGTTCTCGCACCACCATATAAATGGTTTCGGATTCTAATTGGCTGGGAAATAGTTTTTTCACAAAGTATTTAGACTAATAATGAATTTAAGCTGAGGTAAGTTTCAGAGAGGATTTTAAGGAAGAAAACCCCGAATATCAGGCTGGTGATTAACGTGAGGTAGGTTGACTTGCCGTAGCGGATAAAAACATAGATTCCAAAAAAAGAAAAAAAACACAGAATTCCCACAGCAATAAAGTATGAGCCGGCAATAAGCAGGTTGATGGGGTTGGCGAGGTTCATAAAACAATAATAAAATTAAAAAATTACAAAATTTATAAGGGTGGAAAAAGAAACAGCCTTTAGTTTTAGCGAACCCGTTTTATAGCAAGGTTTTTTGGGCATTTGCGGCCGGCGAGGTGAGTCCTAAGTGTTTATAGGCAGTTTCGGTGGCGACCCGGCCTTTGGGCGTTTTCGCCAGGAACCCCAGACGGATCAGGAAGGGTTCGTGAATATCAGTGATGGTATCTTCTTCTTCCCCGGTGGCGGCAGCCAGCGTATTTAGCCCAACCGGTCCGCCGCTGAATTTGGTAATTAGGGTTTCTAAAATTCGCCGGTCGTTTTTGTCCAAACCCATACTGTCTATTTCCAGTAAACTCAGCGCTTGTTTTGCAATATTTAAGACAATTGTATCATGGCCGTGGACTTGGGCAAAGTCGCGCACTCTTTTTAGCAACCTGTTGGCAATGCGGGGGGTAAAGCGGCTGCGGCGGGATAATTCAGCGGCGGCGGAATCGTCAATCAAGGTTTCCAGAATGCGGCCATTGCGAGCGATGATTTTTTGCAAGTCAGCCTCCGGATAATATTCCAGCCGGTAGGTGCCGCCGAATCTGTCCCTGAGGGGTCCGGAAATCAGCCCGATGCGCGTGGTGGCGCCTATGAGGGTAAATTTAGGCAGTTCCATGCGGATGCTTCTGGCGCCCGGCCCTTTGCCTAAAACAATGTCAAGCACGTGATCTTCCATCGCCGGATACAAAACCTCTTCTACTGCTTTGTTGAGCCGGTGGATTTCGTCAATGAATAATACGTCGCCTTCATTGAGGTTGGTAAGCAGGGACGCAAGGTCGCCTGCCCGCTCAATAGCCGGGCCGCTGGTAACTTTGATATTGCTGCCCATCTCCTTTGCAATGATAAATGCCAGCGTGGTTTTGCCTAAACCAGGCGGTCCGTAAAATAGTAAATGCTCCAAGACTTCATTGCGCTGTTTTGCGGCTTGGATGACGATGTGCAGGTTGTTTTTCACAGCCTGTTGCCCTATGTAGTCCGCCAGGGTTTGGGGGCGGAGGCTTTGTTCTACGATCAGATCTTCGGGACTGGTGGCGCCGGCTGCCAGCGGAGATTCGGTTTCGTTGTTGGATTGGATCATAATTATTGGATGGGATTTGGGGTTAGTGCCGCGGCCACAGTGCTGCTGGCGGTAACGAAGACTTCTTCTTTATGGAAAAGCGCCGGCGGCAGGTAAACCGATTTAAAGGTTTCGGTTTTATCCTGGCCATTTTTTGAGATAATCCGGGTCCAGGAGGCTTTAAGGCTGCCGTCAGGTTTTTTGTCGAACTGAATCGGCTTTTGAAGGGTAACCGTACGGCTGTCTCTGGTTCCGTAAAATTCAAACACCAGCGTATCTTTGTCCTTAAAATAAGGCCAGATTAAAATTGCGCCCGGGGTATCGTTGGTAAATTTAAGGTCCACGACCCCCGGGTATATTGTTGCGTCTGTTCCCTGGGGTGAATAATACTGAACTGCATATGCGTGGTTTTTTCGCTGCAGAATGGGCAAGCCGGCTTGCATGGCTGCCCGAAAAGTAGTGGATGATACTTGGCAGAGACCGCCGCCGAACTCCGGCACGGTACCCTCCTTTTTAATTACCAGCTCAGGCAAGAAGCCGTGCTCGCCATCCACTGACCCTAAATATTGGTTAAAGCTGAAATTGGCTCCCGGAGAAATTATCAGGCCTTTAAATTTTTCCACGCCCACTTCAATGTTATGCCGCCGGTTTTTCGGACTGCCCTTAAAGCTTGATGTGCCGGTTGCCAAAAGCTCGTTTATGCCCAGGTTGTTGGTTTCCATAAGCGAACGGTTGGGCAGGGTTTCGATTACCACCAGCTCGCTGCTGCTGCGGCCGGTCTCCATTGAGCGCAAGGCATTAACGGCGCTTTTATAAATATCCAAGCTTAAGCCGGTCCGCGGAGGCGTGAAGTTTGTAATGCGGCCATTTGCTACTGTCAGCGCCGGTTCTTGTGCCGGCAGCTTAAGCTGTTTTCCGACGCTTTCCAAAAAGTCATAAACAGCACTAAGTTTAAAGCCGTATGTCTTTCCTGGCGGTATCCGGTCTGCGGCTGTTAAGCCGGTAAATTCTTTTAAAGACCGGATGAGGGTCTGTCCGGGCGGGGGTTCCGCGCTGCTTGCGTTAAGGGTGCTTTGGCCGTTCCAATTTTCGGTGCTAGTGGCGGTAAAGCTTTCATTTTTGTAGGTTAAAACAAAGTTTTTAACCGTTGCCGCTTGGTTATGTTTGGGCAGGGCGAAAAGGCCGCAAAGCAGCAGGCAGCTGAAGAAAAAAAGTGGAAGTTTGTTCACTGGCCTTTAAAGTTAATAATTATTGTTTTTTTCGGCAAGTGCCGGCGAATTCGGTCAGCCCATTCAATTAAGGTTACGGTGTGGGTTTTGCCCCAGAATTCGGTCAGGCCCAAGGCTTTGGCTTCCGCAAAGTTTTTGGTGCGATATAGATCCAAGTGGTAAAAGGCGATTTTTTTTTTGTTTTTTTTCAATTTTGCGGGCATGCAGTTAAGAAGGGTGAAGGTCGGGCTGGTTATTTTTTGCCTGATTTCCAGGTGCTTTCCAAGGGATTGGGTAAATGTGGTTTTTCCACTGCCCAAAGGCCCTATTAAGGCAAAAACTTCTCCGCCATCGAGATTTTTGGCTACTTGTGCGGCAATTTCGGGAATCTCGCTTAAGCTCAGATTTATGGTTTTTTTCATAGTATTGATATTTTATCATATTTTGTCCGGTCGCGTGGGGATGGGACGGCCGGAGCGTTGACTAAAATCGCACTTTTTTCTATACTGTATAATCTACTATTCTTTATGGTAATTATGGACTCAAGCCCAAGACAGCAAATTTTGGAACTTATAAAAAAAGCCAATAATATCGCCATTGTTCTTCCTGAGCAAATTTCCGCAGACGCGCTTGCCAGCGGCTTGGCGCTGAAATTATTTCTTGCCAAACAGCAGAAAGAAGCCGTGCTGGTTTCCTGCGGCCAAGTTCCGGACATCTTGCGCTTCCTTCCCGGAGCGGAGAATTTACAGTCGAGAATTTCAGTGCAGAGCGGCTTGGTGATCGCCATAGACACCTCGATTAAAAAATTGGAGGAGCTTAGTTACCAGAAGCATGATCGGCAAGTGAACATTTTTCTTAAGTCCGGCGGCGAAGAGTTTGGCGAAGCCGATGTCAGCTTTGTCCGAAAGCAGTCGCCGCTTGACCTGATTGTGGCGATTGGCGGACGCGGTTTGGAAGATTTCGGCAAGACGTTTGCCGAAGAGGCCGGCCGATTTTTTGAGGTTCCCAAAATCAATTTGGACAACCGGCCCGATAATGAATATTTTGGCACAGTTAACTTAGTAGACATTACCGCTTCGTCAGTGGCAGAGATTTTGACCGAGCTGCTCCAGGCATACGAACAACAGCTTTTGGACGAAGATATTGCCACTTGTTTACTGGCCGGAATTATCGAAAAAACTTCCAGTTTTCAACATGCCCAGACTACGCCAAAGACATTTGTAAAAGCCAGCGAGCTGGTGGCTTTGGGCGGCCGGCAGCAGGAGGTTGTGAAAAATTTGTTCAAAACGAAGTCATTGGGAATGCTGAAATTGTGGGGAAGGGCTTTGGCCAGGTTAAAAATACTTCCTGCCCAGAACGCTGTTTATTCTGTGCTGAACCAGGGCGACTTTGAAAAGTCCGAAAATGGCGGAGCGGGGGAGGTTTTGCCTGTTTTGCGCGAGCTGGTTGACGGCTTGGGGAATCATAAAATCATCGGCCTGGCCGCAGAGCCTGTTAAGGATAAGGCGGTTTTAGTGGTTGCTCTGCATATACAGGTTCCCGCCAGGCATTTTTTGGAAGCATTTCAGGGAGCCAAGCTGCTCAGTTTTAATTTCGGCAGTTTTGGTTTACTGGAGTTCGCGGATTCAAAATTATCCGTTCAGGAATTAGAGAGCCGGTTGTTGCGGGTAATCGCCGGTCTGCCCGAAGGGTTATTTTAACAAAATTTTGCCAGCTACTGCCGCGCAATGGTATAATTACCTTGCGCTTTTTAATTTATCGCCTGCAACAAAAATAAAATGAGCACAAAATTTTTAGCCGGCACCACAGCAGAACTGGAGTCCGATCTTGAGGATTTAAATCGTAAAATGGAAGAAGAGGAGACTCAGGCAAAAGCGGCATCTTTGGGTTTGCCGTATGTTGATTTGCATAATTTTCCCGTTGATTTAAGCGTTTTGGGTTTGTTTACCGAGTCTGAGGCAAAAAATTTCGGCGCGGTTCCTTTTTATAAAGAGCTGGCAGATTTGCGTATCGGCGCCACTGATCCGGAACATCCTGAGCTGAAGGATAAGCTTAAAGAATTGGGCAAGAAAAATCACGTGAGTTTATACCTGATTTCACGAAAGAGTTTTTTGCAGACTTTGCGGTTTTATAGCAAGGTGGTAAGGCCCAAGGCGGCTCTGGACGACACAGTGCGAATTCAGGACCAGCCCGATTACCAGAAAGAATTGGCTTTACTGAAGGATGAGGGGGCGCAAAAAACAAAAACCGGCAGCGAGCTGATCGCCATGATTTTAGGCGCGGCCGTGTATTATAAGGCTTCGGATATTCATCTGGAACCGGAAAGCCATTTTTTGAAGTTGCGTTTTCGCATTGATGGCGTACTCCAAGACATGCTGCATCTTTCTTCCGAATTCCAGCGGCCGCTTTTTAACCGTATAAAGATATTGTCCAAGCTTAAAACCAATTTGGAAAACGTGCCGCAGGACGGACGGTTGACCTTTTACTACTTAAGCAAGCCGATTGATGTGCGCGTGTCCACCTTGCCCTCGGCTTACGGGGAAGAGGCTGTGCTTCGCCTTTTGGGCAACGAGGCGACAGGTTTGAAGTTGGCTGATTTGGGTTTGAGCGAGCAGGCCCGGGAGATTCTGGAGAGGCATCTGCTTAAGCCCAACGGCATGGTAATAACCACTGGCCCGACCGGCAGCGGGAAGACTACCACGCTGTACGCGTTTTTAAATCAGTTAAACCAGCCCGGGGTGAAAATTATTACCCTGGAGGACCCCGTGGAATACAAACTGGAAGGTATTGTACAAACACCCATCGACCATATGTATGATTTTGATTTTGCCAAAGGCCTGCGGGCTATTTTAAGGCAGGATCCGGATATAGTGATGGTGGGGGAAATACGCGACCAGGAGACCGCGGAGGTGGGGATGCAGGCCGCTCTTACCGGGCATTTGGTTTTTTCCACCCTGCACACCAATGATGCCGCAGGCGCCGTCCCTCGCCTTTTGAATATGGGCGTGAAGCCTTTCGTAATCGCCCCCGCGCTGTCCGCGGTTATTGCCCAGCGCTTGGTTCGCCGCCTCTGCCCATACTGCAAGGTTCCGGCCAAGCTGTCCCCGACAGTGCTGGAAAAAATCAGCTTATTGCTTAAATATCTCCCCAAGCAGATTCCTCTTCCCAAAGCCGCGGACCTGCAATTTTTCCATGGCGCCGGCTGCGAAAAGTGCCACGGGCTTGGCTACTCCGGGCGCATCGGAATCTACGAAGTGCTGGAGAATACCGAAGCCGTGCAAAAGTTGATTTTGGCCCAAACCCCATCCATGGCGTCCTTTAAGAAAGCAGCCCTGGAACAGGGGATGATAACTATGGTGCAAGACGGCATCTTAAAAGCCTTAACCGGAATTACCGACGTGGAAGAAGTCTTCCGCGTAGCCGGCGAGAATTAATTTTTTCATGAACCCTTATATCTATATAAACATCAAACGCCAGACACAGCCTCCTGAAGCCGATGGCGGTATTGCCAGGGTGCTGGGGTCTCCTGCGGGCACCCTGCTGGGCCTGATTTTTGTATTTTTTTTGGCATGTGCCGCTGGGGTTTACGCGCTATTTGCTTATAGGGAAATTGCTGAGGCGCCATACGACGCACAAGCGCAGATTGCAGGTTCGAGGCGCCAGATTCCCAGGGTTTTGGGAGAGAAAACCGGTGCCTTGCCAAAATATAAGGCGCCTTACAGGTCCAATTAAGCAGCCACCCGCCTTCGGCGGGTGTTTTTTTGTCAGATTTTGGCTATAATAAACCCATATGACCCCAGCTAAACATAATCGGTACATGCTGGTGGACGGCAATGCCTTGATCCACCGCGGCTACCACGCGATTCCTCATTTAAGCACGAAAAGCGGCGAGCAGACCAATGCCATTTATGGGTTCGCTTTAATTTTGCTGAAGGCGATTAAAGACATAAAGCCGACCCATCTGGCCTGTACTTTTGATTTGGCGGGACCGACTTTCCGCCACGAACAGTTTAAAGATTACAAGGCTACCCGCGTGAAGGCCGACCAGGAATTATATGATCAGATCCCGAGGGTTAAGGAAGTGGTTAGCGCTTTGAATATCCCGATTTTTGAAAAAGCGGGTTTTGAGGCAGATGATTGCCTGGGTACGCTGGCTTTGCACTTGCACAAACTGGACCCCGAGGCGGAGATACTAATAGTTACCGGAGATTTAGATACTCTGCAGCTGGTCAATCATAAAATCAGAGTTTATACCATGCGCAAAGGCATCACGGATACGGTTATTTACGACGCCAAAGCGGTCAGGGAGCGTTACGGCCTGACCCCGGAGCAAATGGTGGACTATAAAGCGCTGCGCGGCGACCCCAGCGACAATATTCCCGGCGTGGCCGGAATAGGCGAGAAAACCGCCAGCGGGCTGATAAAAGAATTCGGGAGCCTGGAAAAACTTTATAAAGGGCTAAGGGCTAAGGGCCAAGGGTTAAGTATTAAGCCAAGAATCGTCAAGTTATTGGAAGATCAGGAAGATCAGGCGAGGCAATCTTATGATTTGTCCAGAATCAGGCTGGATGTCCCGCTGGAAATCAATATTCCGAAATACGATTTTGACGTCCAGCACCAAAAGCAGATTTTTGATCTGTTCAAAGAGCTGGAGTTTAGGAGTCTTTTGGGAAAATTACCGAAGCAGGAATCTGCCGTTGCTTCCGCCCTCATTAAAGCTGTCCGGGAGGAATCAGGAATCAGGAATCAGGAATCAGACCAAGCCCTAAACCCAACCCTTACCCAGGGGGAGAGGAAAGAGTATTCAGATATTGGCAAGCAGAATTATCAGTTGGTGGATGGTCGGGAAAAGCTGGAAAAATTGATTGAAACGTTATCCGCCGCATCAGAGATTGTTATAGACACTGAGACAACAGGCTTAAATCCTTTTGAGGACAAATTGGTGGGCGTGGGGTTTTGTGTGAAAGCCGGGGAAGCTTCTTTCGTGCCGGCGGAATTATTGCGCCAATCAGAAGATTTAAAAAATATTTTGGCAAATGAAAAAATAAAAAAAATCGGCCACAATATTAAATTCGACCTGGAAGTCCTTAGCGCCAATAACTTAGCTCTCAGTCCCATATATTTTGACACCATGATCGCCTCGTATTTGTTGAATGCGGG
The DNA here is from genome assembly GCA_021847435.1 of bacterium. GTDB lineage: Bacteria > Patescibacteriota > Doudnabacteria > UBA920 > UBA920 > PALSA-1336. The sequence goes on from JAJZRC010000003.1 coordinate 35,911, forward strand.
CACGCGCCAGCATAATCTGGAAAGCCTGGCTTTTAATGAACTTGGCTATCAAATGCAGCCCATTGAGGAGCTTATAGGCAAGGGCAAAAGCCAGATTTCCATGGATGAAGCGCCGGTCGCGAAGGTCTCCTGGTATTGCTGCGAAGACGTGGATATGACCTTCAGGCTAAAAGAAATTTTCGCCCCCAGTCTTAAACAGGAAAATTTGCAGAAGATATTTGAAGAAATTGAAATGCCCCTGGTTGAGGTTCTGGCAGAAATGGAAAAGCTCGGCATAAGCCTGGATAAAGGGATGTTAAACAGGCTTTCCGGAGAAGCGGAAATAACCATTAAGGATTTAGAAAAGCAAATATATAAGCTGGCCGGGCGGGAATTTAATGTTAACTCGCCTAAGCAGCTTAAAGATATACTGTTTACAGATTTAGGTTTGGTTCCGGTAGAAAACAGAAAAACCAAGACCGGGCTGTCCACCAGCGCGGACAATCTGGAAAAAATGCTGGGACAGCACCCCATCATTCCTAAAATACTTCAGTACCGGGAAATTGCCAAACTGCAATCAACTTATCTGCTGGCCTTGCCCGAATTGGTGAGCAAAAAAAACGGGCGGATTCATACCAGTTACAACCAAACCGTGGCTGCTACCGGCCGGCTGTCTTCCACGGACCCGAATTTGCAGAACATCCCGGTGAGGGGCGAGGGTTTGGGCAGCGAGGTGCGCAAAGCTTTTGTGGCCAGGCCGGGCTGCAAACTCCTATCGATTGATTATTCGCAGATTGAGCTGAGGATTGTGGCGCATCTGTCCGGCGATGAAAAAATGCTGTCTGTGTTTAAAAATAATGAAGATATCCATGAAAAGACGGCGGTGGAAATTTTTGGCGTACAGCCCGGCCAGGTAACCAAAGACATGAGGCGCGATGCCAAGACCATCAACTTTGGCATTCTTTACGGCGTGTCCTCTTTCGGGCTGTCCAGCAGGGTAGAAGGCATGTCCCGCTCCGAGGCTAAAGACTTTATTGCCAAATATTTTGCCGCGTACCCGAAAGTGGAAGAATATATTGAGCAAATAAAGTTGCAGGTTAATGAGGAAGGTTTTGTGCGCAACGAGCTGGGCAGGATTAGGCGCTTTCCGGAAATCAGGGATTCCCGCTGGCAGATCCGCGCCGCCGCCGAACGCGCAGCCATAAATTTTCCCATCCAGTCCCTGGCCGCGGATGTCATCAAGGTTGCCATGATCAATATTTACCAAGCGCTAAGGGCTAAGGGCCAAGGGCTAAGCGAAGAATGCAGGCTGTTATTGCAAGTACACGATGAACTGCTGTTTGAAGTCAAAGAAGACAAGGTGGAATTTTGGGCAAAAAAATTGGTGCCGTTGATGGAAAATGCCATAAAACTTTCCGTGCCCGTGACTGTGGAGGCTAAGGCCGGGCAGAACTGGGGGGACTTAAAAGAATTGAGCAATCTTTAAAATATTGGCAAGATTGAACAAAACTAAGCCCGAAATCTTATTTAACAGGGTGAAGAAATAAAATTATGAATCAGGGGTTATGATTGAGTGGGCGGTAAGGAAAAAATATTTTCAAAATGCCAACCATGCTATTTGGTTTTTAACCACTTCAGCTTTTGCAGGATGCGTTTTGCTGTATTATTTCCTGCCTGATAATAAATGGGTTTGGCTGGTGCCGATAGTTGTATTTCACATATCGCCCATAGTCAGATCTGTGCGGGTAGTACGCAATAACCAGGCTAGCGAAATTTATTCAGAAGGCTGTATTTGGTTCAATATGTTGATGATTATCTTTTACAGCCTGATCGGAATAATTGTTCACAGATGAATATCCCGGGAATATATAAAAAATACAACATTATGCCGCAGCTTGCCGAGCACCAGTTAAAAGTTGCGGGTGTGGCGGTGTTTATACTTGATCATTCATCCTTGATTATTGAAAGACAGGAAATTATCACAGCCTGTTTGCTGCATGATATGGGAAACATTATCAAGTTCGATTTGGCCCAAGCCGGAAGGCTTTACCCCGGAAGATTCAGCCAAGAGGAACTGGCTTACTGGCAGGAGGCGAGGGCCGGGCAAATAAAGAAGTATGGACCGGACGAGCATCGTGCTTCCATGGAAATCGCACGGGAAATAGGGGTAAGTGCCAGGGTGTTGGAACTTATAGACTGTATTGGTTTTCAGAACGGAAAAGTCAACGCGCAAAGCGATGATTTTGGAAAAAAAATTTGCGCTTACAGCGATATGCGAGTTGGGCTAAACGGCATCATTTCTCTGGAAGAGAGGTTTTTGGATTTAAGGGTTAGGTATGGCCGGAAGCACATGCTTATGGGCGGCAACGAAAATTTGCGCTTGGAGTTTGAGGCGGGTCTGCGGGAAATTGAAAAACAGATTTTTATTAAATGCAAAATAAAACCTGAAGAGATTACAGAAAGTGAGGTTTTAAAAGTTATTGATGCTTTAAATTCTTGGGAAATATGAGTAATGTGGATAAGTGAGTTGACATAAGGTATACATTCGTATACCTTGTTTATATAGCCAAATTTTTTTCAAAAGGCACATATGTTAGAAGAAACAAAAAAAGGTGAAATAATTATTTATAAGTCCTCTGAAGGACCGGAAATCCGGGTTCAAATGGATGGGGATACAGTTTGGCTTAGCCAGGCTCAAATAGCTGACTTGTTTAAGCGCGATCAGGCCACAATTTCGCGCCATATTAATAATATTTTTAAAGAAGGCGAATTAACTGAAGCCGATTCTGCTTTTAAACAAGCCAATATGCAAAAAATGCATATTGGCTTAGATAAGCCAACTACTTATTACAACTTAGACATGATTATTTCGGTCGGCTACAGGGTGAATTCAAGAAGGGGTACGCAGTTCAGAATCTGGGCAACACAGAGACTTAAAGATTATCTTATAAAAGGATATGCAGTCAATGAAAAAAGATTAAAAGAGCTAGAGTCTTTGAATGTGAGGCTAAAAGATCTAGAGTTGACAAATAAGCTATTTTTGCAGGTTATTGAATCAAAGCGTGCCGAAGGATATGAAAAGGATTTGCTAAAAATAATCACAGACTATACCAATACTTGGTTTGTGCTTAACCAATATGACAAGGGCGAACTGGAAATTGAGGGGGTAAGCAAAAGACAGTCTCTGGTATTGAATTACGAAGAAATCGTAAAGTCTATTGCAAAATTTAAAGAACGTCTGGCTAAAAGCAAGCAGGCGGGAAGTTTGTTTGGACAGGAGGTTGGGGGGAAGCTTAAAGGGGTCTTGGGCAGCATTAGCCAGACATTTGGCCGGAAAGACCTGTATCCTTCCATTGAAGAAAAAGCGGCGCACTTATTATATTTTGCCATTAAGGATCATCCGTTTGCTGATGGCAATAAGCGCATTGGCAGCCTGTTGTTTTTGCTTTTTTTGGTTGAGAATCGCCATTTTTTAAATAAAAAAGGCGAGAGGAAAATTAATGACAGCGCCCTGACCGCCCTGGCTTTGCTTGTGGCAGAAAGCAAGCCGAATGATAAAAGCGCCATGATTGGACTGATAGTGAATCTGATAAATATCAAGTAAGATTTGGGCGGAGCGCCTTTACGTCTGCTATAATACGGGAAGAGACACGATCCGACTTCCAAAAAAAGGAAGCCGTTTTAAAAAAATATGAAAAAGCTGTATAAAAAAATCGAAGTGGCCGCAAGTTTCCTTGCGCGAATTATTATGGGAATTTTTGTAGATTAAAAAACTCCGCTTTAAGCGGAGTTTTTTAATCTACTTCATTTTGCCTAAGGCTTTGGCCAAACGGGATTTTTTTCTGGAAGCCGTGTTTTTCTTTATGACGTTTTTCTTGGCAGCTTTGTCCAGCATGGCATAAGCTTGTTTGATAGCTTCGGCCGCTTCGGTTTTCTGGTTGGCCGCAACCAGTTTTTTTACCTGTTTGACCGCGGACTTGAATTTATCCTTGGTTTGGGTGTTTCTGGCACGGCGGCGGAGAGACTGTCTCATGGCTTTGGCCGCGGATTTGGTATTGGGCATGGTTGAAGTTTTAAAGTTTAAAAATCAAAATTAAAAAACTAACCCGCTATTAATAATAATTTTCCCGACACGGAAAAAAAATTTTATCAATAGACTTTTAATATTTTATCATCTTTATCGGGAAAAAGCAACCCCACCTTCTTTCGCGAAAGGCGGGGTCTGCAAAGGGTCGTTGTCGTGTTCAGCGCCAGCGGATGCTCACGTATCCGGCCAGGAAGCGTTCGTTGTGCTTCCCGACTTCATAGCTGACGCCTCCGAGGAAGCGGCCCCGGCGAAAGGAGACGGCCGGCCCGGCGAAATAGAGGTATTCCGTAGGCGCGTGAGCAGCGGCTGCGGGTTCATGTCCGGTGTGTTCTTCTTTGGCTTCATTGGCCGGGCCAATGTAGCAGCTTGAGGTGGCCCCAAGAAAGAAGCCGCTGCCAACGTATCGTGATGCTTCGGCCAGGGGTTCGCAGGTGGCGAAGTTTACCTTGCCGCCGCGGTAGGCATCCACCCAGGAGGCCGCAATCCACTTGTGGGACTCCAATTCGGCCCGGCCGCCGAACACGGCGGTCCGGCCCAGGGCATGGCCGCTGGCAAAGCCAACGTGGGGCTCGGCGAAGATTTCGCCGCCGTGCTCCAGTTCGCGCTTGAAGCGGTAGCCGCCGAGCGCGAAGCCGAAGCGCCGGTCTTCGCTGGAAACATAGCCGGGCGTTAGCGCCCAGCCTTTCCTATCCAGCGTGATGCTGGCTCGCTTGTAGGGTTGGGAGTAGATGGTTTCCGTGGAAGCCCCCAGTTTGCGTCCAGCCGAATGTTCTTCGGCAAGGATCGCGGGAACACAAAGAAGAATGGCGCAGAGCGCTGTAAAAACGACCTTCATTTAGGTCCTCCTTGATGATTGCGGACATCAAAAACCCCCGAACAAGTCGGAGGAATTTGATACAACATCCTAACAAATTTGGACGCTGGTGTCAAGGATAATATGGCTTGACAGGGGGTATTAAAAAAGAAGGACCCGCATAATTCCCAGAGTGCTGGGGTTATGGGGTCCAGGAGAGGCCAAGGCCAAAGGCTTGGGTAGTCTTGCCAAAATTGTATTCGACAAACCACATCCATTTGCCTTTGGGAATGGCGAGTCCCACGGGGATGTTATGGACAACATCGGCGGGGGTGAAAAGTTTGTCAGCGGTGTTGCCGAGCGGAATATTGGCGCTGTAGCCCGTATAACCGGCGAGCTTGCCAAAATTTCTGCTGGCCACCAGTGCGGCAAACCACAGGGGGCTTCCGTCCGCGCGCCGATTCATGGGAGCTGACAGCGTGTGGAAGGTGGAGATGGCCACGGCTTTGGTTTTCAGCAGATTGATGTTGGCTCCGGCCATGCCCGCGAATTGGTGCTGGCCGAACGCTGTGGTGTCAGAGATTCCCCCAAACACATCAACCTTGTCTGTTGCCCCGTACCACACCTGACCCATTGAAAGGCTAAGGGTGGCAATATCCTTCACGCGCAGGGCATTGGCTGCGGCAAAGTACGAAACTTTGCCTTTGCCCAGTGTTTCCGCCGTGACCATTGTCTGGCCACAGGCAGTCTTGAGCGCGCCAATGATTATCAGCGCTAAAATTATTGCGACGATCCGTAACGAAACTTCTGCACGAAACGTAGAAGCTTTCACAGTAGTATCCTCCTTGGGGATTTTTCCAATTTTCAACTCGCGAATCATCGCAAGCTGGAAAAGGGCGGGGGACTAGTTCCCCCTAGATTCCAAGATTTCGAATTTGACCGGATAGATTTCCGTTCCGGTTTGCTCGAAGATGGTTGCCAGGTTTCTTCCGGTAGAGTTTACAAGTTTACTCAGCAGGTTTGGTTTGCCCAAGGTGTTGCTGTAGCCAATAAGCAAGCGGCCATTTGTTTTGAGATGTCTTGGTCCTTTTTCGAGATATGTCCGAATGCTGTTGTAGCCCGGATCGAATACAGCGTGTTCCATCGGAGACAGCTTTCTACTTTTTGGAACTAAGCCGAAAGGTACGTTCTAAAAAATGCAATCGAACTTCTCTTCGGGACGAATCGCCGAGAATACATCGCCTTGCCTTACTTCCATCTGCCGGTCTAGTTTGTGTAGTCGGATGTTAAACATGCAGCACTCGCAAGGCGCTTTGAATCTGTCAACGCAAACCGCGCTTTTAGCACCGCGGTAAATGGCGGTAATACTTATCGCCCCACTGCCGCAGCCGATCTCGAGAAGACTCATTCCTTTTGTAACCGGCAGGTTCGCTGCAAAAATTTCCGTGTCCTCAAATACCTTGGGTGAAAAGACTTCGGGGAAAATAACAAACGGTCTGTTACATACTTTCGCAATCTGGAGGCCTGCTTGGATCTCTTTGCGACATTTTTCAACCAGTTTTGCCGAGGCATTGAGATAGTCTTGGTAGTTCATAATCCTCCTGTCCGATTTTCAAACCACCACCCTCACCCCACCCTCTCCCATCAAGGGAGAGGGAAAGAAGGTGGCAGTCTGGAAAAGGGAGGG
>JAJZRC010000045.1 GCA_021847435.1 bacterium
AGACGAGCTGGATACTCACATTAAGCAGAAGTTCAACGAGGCCTTCCATAAGATAAACGAAAAATTTGAATTTTATTTCCGCGTGCTGTTCAACGGCGGCCGCGCTTATTTGAGCGTGCTGAAGAATGAGGAAGAAACTGCGGCTGCGGAAGCGGAAGCCCAAGAAGAAGAAATAGGCGGCCTCGAGCAGCTGCGGCCTGAGGAAAAAGTCCTGCAGAAGTATGAAAAAGGCTCGTCCAATATTGTTGGCATAGATATTAAGGCAACGCCGCCGGGCAAGAAGCTGGCCAACATCCAGGCCCTGTCCGGAGGAGAGCGGGCCCTGACTTCCATTGCCCTGCTGTGCAGCCTTCTGGCCTGTTTCCCGTCGCCGTTTGTGGTGCTGGACGAGGTGGACGCGGCTTTGGATGATGCCAACACCATCCGCTTCGGGCAGATTTTGGGAACCTTGGCTCACCAAACCCAGTTTGTGACCATTACCCACAACCGCGAGACTATGGCCCAGGCCAATATTCTTTACGGCGTGACCATGGGCGATGATGGCGTGTCCCGCCTGCTTTCGGTGAAGCTGGAGCAGGCCAAACAATTTGCTAAATAATTTTTTGGTTTAGACATTTGTCATTAGACATTATTTAGAAATCAGGTTAATTAGGACAATTAGAATAATTTATGACATCTATTTTAGCTATCATCTCAAATCTTATTGTCCAAATTATCTCCACCCTTGGGTATGCCGGGGTGGGGTTTTTAATGGCTCTTCAGACCATTGCCATCCCCATTCCCAGCGAGGTTATTCTGCCATTTGCCGGATATTTGGTTTTTGTAGGCCGTTTTAATCTTTGGCTGGTGGCTTTGGCCGGCGCCTTGGGAAGCTGTGTCGGCGCAACCGCGGCTTATTATATTGGCAAAAAGGGAGGCCGGCCTTTGGTGGAAAAATACGGCAAATATATTCTGCTGTCCCATCACGATTTGGCTATAACAGAAAGTTTTTTTGCCAAACATGGAAGCAAGGCGGCTTTTTTTGGCATGATGTTGCCAGTGTTCCGCAGTTTTATTGCTTTCCCTGCCGGTCTGGCCAGGTTGCCGCTGAAAAAATTTTTATTATATGTGTTTTTGGGTTCGTTTGTTTGGAGTTTGCTGCTTGCCTACTTGGGCATGAAGCTTGGAGAGAACTGGGATGCTTTGCGGGAGAAATTTAAAAGCTTTGATTACGCGATTATCGGATTAATTGTCCTGGCCGGCGCGTGGTGGGTTTACAGGCATTTAAAGAATAGAGTTAAGGGCTAAGCGTTGAGGGCTAAAAAAATTATAAGGGTCATCCTTGCGAATGCAAGGATGACCCTTATGTTTATACCGCCCTGTTCAGAAGCGCCGGAATGTGGCTTTGGCCGCTGCCATTCGCCGTTGCAGTTTTTGCTGTCTTGAGAGTTCCAGCTTTTTGCTTTGGCAAGATGAGCAGTGTTGGGTATGCTCTTGAAATTCCAGGTATAACTGTCGGTTGGTCTGGCCGCAAGCGCCTCTTGGGTCGCATGGGGAAGTTTATTGGCCGGCGGACTCGCTGGCAGGCGGCTCGGCGCAGGGACCGAAGGACTTGGTCAGGTGTGCCATCAAGACTTCCACGGGCACCTGCATGAAGGCAAAGAAAGTATCTGAACCATTCTGCCGGTGCTGGGTTTGGGCAATCTCGTTGAAGATGGCCTCGGCCTGCATACAGGTGACAGTTTTGTTTTTTGTGATCTGTCCCGCATCCAGATTTGAATGTCTGGAGATGATCTCGTTGACCTGTTCTTGAGTTAACCTCATTATTGTTCGCCTCCTTGGCATTTTTCGGATTTTAATATACCGCAGTTTTTGCTGCTTAGTCAAATTGCAGTTTTAAACAAAATAAAAAGCCTCCGCATAAGCGGAGGCAGAAAGTTAATTAAAAGTAATCAGTACCATTTCCGATTTGGTTAAAAATCGGACCGGCGGGCCCCAGGTGCCCACGCCGCTGGAAGTGTAAACCAGCAAGTTTTCCAAAGGCTTCAGGCCAAAATCAAACCCTTTAAACATCCGCCTTGTCAGGTGGCGAAAAGGCCAGACCTGGCCCAAATGGGTGTGGCCGGAAATCTGAAAACTAACCCCGGCCTGCGCCACAGCCTCAATGTGGGAAGGTACGTGTTTTAAAAGTATGGAGGGTTTTTGGGGGTCCAGCTGCATTTTTCCCAGTCTTTCGGCCACGCTGGTGCGGTCTTCATGCTTGAAAGCCAGTCCCAAAAGTTGCAGGCCCTGGATTTCAATTTTTTCGTCTTCCAGAATTTTAATTCCTGCCGCTTTTAAGGTTTGTTCCGCCTGTTCGTAGCCGGCCAGCGCTTCATGATTGCCGGAGCAGAAGTAAGCGCCCAGAGGCGCTTTTAAATTTTTAAATTCCGCGGCAAGGGCGGTTAAGTCAGTCTTGGGGCCGTCAAAAAAATCTCCGGGGATGAACACAATACTCGGCTGCTGGCGGTTTATGGCAGTAACAATTTTTTGTGCTGTTTTTTTGCGGAGTACCTGGCCTAAGTGCAGGTCAGAAGCCACCAGCGCGGTTTTGCCGCGCCAAAATTCCGGCAAGTTGGGCAAAGAAATTTGCAGGCAGGTGATTTTAAGCCGCCTTGCATTAATAGTGCCGTATAGCGTAACTCCCAAACTGGCCAGTACTGCCAGCCAGCCGCCTGTCGTGAGACTGAAATCAAAAATTTGATAGGATAAAAGCACTACAGCCGAAAAGCATAAGAAGTACAGTCCCCAAACCATAGATAGGGCGGAAAGCAGGTAGCCAAGCCGGAGCAGCAGCCAGTCGCGCCCAAAGCCCATCACCGTAAATAGCGCAAAGCCGGCAGACCAGAGCATAACAGCGCCCAAAAGCATGGGGCTATTCCAGGCCGAATGGGGGAAAAAGAGCCCTAAGGCCTTGAAAACGGCAAAATACAATACGCTTATAATGCCTTGGGCAATGACTATTAAAGCAATAATTTGTTTGTTTAACATAAGTTTAACTTTAAGCTAAATTTAACAGAAAATATGTTCTTTTACAATCACTTGACACAATTATGAAAATCGTTTACAATTTTTAAGGATTTAGAAATTAAATCTTTGGAGATTAAAAAAGGCATAAATTAGTTCAACTTTGCCCTTATGTATGCCCGCCTATGGCGGATAGATTATAAGGGATCCGCCAGCCGGCGGAGACTGAACATAATTCCGTACCTTTGGTCGGAATGTGTTTTTTTTGACTCACAACCAATTTTTTAGAGAGTCAGTCCGCCTCGGCGCGGTTCGCTCTAAAAAGCACCTTAACAGTTAAATAGTGATTAGAAACATTAATATCTTACCCGATATTAATGTGTACAAAACCATCGCACTAATCTGCCTTTTAGGCAGAGAGTGCAATGTTTGCGTCAATAACCTTTACGAGTGATTCTATAATATAAACTTTTGATAGCTGTAGTTTCAAAAAACAACTATCGCCAGATTTGTATCATTTTGATACGGATCATCTTTACCCCGCCAAGAGCCGCAAGGTTTCATGGCAGGGTTCTAATAAGAGTTTGATCCTGGCTCAGGATGAACGCTGGCGGCGTGCCTAAGACATGCAAGTCGAGTGGGTTTAGACCCACGGCGAACGGGTGAGTAATACCTAGGAACGTTTTCATAGTTGGGCATAACCAGCCGAAAGGTTGGATAATTCCCGATGTGATCGCAAGATTAAAGTAGCAATACGCTATGAATGCGGCCTGGGCACCATCAGCTAGTTGGTAAGGTAACGGCTTACCAAGGCTATGACGGTTAGGGGTCCCGAGAGGGATAACCCCCACACTGGAACTGCGACACGGTCCAGACTCCTACGGGAGGCAGCAGTTTGGAATTTTGGACAATGGGCGAAAGCCTGATCCAGCGACGCCGCGTGGACGATGAAGGCCTTCGGGTTGTAAAGTCCTTTTGCTAGGGAACAATATTTTGAGCGTACCTAGAGAATAAGAGGTTGCTAACTCTGTGCCAGCAGCAGCGGTAATACAGAGACCTCAAGCGTTATCCGGAATCATTGGGCGTAAAGCGTACCGATAGGTGGTTTTGCAAGTCAGAAGTGAAATCTTCAGGCTCAACCTGGAGACTGTCTTTTGAAACTGCAAAACTAGAGGGGCAAAGAGGAAGCTGGAACCAGCGGTGTAGTAGTGAAATGCGTTGATATCGCTGGGAACACCGATAGCGTAGGCAGGCTTCTGGGTGCCACCTGACACTGCTAGGACGAAAGCGTGGGTAGCGAATGGGATTAGATACCCCAGTAGTCCACGCTGTAAACGATGATGATTAGGTGCTAGGGAGTATCGACCCTCTTTAGTACCATAGCTAACGCGTTAAATCATCCGCCTGGGGAGTACGGCCGCAAGGCTAAAACTCAAAGGAATTGACGGGGACCTGCACAAGCGGTGGAGCATGTGGTTTAATTCGACGATAAGCGAGGAACCTTACCAAGTTTTGACATGCAGCTGCATATTTTGGAAACAGAATAGCCTTCGAGGGTGCTGCACAGGTGCTGCACGGTTGTCGTCAGCTCGTGCCGTGAGGTGTTCACTTAAGTGTGAAAACGAGCGCAACCCCTACGGTGAGTTACAAGTGTCTCACAGAACTGCCCGCGTTTAAGCGGGAGGAAGGTGGGGATGACGTCAAATCAGCGTGGCTCTTACAACTTGGGCGACACACGTGCTACAATGGGTAGGGCAAAGGGACGCCAAGTCGCAAGACGGAGCAAATCCTATCAATACTACCCCCAGTTCGGATCGAGGGCTGCAACTCGCCCTCGTGAAGCCGGAATCGCTAGTAACCGTAGATCAGCCTCGCTACGGTGAATACGTTCTCAGGTTTTGTACACACCGCCCGTCAAGCCATGGAAGTGGGAAGCGGATGAAGCCCCCTAATTTTAGGGGTCTAGTCCGAAGCTCATAACTGGGGCTAAGTCGTAACAAGGCATCGGTAGCGGAAGCTGTCGATGGATCACCTCCTTTCTAAGGAATAAAATATACCGTGCTGTAGTTTTTCGAAACAACTGTCCGGTACATTCCAATGGTCGTCGTTAACTTTTTCGAAGGTTAGCGCATCTTGTAAAGCGATGCAACGTTTGGTTTTGTCTATTTCTAACCTGCCCCGTACACTTCTGCGTCAAACCAGAAAAGTACAAAAGCGGGTCCTGATACAACATTAGATTATCTATATGATAATCTAATAAAGTGGTATCGGGGTCACTATTTAGCCGTTAAAGGTTAGGAAAATTGTCCCGCGGAGCGGGATTTGCCTTTGGCACGACAATAAAAAGCCTCATTTCACCAGTTGAAGTGAGGCTTTTTATGTTTTTATAAGGAAAGTGTCGTAGAAACAAGTCATTTCTTGCTTGCCTGTCGCAGGCAGGGATAGTTTTCCCTTGTATTTATTGGGTTTTTAAACGGTAGGCAGTAGTTTCCAATCAAGAGATGATACTGAAGTAACCGCCGCCGCACCTTGAGTTTTTAAGGATTAATGATGGTTAATGGCTTTCCAGATTTGTTGTTTAGCCTCATTCATCTGTTTGGCAAATTCGTTGTCCGAGAGCGCGAGGGAAATATCATCCAGCTCTTTTTGCGTTCGTCCTGGGGCAAGGCATTGCGTCCAATTTTCCAAAGTCTTAAATTTTTCGTAAGGCGTAAGGTAGGTTTCGTATTTTTTCTTCTGCTTGCCTTTGTTGTCGGTGTAAGTAGTCGGATAGGCGCACTGCCGATGAAAATTCAGGTAAGTATGAAAATGACTTTCATACCATTGATTAATTGCGCCGGCAAACTTTTTGGGAATGTAGCTGTAGCCGTTCCACTTGCGGATAATCTTGTTTTTAGTCTCAGCCAAACCGTTGTCGTTACTGTGTCTGCTCCTGGATTTGGTTTGTTTGACTATTAAGCGTTCCAGCAAGTTAGCCACCTGGTAGTTAATGTACTCTGAACCGTTGTCAGAATGGAAGTTTAGAATCTTAAAGGGGAATTCAGTTAAGGCCTTTTCCAGGGTGGGTATTAAAAAGTACTCGCTGATGCCCTCCACGCAAATCACGATTTCCCATTGGGTCACTTCAACAGAACACAGAACAGAACACGGGGTCACAGAACACGGGGTCAAGTCTTGACATTTGACAAAATAATTTTGTCTTGATAATATTTTGTTATGGCCAGACCATTGCGAATTGAATATCCAGGGGCTTTTTACCATATTATTAATCGGGGCTTAGAGCGCAGAGAAGTATACCGAACAGAACAAGATTATGAGTATTTTTTGGAATTGTTAGAAAACATGCACGAAAAGTACGGCCTTTGGGTTCACAGCTATTGCCTTATGTCCAACCATTACCACCTGTATCTTGAAACCCCAAATGGTAATTTGTCTAAAATAATGAGGCAGTTGGACGGCAATTTTACCCAAAAATTCAATAAGCGGCACAACCGCGTGGGCCCTTTATTCCAGGGCAGATACAAAGCAACTTTAATAGACCAAGACAGCTATTCGCTCCGATTATCGAAATACATTCACTTAAATCCTGTTAAGGCGAAAATGGTTGATAAGCCTGAAAAGTATAAGTGGTCAAGCTATTCGGCGTTCCTTGGAAAAAATACATCTCTAAATTTTTTAAAAACAGATTGGTTGTTAGGACAGTTCCATAAATCAAAAAAAAGCGCAATAAAGGAATTTAAGAAATTTACCTTGCAGACAGAAGAGGCAGAATGGTCTCCGGAAAAAGAAGCTTACAAGGGCATAATTTTAGGCAGTAGCAGTTTTATTTCCCAAATACAAGATAAGTACTTGTCAGGGGAATCAGATCCGGAAATTGCACAGTTAAAAGTTGCAAAGAAACAAATAACCCCTGAAGAAATTGAAAAAAAAATCAAGCAATTTAAATTAGATACGAAAATTAGCAGTAAGCTTATTGCCTATGCTTTAAAGAAACACAGCCAACTTAGCTTAAAAGAAATAGGGAAACGTATGGCAGGCTTGCATTATTCATCCATATCTCAAATTGTCCGTAGATTACAAAATGACTCAAAAACAGACGAACATTTAAAACAGCTTATTTTAGAAGTCGATCATCTATGCAAAATGTCAAATGTCAAGACTTGACCCCCTATACTTCTTGACCCCTATACTACTATACTACCGAGTTGGAAACCCGGGTGGAGAGCCGTTAGGCTCGGAACCCGGGGAGGAGGTCATTTTATTTTATACAAGCATGAGCTAACGAAATGCCGTTTCGAATTCAAGGTGAAAATTCTTATTTCCCCAAAGCCAAACGTGGTATAATTAAAGTATGGGAAATCATTAATAAAAAACGTATGAACAATTACATACCCAAATGGCTGGCTTATGCCTTGGGGGCGGTGCTGTTGGTTTTTGTGGTAATCTTGGTTGTTGAAAAAGGGGATAAACTAGTCAATGACATTAGGGGTAAAAAACCCAACAATACCATTTCCATATCTGCGGAAGGCAAGGTGCCTGCTGCCCCGGACATGGCAACCGTTACTTTGGGCGTCATATCCCAAGGATCTTCGGCCACAGCCGTCAAAAACGAGAACAACGACAAGGTAAATAAAGTCACCAATTTTGTCAAAGGCCTGGGCATTGATGCCAAAGATATTGTTACCTCGCAGTTCTATTTTTATCCGCAGCAGAACTATAACAATGGCAAAAGCGAAATTGTCGGCTACCAGGGCAATCAGACAATAACCGTGAAAATTTACGGGATTGACAAATCGCAGGAACAATTGAACAAGCTCTTGGATGGCTCAATTAACAGCGGGGCCAATGAAATCCAAAATATGTCTTTCAGCTTTAAAGATCCGGATGACTTGAGGCAGCAGGCCAGAAAAATGGCGATTGAAAAAGCCAAACAAAAAGCCCAGGAACTTGCCGATGAAGCCGGAATCAAGCTCGGAAAGGTCATCAGTATTTCCGAAACCGGCACGAGCTACGCCGGGCCTGTTCCTTATATGGCGGACTCGTTGGCTTACGGAAAGGGCGGAGGAGGCAGTATTGCTCCCTCGGTCCAGCCAGGAACCCAGGATATAACTGAAAGCATGACTGTCGTATTTGAGGTAAAGTAACTCTGGTTCGGATTCATTTAAAAACACTCCGCATTGCGGAGTGTTTTTAAATGGTCCCGAGCAAACTCGTAAGCCGAATTCTGTTTCTTCCCCCTTAGCCGAAGATCGGAA
>JAJZRC010000046.1 GCA_021847435.1 bacterium
ACCGCCGCTTTTTGGGCGGGCAGAGCCCGTCCCATAAAAAGCGGCTCCGGCCAATTTCTTCGTTATTTTCCTGCGGTTTTTATCGGCGTAGCCCGGCTACGCCTCCAAAAATCCTCGGAAAATGCCTTGAACTTGGCTCAATGCGTAAGTCCTATATTTGTAAAGATTAAAAATCTTATCCACCCCACCTGTGGATTCGCCACGAAGTGGCAGGCCATGGACGCGCCTGTCCGCCTTTGGCGGATACTGCCACTATCACTACAGCCCGTTGCCATATTTTACCAAAAAAATCCGTTTTCGCCAATAGCCTTAAGGTTTTGCTATAATATTGGCATATGGACCAGAAGATTATTTTGGCTTCCACTTCGCCCCGGCGGGCGCAGCTGCTGAAGCATCTAAACCTTAAATTCAGAGCGGTTGATCCGGGTTATGAGGAGGTGCACCATAGACACCTTAAACCCGAAGCGCTGGTTAAATATCTGGCTTTGGGCAAGGCACGGTCAGCCGCACTCAGGCACAAAAATGCGCTGATTATAGCCGCCGATACCTTAGTTGCTTATGAAGGAGAAGTTTTAGGCAAGCCCCACACCGCGGATACAGCCAGGCGTATGCTTAGGAAACTTAGCGGAAAAAAGCACCAAATTCTTACCGGAGTGGCGATTGTGGATGCCCGTACCGGGCAAGTTTATTCAGCCTGCGACGCCGCCGGGATCAAGTTTAAAAAGCTCACTCCAGCCCGAATTGCCGCCTATGTCGCCAGCGGGGAGCCGCTTGACCGGGCCGGCGCTTACGCCATACAAGGTTTGGGTTATAATTTAATTAAGCGCCTGGAAGGCGATTTGACCACGGCTATCGGCCTGCCTATGAGCTTGGTATACAACGGGCTTAAAAATTTTGGAGTGAAGCCCGTATAATTTAATTTTTTTGAGCATTAAGCTGACTGCCATGACCCACTATGTTTGCACCGGCGGGTGCGGTGAGAATTCAAGCGTTGGCGGAACATGCAATAATAATAATTGCATCAAGTACCACCAGCCTTTGAGCGTATGCCACTGCGAAGACGGCCGCCACGAGGAAGCGTTCCAAAATCCTAACATGATTGCGGAAGGCCAGGAACAAGCAAAAGCCTAAAAGATGAAAAAAACCATTTTTTTAACAGCATTGCTGGTACTGGCTGTTTTGTCAGCAGTGTTTTGGAATCGCCAGCAGATCCGGCTGCAGAAAAAGGATAGCCGGCTGGCTGTGCCGGACGCGGTTTCCGCCAGCGCGAAGACAGCCGAAGCCATTAACGGCGTCCTGGTGCGAGAAAGCTTGGCAAGCCTCAGGCCCTTTGCCGTGATGGTGGAAAACCATCCGGACAGCCGGCCGCAGTCCGGACTGTCGCAGGCTGACGTGGTTTACGAGGCTTTGGCCGAAGGCGGCATTACCAGATTTTTGGCCTTGTTTCAGTCGGCCGAGCCGGCGATGATCGGACCGGTCAGGAGCGCCAGGGAATATTTTGCCGCGCTGGCCGATGAGTGGGGCGCAGTGTATGCGCACGTGGGCGGCTCCAACGAGGCCATCGCCCAGCTCAAAAACAACCGCTACCCGCATTTGAGCGATGCCAACGAATATTACAACGGCGACTATTTCATCCGCCGCAAAGACAAAATTCAGCCCCATCATATTTTCACCTCCTGGGAAAAGCTTCGGCAGCTGTCGCAGAGCCGGGGTTTTTCCGCAGCGGCGGATTTTTCTCCCTGGGAATTCCAAGACAATCAGCCAGCCGCTTCCAGTACGGTTGCAAAAATAGATATTGATTTTTCGCGCGCAGGATACGAGGTCGGCTGGCGGTACGACGCGGCGCAAAACCGCTATTTGCGCCTGCAGTATTTTGAGCCGCATATGGACGCAGCATCTAAGACTCAAATCGCGGCCAGCACTGTTATAGTGCAGTTGGTAAAAGTCACGCCGGTTCCTAATGACAAGCTCATGCACGTAAACATAGATTTGGATTCCGGCGGCAAGGCCTGGATATTTGCCGGCGGCAGAGTTGCAGAAGGAGCTTGGAAAAAACAAAACGGCCGGACCAGGTTTTATAACGCGGCAGGGGAAGAAATCAAACTGGCCCGAGGCCCGATTTGGGTGGAACTGGTGCCCCGGGACAAACAGGAAAGTTTAAAGTGGCAATAGAAGCTACAAATAAAAAATCCGCCCTGAGCCAGTCAAAGGGCGGATTTTATAAAACTACTTGGTTTTGCTCTGGGTCTTAATGCACCTGGTGCAGGCTTTGACCCGCTTGCCGTTGATTACGGCATACTGCAAATTAGGCAGCAGGCGGACAATGGACGGACGCATAGAGTGGGAGCGTTTTATAGTGCGGGAATAGGTTTTGCCGCAAACGGCGCACATTCTGGGCATGAGTTTGTGTAAAGTTAAAAATTGATGCGTAAGATATGAAAATCTAACTTTGTATAGATTACCATACTTTGGTATAATGGTCAAGAGAAAAATCATTTTTACATTTTAACATGCTAGCAAATCGGGCAACGCCAGTTTATTTAGCATGTTATGATGGTAGTATGTTAATAAGAATTTATGGAAATTTTAGTCACTTTTATAATATTGATTTTTTCCGCAATCGTGCATGAAGTCAGCCACGGCCTGATGGCGGAACGCCTGGGGGACGACACTGCCAGGGAGGAGGGAAGGATTACTTTGAATCCCATTCCCCACATTGATCCGTTCGGCTCTATTTTGCTGCCAGTGCTGCTTTTGGCAGCCCATAGCCCCATAATTTTCGGGGCGGCCAAGCCGGTGCCGG
This sequence comes from bacterium, assembly GCA_021847435.1. GTDB lineage: Bacteria > Patescibacteriota > Doudnabacteria > UBA920 > UBA920 > PALSA-1336. The sequence continues at coordinate 2,804 of JAJZRC010000046.1, forward strand.
TGAATTTTGGCAATTTACGCAAGCCCAAAAGCGGCATGGCCCTGGTGTCTTTGGCCGGACCGTTAAGCAACTTTGCCATGGCCGCGCTGTTTGCCGTGGTAATCAAACTGGGCCTGGCAAATGCCGTGGCTTACCCGATTCTCTTGCAGGCCATTTTGATTAACCTGGTTTTGGGGACGTTTAATCTGGTGCCGATTCCGCCTTTAGACGGCAGTAAAATATTGGCTGCCTTGGGCAGCGACCGTTTTATGGCCCAGATTTTGTCCATGGAGCGCTACGGCTTTATTTTGGTTTTGGTATTTTTGTATTTGGGCTGGCTGAATTATCTTTTGGTGCCGGTTATTGCCTGGTTCGGGCAGATATTCGGCTTGCGGTTTTTCTAATATCTAATAAATTAAAAAGAGAAAAGCGCCCGAAGTCCGCCTTAGGCGGATGGGCGCTTTTATGCGGATAGCCGCTCTGGGCTAAACCTGCTGAACCGCCTTTTTGGCGAGTTTGAATTTGCTGGCATTGAAGAAGCCTGGCAGGGGGACCCTGTCCTTGCCCAGGTCCCTGAGCTTTATGTAAGCCTGGCCGCGGTCTTCCCAATGTCGAATGACAATTCCCCCTTCTACGGCGTAATTGCCGCCGACCGGATAAGCGCGGCCGTCTTTGGCTATCACTTCCTGTCCGGTCCATTCATCAGATGGATCCTGCGCGGAGTCCCTGCGCTGCTTTTCCTGAAAAACTGTCGTAAGCATGAAAAAAAGTTTACGCGATTTTTGCATTTCGGTCAGCGGTACGGTAATGCCCGGCTAGCCGCCAATTGACAGGAGGGGATTAATCCTGTATAATTGCTTTAATTTCACCCTCGCACCAAATTTTCAGGTAAAATTTTGGTTTAGGGTGGAAAATGAGATTAACATTCCCTGCACTTTATTTGGTGCGGGGGTAAATAAGAAACCCCTAAGTCATGTAAGATTTTAGATGTATGATTTAGGAATTACTATCTACTAGTCGCAGGTTTTGGGAAGCAAGTCTTACAGGTTTCAAGACAGTACCAAACAGGCGAGCGCGAAAGATCTGACATCTTTTGTCAGTTTTTTTATGCCAAAGGAAAATTTTTAATTATTAATTTTATAATTTTGCAGATAATTTCCAATTGGTAAATTTTAAAAAATTAAAAATTGGAAATTTAAAAATTAAGGACATTATGCCAACAATCAACCAGCTGGTCCGCAAGGGCAGAAAGCCCCTGACGGCCAAAAGCAAGTCTCCGGCGCTAATGCGCAGGCAGAACTTGATCAAGAACAAGACTTTGTTCATCAAAACCGGCGCGCCATTTATGCGCGGCGTGTGCCTGAAGGTCTACACCACCACCCCCAAAAAGCCGAACTCGGCTTTGCGCAAGGTGGCCAAGGTCAAGCTAACCAATGGCATGGAAGTTATTGCCTATATTCCCGGCATCGGCCACAATTTGCAGGAACACTCGGTGGTCATGATCCGCGGCGGCAGGGTGAAAGATTTGCCCGGCGTCCGCTACCACATTGTCCGCGGGAAATTGGATACTCTCGGAGTCGACGGGAGAAAGAGAAGCCGCAGCAAATACGGCGCAAAGAAGAAATAATAAAAATGACAAAAACGACGAAAATGAACAAAAATAGTTTGAGTTAAAATTTTGCCATTTGTTTAATTTTTGTCAATTTTGATCACTACACAATTATGCCAAGAAAATCCAGAAGCTACGACAAACACACTCCGCTGCCGGACCCCAAGCACGGCTCGGTGAAGTATGCCAAATTCATCAATTATTTGATGGAACGCGGCAAAAAGACCGTTGCCCGCAAGATTTTTTACGATGCCCTTGAGGCAGTGGGCGAAAAAATCCAGGCAGCCCCGGCTCCGGCCGCGGCCAAGGCTGTTGCCGGCGCTCCGGCCAAGGCCGAGGCCAAGGACGAAAAGCCGCTCGAAGGCCGCCAGGTTTTTGATATTGCCTTAAAAAACGTTGCTCCGATTATGGAACTCAAGTCCCGCCGCATCGGCGGCGCCAACTACCAGGTTCCTATGGAAGTTATGGAGCCTCGCCGCACCACTCTGGCCATGCGCTGGCTTTTAGCCGCGGCAAAAGCCAAGAAGGGTGCGCCCATGGCCCAAAGGTTGGCCGGGGAAATCGTGGATGCCTATAATAAGACCGGCGCGGCCATGAAGAAGCGCGAAGACGTGCACCGCATGGCCGAAGCCAACAAGGCTTTTGCCCATTTTGCGAGATTTGGGAATAAACGGAGATAGCCCTTTGCAAAGATATTGATATAAATTGGTTGATATTAGTAGAAATTAGTTGGAAAGCACAGATATAATAAGGACCTTAAATAAAGAGCGCCGCGCAAGACCGGAAGGGTCAGGCGCGGCGCGAACGGGGCGAGGTGTGGAGGGGTTATTGTTTCAAGACAATAGCCTCGCGAGTCTCGAAGTTGACTCGCATCTCAAGTTTGCATTGGGAACACTGGAAGATCGGCGAACCCGGTTCGACGGGTTCCATAACCCATTCACATCCCGATTGTCCGTCGTCGACTGTACACCGAGGGCACTTGATTAACACAAATGACATAAGGCCTCCGTTTGGTTTTTGTTTCAGGCCATTGCCTGATTAAGACACCCCAGAATATCAGAGAGAGAGTTTTGTAAAGCACTACTAGAAATTATTTAAAAATTAAAAATTAATTAAGTATCAACCTCTCTGTCCCGACGAGTCGGGACATCTCCCCAAATCTTGGGGAGAAAAATAAGGAATAATCTATTTATGCCAAGAGAATATCCAATTGAAGTTACCCGTAATATCGGCATTATCGCCCACATTGACGCCGGCAAGACCACGGTAACCGAAGGCATTCTGTATAACACCGGCATGATCCACAAGATCGGCGCGGTGCACGAAGGCGAGACCACCACCGACTGGATGGAACAGGAGCGCGAACGCGGCATTACCATCACTTCCGCGGCCGTAACCTGCTACTGGACGCCCCGCTTCATCAAGCTGGCCGGCGATACCAAGCACAAAATCAACATCATTGACACTCCGGGCCACGTGGACTTCACCGTGGAAGTGGAGCGCTCTTTGCGCGTGCTTGACGGCGCGGTCGTGGTGTTCGACGGAAAAATGGGCGTGGAGCCGCAGTCCGAGACCGTGTGGCGCCAGGCCGACAAATACGGCGTGCCCAGAATGTGCTTTATTAACAAAATCAACCAGACCGGCGGAGATTTTTACAAGTCTTTGGATTCCATCCACAAGCGCCTGTCGCCGAACGCTTTTCCCATCCAGCTGCCCATTGGTTTTGAAAAGGAAATCAGCGGCGTGGTGGATTTGATCAACATGAAGGCCTACACTTACAAGGACTTCACCGACAAGGAATTCACCGTGGGCGAAGTGCCGGCAGACATGCTGGAAAAAGCCAAAGAATACCGCCACAAGCTTTTGGAAAAAGTTGTGGAGTTTGACGATGCCTTAATGGAAAAATATTTGAGCGGGCAGGAACTGACCGAGAGCGAGTTTTTGACCGCCATCCGCAAAGCCGTGCAGGGCGCCAAGTTCTACCCGGTATTGGGCGGCGATGGCCGCGGTATTATTGTGCAGACCATTTTGGACGCCGTGACCAACTTTTTGCCGAGCCCCACAGACAGAGGCGAAATTAAGGGCCATGACTTAAAGACCGGCGCGGAGCTGGTTCGCAAGCCCATTGACAGCGAGCCATTCACGGCCTTGGCTTTTAAAATCGCAACTGACCCGTTCGTCGGACGCTTGTGCTTCTTTAGGGTTTATTCCGGCAGCCTGGAAGCCGGCTCGTACATTCTTAACGCGAGAACCGGCAATAAGGAGCGCGTGGGCCGTATTGTGCGCATGCGCGCTGACCAGCGCGATGAAGTGAAGGAAGTTTTCGCCGGAGACATCTGCGCTTTGGTGGGACCAAAGGAAACTTTTACCGGGGACACGCTGTGCGATTTGGAAAAGCCGATTGTTCTGGAGTCCATCAAGTTCGCGGATCCGGTTATTCAAATGGCCATTGAGCCCAAGACCAAGGCCGACCAGGAAAAGATGGGCATTGCCCTGCAGAAATTGGCCGAAGAAGACCCGACCTTCAAGCTGTCTACCAATGAAGAAACCCAGCAGACAATCATTGCCGGTATGGGCGAACTGCACCTTGAAATTATTGTGGACCGCATGAAGCGGGAATTTAAAGTGGAAGCCAACGTCGGCAAACCCGAAGTTGCCTTTAAAGAAACCATTACCAAAACCGCGGAAGCGGAAAGCAAATACATCCGCCAGTCCGGCGGCCGCGGCCAGTACGGCCACGTTTATTTGCGCATCGAGCCGCTGGAACGCGGCAAAGGCTACGAGTTCTTGGATGAAATCGTGGGCGGCGTTATTCCCAAAGAATACATCAAGCCCATCGACAAAGGCATTCAGGAATCGGCAGCTAACGGCGTTATTGCCGGCTACCCCCTGGTAGACTTTAGGATTGCGGCTTACGATGGCAGCTACCACGAAGTTGACTCTTCGGAAATGGCCTTCAAGATCGCCGCTTCCAAGGGTTTGCAGGATGTGGTCAAAAAGGCCGGTCCGGTAATTTTGGAACCGGTTATGAAAGTGGAAGTCATTACTCCGGAAGCCAACATGGGCGACGTAATCGGCGACTTGAACTCCAAGCGCGCGCAGATCAACGAAATGACCGACCGCCTGCACTTAAAGGTCATTGACGCTTTTGTGCCGCTGTCCGAAATGTTCGGCTATGCCACGACCCTGCGCAGCATGACCCAGGGCCAGGCTTCCTACACCATGGAATTTGACCATTATGCCGAAGTGCCCCGCAACATTGCGGAAAAAATCATTGAATCCCGGCAGGGGGTCAATGTCAGAAAAGGGATGTAGGCGAATTCGACAAGCCGGAATTAAAATTTCAAAAAGGTTATAACAAGGGTCATCCTTGCTCAAAGCAAGGATGACCCTTGTGCGTAT
>JAJZRC010000004.1 GCA_021847435.1 bacterium
TTAAAGCGGCCGTCAGCGACCAGGAAGGGGAAGCGGTTTTGTATTCAGATTTCGATGGTTCCGGTTTGGGTTCTTTGGCAAACCGGGATTTAAGGCACGCAGGAGTAGTAATGAGCAATTCGGAGCAGGTAAAAACAATTACTCTGGATAATTTTTATGAAAAGGAGCAAATATTAAGTATAGATTTTTTAAAGTTGGACACTGAAGGGTTTGAGTTTGCGGCGTTAAAGGGGGCCCAAAAGATTATCAAGGCCGGAAAGGTAAAATTTATTCAGTTTGAATTTGGCGGTACCGACATAGATACCAGAATATTTTTTAGGGATTTTTACTTGCTGTTGAATGAGAAATATAAAATATACAGAATTTTAAAAAACGGCCTTAAAGAAATACCTAAGTACCATGAATTAGAAGAAATATTTTTAACCACTAATTATTTGGCTGAATTAAAATAAGCAAATGCCTAAAGTTTCCGTAAACATCTTGACCAAAAACCGGGCGCCGCTACTGCGGCAGGCGCTTTTGAACCCAGGTTTTCATTTTTGATAATTCAGCCATTTTTATGGTATAATTTATCTATGAGAAACGTGATTCCCGAATTCATCAAGCCCTACTTGTGGTCTTATGACACTGAAAAAATGGATCCGCAAGAGCATTGGCGGCTAATAATCACCAGCGTTCTAAACAGGGGCGACAGGCGGGCTTTGGCTTGGATATTTTCAAATTACGCAAAAGAACAAATTAAACTTGCCGTGCGCGAGCCGCTTAAGGGCGCGTGGGATAAAAAATCTTTAAATTACTGGGCGCTGATATTGGATGAAGCGTATAATCCCGGCGGGGTGGCGGCTTGGAGATAGCCTGTATGGTTTTGCATTATGAGATTTTAGATCAAGCCAGGAAAGAGATATTGCCTTTATTCGCGTCCCTTAAGGGAGCTTTCTATTTGGCCGGCGGTACGGCGCTGGCCCTACAGCTCGGCCATCGCGACAGCGTTGATTTTGATTTTTTTACACCGGAAGAATTTGAACCGCAAAAACTGCTGGGTGAACTGCGGCGCAATTTTTCAGGCCACGGCCTTGAAATAATTCAGGAAGACAAAAACACCCTTTCCCTGCTGGTGGACGGAAATATTAATCTTAGCTTTTTTTTCTATCCTTACCCGCTCATTTCAAAAGCGCTGGGGACGGAATATATGAATATTGCTTCCGTTGAAGACATTGCGGCAATGAAGTTGGTGGCCATAGTTAACCGTTCGGCGCAAAAAGATTTCGTGGATTTGTACTATATTTTAAACCATTACACCCTGTCCGGCCTGTTTGATATTGCCCGTAAAAAATTGCCCATGTATTCGGAACAATTGGTTTTAAAAAGTTTGGTCTACTTTGAAGAAACAAAACCGGAGCCTATAAAATTTATGCCAGGTTTTGAAATTACCTGGCCTCAGCTGCAAAAATTTTTTGTAAAAACGGTAAAAGATTTTTCAGGGGGCCTGTAAATGCCTAAGGTTTCCGTAAACATCTTGACCAAAAACCGGGCGCCGCTTTTAAAGCAGGCGCTTTTGAGCGTATCCGAGCAGAGCTTTAAGGACTATGAGGTGGTTGTGGTCAACGATGGCAGCACGGATAATACGGATGAGGTATTACAAGATTTCAAGATTTCAAGATCGAAAGATTTCAAAATTATTAAACACGAAATATCGCAAGGGATTATTAAAAGCAGGCAGGAGGCGCTTTTGGCTTCAAGCGGGGAGTATGTTGCAGTTTTGGATGACGATGACCGGTGGATTGACGCGGACAAATTGAAAAAGCAGGTTGAATTTTTAGACAAGCATCCGGAAACGGTATTATGCGGAGGAGGAATAGAAATTACAAAATTACAAGATTATAAGATTGAAAAATTTAGGCCCAAGACGGATAAGCAAATTAGGAACAGCATGCTGTTTCGGAATAATTTTTTTACTTCTACCGTCATGTTCCGGCGCGCCGCGGCGCTTCATGCCGGAGGTTTTATAAACGATGGGGATGATTTTGCCGAAGATTATGACTTGTGGTTGCGTTTGGGCAAACTAGGCAAGATGTATAATTTTCAGGAGCCCTTTACCGCATACCGCGTTCCTGAGTATAATAAGGCAAGATTTAAGGCATTTTTGGCCAAGCAGTCAAGGCTTATTGCCAGGGAAAAAGGCAATTATCCCGCGTTTTGGCTTGGCGGCGCCATACTGAGATTAAGGCAAATTCTATGACAACCGGAAGAAAAAGTTTGAATTTTTGGGCTATTCTGCTGCCGGACGCGCTGTTGTTTTACGCCGGGCTCTGGGCGGCAATTTTAATCCGCTATCGCGGCGGCCTTATGCCGGACCAGATGCGTTCGCATTATGAGGCGTTTACGCCGATTTTTGCCATGTGGCTGGTGGTTTTTTTTATCCACGGGTTGTTTGAGTCCGCCTCTTTCAGGCGCTATTCCAGCCTGGTTTTCAACCTGGTTTCCGCCATGACGGTAAATGTCCTGCTGGCTATTTTGTACTTTTATTTCCAGCCAGGACTGATTTTAACGCCCAGGAGATTTTTGCTGATTTCGGCCGGCATCTCTTTTTTGCTGGTCCTGGCCTGGCACTTGCTGGTTAAATATTTTGTCAAAAACCGCCTGGTGGAAGGCGTGTATTTGTTTTCCTTCAACAACGAACTAAAAGAGCTGGAGCAGGCAATTGCCGAACAGAGTTATTTGGGCTATAAGATTTTGGGGCATTTAAATGAACAGGCGCTGGAAACTGCGCGGTTTGAAAAAAGCGCAAATATCATTCTGCCCGACAATTTGCAGGCCAATTCCAAAGTCTCTGCTAAATTTTATGAATTGAGGAATTTGGGGGTAAAATTTTTCAACCACAAGGACTTTTACGAGCAGCTGCTTAGAAAGGTCTATCTGTCCCAACTGAGCGAACTGTGGTTTTTGGAAAATATCAACTATCAGGAAAAACGCTTTTATAATCTGATTAAAAGGCTTACCGATATGCTGCTGGGCCTGGCCGGGTTTGTAATTTTTGCGTTGAGTTTGCCATTCTGCGCTTTGCTGATTAAGCTGGCCAGCCCGGGATCCGTCTTCTTCGTGCAGGAGCGGGTCGGCAAAAAAGGCAGGCTGTTTAAAGTTTATAAGTACCGCACCATGAGCGGCGGGCCCACTAACACCTGGACCGGGGTCAACGATCCGCGCATAACCAAGGCGGGCAAGTTTTTGCGCAAAAGCCGCATTGACGAGCTGCCGCAGTTCATCAACCTGTTGGCCGGTACCATGAGCCTGGTCGGGCCGCGGCCGGAACAGCCCCACATTGTGGAGCAGCTAAAAACCCAAATCCCTTTCTATGATGAGCGCCATTTGGTGAAGCCGGGGATTACCGGCTGGGCGCAGCTGAACATCTACGCGGGCAGCCTGGAGGAAAGCCGGCTAAAGCTCCAATACGATTTGTATTACATCAAACACCGCGGTTTTCTTTTTGACTTGGAGATTATCCTAAAAACTATTTATTACATCTTTACCTGGCAGGGGAGATAAAGGTAGGACTTACGCACCGCCGCTTTTTGGGCGGGCAGAGCCCACCCCATAAAAAGCGGCTCCGGCCAATTTCTTCGTTATTTTCCTGCGGTTTTTATCGGCGTAACCCGGCTACGCCTCCAAAAATCCCTGCCTGCCGGCAGGCAGGCTCGGAAAATGCCCTCGCCTCGCTGAAGCTCCGGCGAAGCGGGTCGAACTTGGCTCAGTGCGAAAGTCCTAAAAGGGTAAAAATTTTAAATTTTAAATTTCAAAATCCGAACCACTAAAAATTTGGAGTGTTATGCCAATGTGTGGTATAATGTTTTAGGAATTTTCGTTTTGAAATCAAAATTTTAAAGCAAAATGGACAAACAGCAGTTAAACCAGTTGCTCAAAGACAACAAGATTATCAGCGCCGACAAATTGGAGGTTTTGGAAAAGGACCGGATGCAGCTGAAATCGCCTTCCCCATGGGAGGATTTTTTGGTTGAGAAAAAGGTCATATCCGAGGCAAAACTTTTGGAAATCAAGTCCAAGGCGCTTGGGGTCCCCGTGGCAGACTTAACCAGCCAGCAAATCGCCCAGGACGTATTGAACATGGTGCCTGAGCCCATTGCTCACCGCCACCAGGTAATCAGCTTTGCCAAGACCAAAGAGGAGCTCTCTTTAGCCATGACCGACCCGGAGGACATCCAGACCAAAGAGTTCATCCAGAAAAAAACCGGTCTTGCAATCAAGGCGTATTTAATTGGCAAAACCAGCCTGGAATTTGGCTTGTCCAAGTACCATTCTTCGTTGGAAAAAGAGATTAAGCACCTGTTTACGCCGGAAGTTAAGCCCGCGTCCCCAAACGCAGAGATCCAATCCAGCCTGGATGACGCTTTAAAGAAAATGGCAGAGGAGGTTCCCGTCATTCGCGTGGTGGACACCTTTTTGGAGTACGCGGTATTTGAAAAAGCGTCCGACATCCACATTGAGCCGCAGGAGAGCTCGGTGGTGGTGCGCTACCGCATTGACGGGGTGCTTCATGATGTCATGACCCTGCCTAAAGTCATCCAGGCGGCCATTGTGGCGCGCATTAAGGTGCTTTCCAACCTAAAAATAGACGAACATCGCCTGCCCCAGGACGGCCGGTTCAAAATAGATAAAGACGGTTATAAGTTTTCTTTGCGCGTTTCCACCATTCCCATTTTCGACGGGGAAAAGGTGGTTATCCGCCTTTTGGACGAATCGGCCAAGGCTTTGAGCCTGGAGGAACTGGGTTTTGAAAAGGATTCCTTGGACATTATCAGCCGCAACATAAAAAAACCCCATGGCATGCTTTTGGTAACCGGCCCTACGGGAAGCGGGAAGTCCACCACCTTGTATACCGTGCTGTCCATGCTCAACACCAAATCCGTGAATATTTCAACCATTGAAGACCCGGTGGAATACCGTATTGTCGGGGCAAACCAGATGCAGGTAAACCCTAAAATCGGCCTGACTTTTGACGTGGGGCTGCGCGCCTTGCTCCGCCAGGATCCGAACATCATTATGATCGGTGAAATCCGCGACCGGGAAACCGCGGAAGAAGCCGTGCACGCGGCCATGACCGGACACATTGTGTTTTCCACCCTGCACACCAACAGCGCGGCCGCGGCCCTCCCCCGGCTATTGGACATCGGCGTGGAGCCTTACCTCATTGCCTCAACCGTTAATGCCGTGCTGGCCCAGCGGTTGGTGCGCGGAGTATGCAAGGACTGCCAGGCGGCTTACAAGCTGGAGGAGGCCGCCCTGGAGAATTTGTCCAAACAATTCCACATGGAGAAACTGCTTCCGGTTTTGCTGAAACAGGGCGCGGTTCCGTCTAAAACCAAGACACTTCAGGATTTAAAATTCTATAAAGGCCAGGGCTGCGACAAGTGCGGCCATACCGGGTATAAGGGCCGCCTTGGCATCCATGAAATTCTGGAAGTTACGCCCCAGGTTTCGCAGATGATTATGGAGCACAAAAGCGCCCAGGAAATCCAGGACCAGGCGGAAAAAGACGGTATGGTGCTAATGTGGCAGGATGGCTTCATTAAGGCGATAAAAGGGATTACGACCATCGATGAAATCGTCCGGGTAAGCAAGGAGTAGAAAGTGAATTATTCTAATTTAACTAATTTCTAATTATTCTAAATGTTTTAAAAAAACCGGAAACGTAGACTTAGGTAATTAGTGCAATTAGGTCAATTAGGAATTTTCTATATGGATTTCGTCTATTCCGCCATCAATAAAGCCGGGCAAAAGGAAACTGCCACCATACAGGCGCCCAATGTCATTGCCGCCGGACACATGCTCAAGGAGCAGGGGCTGACCGTTACCCGCTTGCAGGAAAGCGGCAAGAAGTCTTTTTTTAAATCTTTGGAAAATTTTTCCACCATTTCCCTTGATGAAAAAATCAATTTCGTGGAAAATTTAAGCGTAATGCTTAAAGCGGGCATCTCAATCAGCCGCGGCCTGCAAATCCAGGTCAGGCAGACAAAAAACACGAAATTTAGGAATATTCTAACCGATGTTTATAATCAGGTACAGCAGGGCAAAGGTTTGTCCGAGGCCCTTGAGAAATACCCGGGTATTTTTTCCAACATTTTTTACAGCATGATCAAGGTCGGGGAAGTGTCCGGCAATTTGGACAAAAGCCTGGAATATTTGAGCATACAGCTGCACCGCGAGGCGGATCTTAAGAGCAAGACCAAAGGCGCCATGATCTATCCTTCGGTAATTGTGGCTGCCATGCTGATTGTGGGGGTGCTTATGTCGATTTTCGTACTCCCCAAATTAACCTCGGTTTTCAAGGAGTTCGGCGGCACCTTGCCGCTGACTACGCGCATAGTCATCGCGTTTGCCGATTTTATGAGCGCCCACGCGGTCATGGTCCTGCTGGCGCTTGCCGCTGCCGTGGCTGCCGCGGTATCTTTTTATAAAACCCGCGAGGGCCAAAAGCTTTTTGACAACTTTATTCTGCGGTTCATGGTGGTAAATGCCATAGTCAAGAAAATTAATTTAGCCAGGTTTGCCCGCATCTTAAGTTCGCTGTTAAAAAGCGGCATCCCAATAGTCCAGGCCCTGGAAGTGGCCAGCAATTCTCTGGACAATATTCCTTACCAAGAGCTGGTGAGGCAGGCAGCGGCAGACGTGAAATTAGGCAAGCCTTTGACCGAAACTTTAGGAAAAAATGAGAATTTATTTCCGGTTTTGGTCGTTCAAATGATCCAGGTGGGGGAGGAGAGCGGCACTGTGCAGGAAATTTTGGAGCAATTGGCCGTGCATTACGAGGAAGAGGTGGACAGTACTTTGCGCAACCTGTCTTCGGTTATTGAGCCGCTTCTGCTATTATTTATAGGTGGGGTGGTCGGCGTTTTAGCCATGGCTCTCATTGCCCCCATTTATAACATTAGTCAAACCATACAATAAGCTTGCATCTATTTATGAGCCTGCATTTCATGCCTGAAAATTTACCTGCCTTCGGCCTTGATTTAAGCGGAAATTCGTTTAAGGTCATGCAGCTGCACAATAAAGGCAAAAAAATAGCCTTAAAGGGTTATGCAGAGGCGGTTCTGCCCAAAGGCATGATGGTTAATGATGCCGTTACCGATGCCAAGACTTTTCAGTTTATGCTCAAGCAGGCGCTGAATAAGCCGCAGTTCGGCAAAATTGACACGAATTATGCGATTGTCAGCCTGCCGGAGTCCAAATCTTTTGTCCGCGTGGTACAGATACCGTTAATGAGCGAAGCGGAAGCGGAAAGCGCCGTGCCGTTTGAAGCCGAAAGCTTTATTCCTCTGCCAATTGATCAGGTTTACATGGATTGGCAAAAAATCGGCATAAGCGGGGACAAAATGGATATCTTGATGATTGCTTCCCCCAAGGAGTTTGTGGACAAATATCTTGAAGTTCTGGAAAAGGCCGGCATTACTCCGGCGGCTCTGGAAGTGGAATCCCAGAGCTGCCATCGGGCTTTGATTCCATCTGAATCTCAAGAGACCGTACTTATCATAGATATGAATACCCATCGCACCAGCTTGATTATGGTAGAAAATGGAAGTTTGCAATTTACTTCCACCATTCCGATCGGCGGAGGCTCTTTTACCGAAAGCATTGCCAGATCGCTCGGGGTATCCAGCATTAAAGCCGAGGAAATCAAGGTAAAGGTAGGCTTGGCAAACACGGCGGAGTATCCGAACATCCGTACCCAGCTTTTGCCCGCATTGACCAATTTAAGCGCTGAAATCAGGAATATTTTAAAATTCCACAGCGAACATTCCGAGAAGCAGGTCAGCCGGATAGTTTTGGCCGGGGGGAGTTCCCGGCTTAAGAATTTGGCGGAATTTTTATCCGCCCAATTGCAGGACGCGGGCGTCCAAAGGGTTGGCTTGGCCGAACCTTGGCAGAATCTCGGCATGGCTCAGCCGCCCATGGACCCGGAAGAGAGTCTTGGCTATGTTACGGCAATCGGTTTGGCTATGCGCGGGGTTAATTATAAAGTATTTTAACTAATGCAATGAGAGTTATTAATTTGCTGCCTAAAAATAAACAGAAAGAGCTGCGGTATGAGGCCATGTTCCATAGCCTGTTGTCCTTTTTTACCTTGTCCCTTTTGAGTTTTGCCCTGGTATTCGCCGTCCAGTTAGGCGCCAAATTTATTTTAAAAGCCGAGGCGGAAAGCTATAAGGCCCAAATTGCCGAATTGCAGGGCCAGGTCAATAAAAAGGAAAATGCGGAGACCAAGTCCAAAATCAAGCAGATTAACGATACGGTTAGCGATTTCAAGACTCTTGCTTTGAGTTCCCCCAAATATTCCCAAGTTTTAAAAGCTTTCGCCAAACTGCCACCCCCCGGAGTGTCAATCGACAGCGTGAGCATTGATTTTAACAAAAAAAGCATGATGGTTACCGGCCAGGGAGAAACCCGCGAAGCGATCATTCAAATGTATAACAACATCAAAGCCGACGGTGCAAATTTTTATAATGTGGATTACCCTTTGGAAAACGTGGTGCTTCCTTCCAAGCAGAGCTTCCACTACACTTTTTATATTCGCGACAGCTTGTTGAAATAATTATGAAAAATTGGTCCGCAAAAAATAAAATCATTGTCTTGGCTCTGGTATGGATTGGGCTTATTTTCGGCATGTTTTGGCGGGCTTTTGAGGTGTTAGACAATCAGAACCAGACAACATTGGACTCCATGTCCCGGCAGCGCAGGGATCTGGCTGTGCTTAAAGCCGAAAAAGCCAGTTATGAAATGGCTAAACAAGATTTGGACAAGCTCAGTCAGCAGCAAATCCAGCCAGGAGACCTGTTCAGCCAGGACGTAACGCTGGTCAGAGAAATCGCCACTTTGCAAAACTGGGCCGATCGCCTGGGGGTTAAAGTGCAGCTGGGAGGGATCAGCGGAACCGCGGCCACTGCTTCTAAAGCAAAGACCGTTACCCCTTTGGGGGTGATCCCTTACAGCATTAATATTTCAGGCGAGTTCAACCAGGTGTTGAGATATTTTGAGGTTTTGGAAAACTTGAGCTTTGTTTCCAATTTAGGCAGCATGGCAATGAACAAGGCCGAGAGCGGCTCGGTCAATGCGGGGTTAACCGCGAATTTTTACATAAAAAAATAGTTTTATGCTGGAAAATTTTGCCAAACTAAATTTAATCGCCCTTAAGAATTATTTTGGCCGGCTGGGCCAGAATTTATCCTGGCTGTTTTTGATCGTATTTGTCGCGGTGTTAGCAATGGAATTTTTTACGCTGAAAAATTCGTGGAGAATCGTCAGCGAGTCGCGCATTGAACCGCCGTTTGTCGCCAAAGACAAAGGGGTGAGAATAAATTTTGAGAACTACAATTTTGCGGTAAAAAAGATCGAGGATGGCAGGATTTATGAACCGCCGGAAAGCGCCATACCCAGCCCGTTTTAATTTTTAAAAACCGCCCTTCAACCAGCTTAGGGCGGTTTTATTATGCAAGTCCGAATGCTCCGCAGCTCGCGGCGGCGATTAGGCCGTTATAAATTGGGCGGCGGAGCCGCATCTCCTCATAAAGCAGTTGCCCTGATACTCCGCAGCTTGAGCTGCGCAGTCAACTTCATTTCGGTTGGCATGAATGAGAATTTCAGTTATAATTTACCAGATGCACGCTGCATACCAAGTTTGCAATCTGTCAGTGCATCGGCCGGGCTTGTCTGACCGGACCTCGTAGCTCATTTGGATAGAGCGCTTGGCTTCGAACCAAGAGGCAGCAGGTTCAAATCCTGCCGAGGTCACCAGACGAGCCCGGCCTTTTTATTAGCGGCGTAGAGCGAGTAAAAGAGTCCTTAAGGACTCTTTTACGAGCCTGAGCCTGCCTGCCCCTGCCGGCAGGGAGCTGATACAGGTTCAATACCTCGGAGCTCTGCTCCGAAATGACAGATGTCTTTTGCGGTAATACCTCGTCAGCTTGCTGTGAGGAACCTTTATAGGACTTACGCACCGCCGCTTTTTTAGACTGGCAAAGCCAGTTCCCAAAAAGCGGCTCCGGCCAATTTCTTCGTTATTTTCCTGCGGTTTTTATCGGCGTAACCCGGCTACGCCTCCAAAAATCCCTGCCTGCCGGCAGGCAGGCTCGGAAAATGCCCTCGTCTCGCTGAAGCTCCGGCGAAGCGGGTTGAACTTGGCTCAGTGCGTAAGTCCTACTTTATTTAAATTTAGCATTTGCATTGAGTGCATTTATAACTTCCCGGTCATTCAGCTGGGGAAAATTTTGGTAGTATGCGCTAATTGAACCTAAAAAAGTTTTTGGGGAAATAACGGTAATCACGTTATTGGCTAGCCTTTGGATTTTTTTAACCGTTTCTAACGGGGCGATTGGCACAGCCGCAATGATGGCTTTTGGATTTTCGGCCGCCAGGTCCAGAATGGCGGCTTCCATGGTCATTCCCGTAGCCATGCCGTCATCAACAAGGATGCAAATACGGTTTTGTGCGGCTATTCTTTTTTTGCCCCGAAGGTATAATTCTCTGCGCCTACGGCTTTCCGTCATTTCAGCTTGTACGACTTGTTCTAACCACGCGCTGTCTAATGTTGACTTTACTTCCTGTTTCAGTAAAATTTTTCCAGATTCGCTAATTGCTCCAATTGCATATTCGCTGTTTAAGGGGTGGGGGATTTTGCGGGGGATAATAAGGTCTAAAGGCGCTTTAAGCCTTTGTGAAATTGTTTTTCCCAAAATCACGCCGCCCCGGGGCAATGCAAAAACCACGAGATTATGCCCGCGGAATTTAAGCAGTTTTTTGCTAAGTTTTATTGCCGCATCTTCACGGTCTTGAAAATACATAGTTTTGGCATGTAAAGGTAAGTTCCCTAATTGCGGACGTAATTTGAAGGACCGCGGTGATTATGAATATTAGTTTTTGGAGGCCAGTTAAGCCCGGCCGGAGTCGGATGCATTTCGTGGATCATTGCCGCCACCGCGTAGGGGTCGGAAATATCGCTTAGCCTAATTTCTTTGTGTACCCTGAAAGCGTAAACTTTCAAAGTGCCGGTCTTGAACATTTTTCCCCAAAAGCCCTGGTAAATGTCTATGCTTTTTACGTCTTCCATTTGAAAAACGTCTTCGTGGCTGAAAATTATTCCGCTGCGGACAATAATGGCATCGCTGCGGATAATATAGTATTCCAAAAACCAGCTGAGAACGACATATAAAATAATCCACCCGAAGATAAGATTTAAAATCAAGGCGGCAAAAAATTGGTAGTTATCCGCATTTGCCCACCTCAATACGGCCTGGCCGTTGAGGCCGGACACCCATTGGTAAACAGCGGGCACGCGGTTTAATACCAGGTCCGCAATTGTCATAATAAACCATGCAATTCCGCCTTTGAGCAGCAAAATAGGGATGCTTTTGTGGACCACATACTGCCCTACATTTTGATTCTCCAGTTCGTTCATATATTTGCCGTTTTTATTAGCGGCGTAGAGCGAGCAAAAGAGTCCTTAAGGACTCTTTTACGAGCCTGAGCCTGCCTGCCTGCCGGCAGGGAGCTGATACAGGTTCAATACCTCGGAGCTCTGCTCCGAAATGACAGATGTCTCTTGCGGTAATACCTCGCCAGCTTGCCGCGAGGAACCTTTATTCAAAAAGCGCCGCGCCAATCCTTAACTAAATTGCGTGGTGATGAGCGCCTCCAGGGTTTTGGATTTCGTATTCAAACCAAGGAGCCAGCAGGATGGCGGCATAACCTAGCCAATAGGACCAAATGCCAAAGATGCCGGAATTAAGCTGTCGGCTAAAAATTACGTCCAGGATTATGCCGATAGCAGCCCATAAAAACCCGTAGCCGAAAGCTTGGCCGGCACTGGTTGGTTTCGCGCCCACCGCAAAACTGAAAGCCAGTACGCCCGCAACCACTGCTAAAATCAAGACAGACCATGTCGAAAGCGGAATATTCAGGCCTACGAGCACCGCAGCTGCCACGAACATAATCAGCCACAAAAACACCCCAAATCCAAAGCCCTTTGCCCAAGAAAAGTTATTCATAAGATTGTTCCTTTATAAGTTTTATTTGCCGACCTTTTATTTACAATGAGCCCAAATGCGCGGCGCTTTTACTCGCGCGGTTGTTTAGGTTTATTAGCGGCGTAGAGCGAGCAAAAGAGTCCTTAAGGACTCTTTTGCGAGCCTGAGCATCCCTGCCGGCAGGCAGGGAGCTAATACAGGTTCAACACCTCGGAGCTCTGTACCGAAATGACAGATGTCTCTTGCGGTAATACCTCGTCAGCTTGCTGCGAGGAACCTTTATTGCCCTTACTTTAAACAAAAAATATTCTATTGTACTTTATTTATATACCCGGGCGGAATTTTTACAATCATTTCGGCATCTTGCGCTTGTTTTGACAGATGGCGCATTTTTTCGCGCAAGGAATCAATAAGCTGTTTGTTTGACTGGAATTTATCATCAAAAACACGCCGCTGTTGAATGAATAAAAAAAACGACGGCAAAACCGTCGTCAATTCCAATATGCGGCTATCTATGTGAACTCAATTGCCATAGAGAGTCGAAAAGCAGGGCTTGGGTTTGTGATAAATACGGGTCAGCCATAATTGCTCCCGAAGGTACTTTACCGGCGAAAGCCATAAAAGCAATTTTATCGGAATAAATAAACTGGCATGCGGATTTTAAAGATAAAGTTTGAGGAATAAATCGGACGTGGCGCAGCGGACGAGGATATTTTCGCAGCATGGCAACCGCAATGGCGGTCTTAGGGCAAATAATACGGCACTCAAGGAAATATTCATCCAAATTGCCTAAAAAGTCAAAAATTGCCCGTTTGCCCAGACCTTCCAAAAAATCATCCCAGCAGACAATGGCGCTTAAGTGGTGTTTTGTTTCTATAATGTCTGCTAGGATGTTTTTTACTTCAGCGGGGCCAGTAAAGCAGCTGACTGTTGTAGCGGCAGATGTTTTGCGTTTAAGCTGATGCAAAATAGGCAGGGCGGGTTTCAACATCTCTTCCCGTTTTTTGAGCGAAGCCATTAGGCTGTCCGGGTTTTGCGCGACCCAGTATTTTTTCCCCCGCTTGAGATAATAGTTCATTAGCCCTTGCCTGTGCATGGCTTGAAGCAGCTCTGTCGCCGTGGTCCGGGGGTAATCAACCCGTTCCGCGATTTCGGAGACTAAAGCTTCGCCCATTTTCAAAGACGCCAGGTAGATTTTAGCCTGGTTTTTAGGGTAACCGAGCTGTTCAATGATATTTTGGATGCGCATAAATCCCTATTTAAATAATAGCATAAAATACCGGCATGAGCTGTTTTTTAATTAAAGAGCTGATAGCCGACCCATATAAAATGCCAAAACAGTTTCCACCAGGCAAGCTGATGGAAACTGTTTTGGTGGGCTCCCGTGGGGCTTGTCGCCTCGGCTGCCTGCTGGCAGCCTCGTTGTCCGGGGTTGCGGCAATGCTGCGCCAGCTCGCCTTACCGATCGCTCGATTGCGGCTTTGGCTGCAGCAAAAGCCTGACCTCGCTTTAACCCGTTCGAGCCCCGCAAGCGCAATTTGCAAATAAAAAAACGCATTGCCAAGTAGGACAATGTGTTTTTTTGGTGGGCTGGGTGGGGCTCGAACCCACGCGCTTTCGCTTAAGAGGCGACTGCTCTGCCAGCTGAGCTACCAGCCCGTTTTTCGCGAACACTTCGCAAGGCAAGACTCCAAAAAATTGCATTCAGGCAAATTTCCCGTCTCGCCCTCCGCAGTTTTGGCAAAGGAGGGAGCCGCAGGCCCTATTGTTTAATCACTTGTGATATTTTATAATAAATTAGCATTTTATTCAAGCCCCCTATGATTTTTCTTTATTTGGGTCCGGATGAATTTTCCAAAGCGCAAAAGGCGGAGAAGGCCGCGGCCGCATTGGGCAGCCGACCGGTTTTTTTTGGCGAAGGCGAGGAAATTCCCGAGCCGGCCGTTTTAGCAGGCCAGGACTTGTTCTCCCAAGACAAAGTTTTTGTGCTGAAAAACATGTTTGGAAAATTCCTGGCCGACAATGCCTGGCAGCGGCTCATGGGGACAAGAAACCTGATATTTTTTTTGGAAGAAAAATTGGATAAGCGGCTGGCCCAGGCCAAAGCCGTACTGAAAGACGAACGCATAGCCAAAGAGGAGTTCGCGTTGCCCCACGGCCAGGAATTGGACAACTGGCTGATGGTCCGGGCAGGGGAGCTGGGAGCGAGTCTCGGCCGGGAGGCGGCCGCAGAGCTGGCCCGAAGGCTTGGCCGCGACCTGTCTCGCGAAACAAAGGCGGGCGGCAAAATTGTGGCCGTGGATGAAGTTTATAACCTGTGGCAGGCTGGCGCCGAGATCCAAAAACTCGCGGCTTACGCCGCCGGAAAGGCCATTACCGCAGCCGATGTGGGGGAGTTAGTGCCGGAAAACGGCGAGGTAGACGTTTTTGATCTGACCAATGCCATAGCAGAAAATAAAAAGCAATTGGCGCTGTCGCTGCTGCATAAATTTTTGGCGCTTCAGACCGGGTCGGAGGAAAAAGCCGCAGCAATCCAGCTGAACGCTTTACTGGCTGAACAGTTTCGGAATGTTTTAATGGTCCAGGATTTTATGGATGCAAATAAGAGCGAAACTGAAATTTTGGAATTAACCGGATGGAAATCGGGGCGGGTATTCGTAATGAAGAAGATTGCAGGCAGGTTTGCCGCTGAAAAGGTCAGGGATTTTTTAGGCAAATTAAAGGCGCTGGACGAGGAGCTGAAAACCGGCTCGGTCCCTCCCAAAGTCCTGCTGGATCTAATCACGGTACAGCTCTTGTGACTTCGTGATATAATAAGGGCGTATTAATAAAAGCCCGTTCATGGGCCGCAGGAGAAAATAAAATGAGCAAAAAATTAGCAGCGTCATTAATATCGCTGGTTATGGTGGTTTTAGCGGCACCGTCTTTGGCCGCAACCTCAAGCCAAACTTCCTTAACCGAGCGGCAGAAACAGGAGATGGAGCAAAAACGGGAGGCTTTGAAGCAGAAGGCGGAAGCATTAAAGGCGCAGAAAGAACAGTACCGAGAAGCGTATAAGCAGTGCTTGGAACAAAATACGAAGGCGCGCGAAGCCTATCGGGAAAGCTTGAAAGAAAATTATCAGGCTTATACTGAAACCGCAAAGCAGGCGCGCGAAGCCTATCGGGAAGGAGGTAAACAAAATCAGGAGACGTATCTAAAAGAGATTAAGGCTGCCAAGGAGGCGCGCAATGCCGCGGTTAAGGCTGCCCAAGAGAAATACAAGACCGATACCGCAGCCGCCAAAACCGCCCGTGACGGCGCGCTGCAAACAATAAAGGCCAGCATTGCTTCCACAACTCCGGCTACCACGACCTTAGCCCAGATCAGGGCCGTAAAAGATACATACAATACAGCGGTGAAAAAGTCCCAAAGCGACAGGCGGGCTGCTATAAAAAAAGCCAATGACGACTATAAAGCTGCGGTTAAGGCGGCTATAGAAAAGCGCAAGAGCGCCAACCAGACAGCGCTTGATACCCGCAATACCGCGCTGAAAAATTCCGCCGACGCGAGGAAGGCGGCTAATCAGACCGCATTGGCGGCGCGCGGCGGAAAAATCCAAAAATGCGCCCTTAAGCCAGCGGCTGCCGCAACGGGAACAGCAACGAATTCAGCGGGGCAATAAAGTTTTTATTAGGACTTATGCTCTTGCCGCTCTAGACCCGGCGGAGCCGGGTCCGCAAGCGGCTTTGGCCAATTTCTTCGTTATTTTCCTGCGGTTTTTATCGGCGTAACCCGGCTACGCCTCCAAAAATCCTCGGAAAATGCCTCAAATTTGGCTCAAAAGCGTAAGTCCTATTTATGTTAAAAAGGCCATACCGGATTGCCGGCGCGGCCTTTTAATTGTGCAATTACATATTAAATTACGTAATTAAAAAAACCCCGCCCTGAGCTTGTCGAAGGGCGGGGTTTTGGGAGCAATTATCTTTTTGCGCGTTTTCTTTCCACCGCGGATAAGATTTTTTTCCTGATGCGGATTGATTTTGGAGTGACTTCAACCAGCTCATCGCCGCCTATGTACTCCAGGGCAAAATCCAATTCTACCGGTTTGGGCGGGGTCAGGATGATGGCATCGTCAGAACCCGAGGAGCGCATGTTGGTGAGTTTTTTGGTCTTGCAAACATTCAGTTCCAAATCAGTATCCAAGGCATTCTGTCCCACCACCATGCCTTCGTAGACTTCCACGGCCGGGCCGATGAAGAGCGTTCCTCTTTCCTGGGCATTATTCAGCCCGTAAGCGTTGGAAATCCCTGCTTCAGAGGCGATTAGGCTGCCATGATCATTGGCGTGCGCGTCAATTTCGTGCATCGGTTTGTAGGAGTCAAACAGGTTGTTCAGCACAGCGGTTCCGCGCGCGCGGGTCATGAGCAAATTTTTCAACCCAATCAGTCCGCGGGTAGGGATAAGGTATTCGGCATGCATTTCTCCCTGGGCGGACGTTTCCATGGTTTGGAGTTCGCCGCCGCGCTTGCCCAATTCCTCAATCATTACCCCTTGGTATTCGGAAGGGATGTCAATGGTGGCGATTTCATAGGGCTCAAGTTTTTGGCCGTTTTCTTCATGATAAATTACTTCCGGCTGGCTGACTTGAAGTTCAAAGCCTTCGCGCCTCATTGTTTCTACCAGCACTGCCAAATGCAGTTCCCCGCGTCCTGAAACCAAAAAGCTGTCCGAGCCCTGTTCCAGCCCTTCGACTTGCAGCGCGACATTGGTTTCCAGCTCTTTTATCAGCCGTTCGCGCAACTGGCGCGAGGTGACGAATTTGCCTTCCTTTCCGGCAAATGGGGAAGTGTTTACCCCAAAGGTCATTTTGATGGTGGGCGGTTCAATATCAACCGGAGGCAGCACTACGGGGTTTTGCGGGTCGGTGAGAGTGTCGCCAATATGGATTTCATCAAAGCCGGCCGCGGCCACGATGTCTCCGGCTTCAGCTTCTTCCACGTCAACCTGTTTTAATCCCTCGTACATCATCAGCGCGGTGATTTTGGAGGTTTTTTTTTGGCCGTCGGTTTTAACCAAAAGCGCGTTCTGCGCTTTGCTGATTTTTCCCGAGACTATTTTGCCTACGCCCATTCTGCCTTTGTAGTTGTCGTAAGCCAGAGCCAAAACCTGCATAGCGAAGGGCTTGTCGGATTCCACCGCGGGCGAAGGAATATGTTCAATGACAGATTCAAAAAGGGGCGAGACATCGGGAGATTTATGATTCAGAATGGAAGACTTAAGGTTTTCCAAATCGGTGTCGGCCAAACCTAAAACCCCGCTGGCGTAAATAATGGGGAAGTCCAGCTGCTGGTCTGTGGCATGCAGTTTTACGAACAAATCAAAAGTTTTATTAATCGCGTGTTCCGGGTCAGCGCCTTCTTTGTCTACCTTGTTGATGACGACAATGGCTTTGTGGCCCAGTTCCAAAGCTTTTTTCAGCACGAATTTCGTCTGGGGCATGGGCCCTTCCTTGGCATCTACCAGCAATAAAACCCCATCGGCCATTTTTAAAGTGCGCTCAACTTCGCCGCCGAAATCCGCGTGCCCCGGAGTGTCCACAATATTAATTTTTGTTCCATTGTAAACCAGCGAAGCGTTTTTAGCCTTGATGGTAATGCCGCGTTCCCGTTCCAGATCCATGCTGTCCATGATTAAATTTGCCCCTTCGTCCTTTACGGAATGGGTTTGTTTGAGCATGGCGTCTACTAAAGTGGTTTTGCCGTGGTCAACGTGGGCGATTATGGCGATGTTTCGGATATTTTCTCTCTGCATATCATTTTTTTAGGACTTACGCACTGAGCCAAGTTCGAGGCATTTTCCGAGGATTTTTGGAGGCGTAGCTCTGCCCGCCCAAAAAGCGGCGGTGCGTAAGTCCTATTTTTAATAAAAAATGCCCGAAGCTATTTGGGCGCAACAGCATAATCTTACAGGAAATTACGATTTTTGTCAATTTTCTGGTATAATGAAACAAAGGATTATTTTAAATCAAATATAGAAAAATATGACAAATCAAAGAATGCAGGTGGTAGGTTTCTTCGTTCTCTTTGCCACGGTTCTGGCTGTCGTCTTAATCATGGTGCTGCCGTTTTTCAAGCTTTTGGCCCTGGCCGCAATTTTAGCCATAATGTTCTCTCCGATCCATCTCAGGGTATTGCAACGTTTGGGCTCCAAATCGTTAAGTGCTTTAATTACGGTCCTGTTAATGTTCGCCATTTTGCTCGTTCCTTTATGGCTGTTCGGACAAGTGCTCTTCAGCGAATTGGTCAGCTTATACGGCAAATTCCGGCAAAACCAGGCGATTTTTGACCAGACCGCTTTAATTAGCAGCTTGCCTGCCGGCCTTCAGGGCTTGGTGCAGCAATTCAGCCAGGATTTAGCCTCGCGCCTGTCCGGTTTAACCGGCCAGCTGATCCAGAATGCCACAAGCTTGGTAGTGAACGTGTCCGGATTTTTACTGGCTTTCTTTTTTGTATTTTTCGTTTTTTATTATCTGCTTCGGGATGGGGACAGGATCAAGGCGTATTTTAATTCAGTGTTTCCTTTATCTCAGGCGCATGAAAGCTTGATTGTCAGCAAGCTGGAGAAGGCGGTTTCCGGGGTGATTAAAGGCTCGTTTTTGGTGGCTTTGTGCCAAGGCGGGGTGGGGCTTATAGGCTACATCATTTTTGGCATGCCCCAGCCTGTGCTGTGGGCGGCGTTTACCGTGCTGGCGGCACTGGTTCCAAATGTGGGAACATCCGTGGCTTTGGTGCCGGCTATTTTGTACCTGTTTTTATCCGGCCATACGGGAGCGGCGGCGGGCCTGGCCATATGGGGGGCTTTTGCCGTGGGCACAATAGATAATTTTGTCAGTCCCAAGCTGATCGGGCGGAATGCCCAGCTGCATCCCGTGCTGGTATTTTTAGGCGTGATCGGCGGCTTGCAGCTGTTCGGGCTGCTGGGTTTTTTATTGGGCCCCGTGATTATGGCAGTATTTATGGAGCTGTTGGATATTTACCGCAGCGATTTAAAAATGTATCTGGAGAAATAAAATTTTTTTGGTTTGATAAAAAACATTTTTAGTTTTGAAGCTCGTTTGAGGATTAAACAATGCATTGGTACCAATACACCAAAATTCAACTTGAGTCCGAGTTGAAAACAAATTTGCAAACCGGACTGAAAAAGCCGGAAGTTCAAAAACGGCTGCTGGAACACGGTCCGAATTTGCTGCCGGAAGTGCCGCGCCCGGGGTGGCTTAAGATTTTTTTCCGGCAGTTCCAAAGCCCATTGATATATATTTTGCTTCTCTGCGCGGGGATTGTTTTTTATTTGGGTGAAACGGTTGACGCGATCATAATTTTCGCGGTGCTCCTTATTAACGCGCTGATCGGGGCGGTACAGGAAGGGCGGGCGGGCAATATGCTGGCCAGTTTGAAAAAGCTGTCATCGGCAGAAGCGGCGGTTTTGCGGGGCGGCGAGGAAGTTATTGTTTCTGAAGCCGAGGTGGTGCCGGGGGATGTGCTGGTGCTGAAAGAAGGGCAAAAAGTTGTCGCTGACGCAAGAATTATCGCCATGCATAATTTGAGCGTTGATGAGTCCATGCTGACCGGGGAATCCGCTGCCGTCCATAAAAAAGAAGGCGTTTTGGCGGAAGAGGGTTTGCCGGCCTCGGGACAGCACAATGTGGTTTTTAAGGGAACCGCCATTCTGTCCGGCGACGGCCAGGCCGTGGTGGTTGCAACCGGCGCCGATACAGAAATGGGCAAAATCAGCCGTTCGCTTTTGCTCCCCGAAGCGGAAATGCCCCTGCAGAAGAATATCAAAAGGCTGTCCCGGCTTATCATTTACGCGGTTGGCGTGATTTCCGTCCTGCTGTTTGGTTTGGGGACGCTGGCAGGACAGGAGCCGGGAGAAATGTTCGCATTGGTCGTTTCGCTCGGGGTGTCGATTATCCCCGAGGGCCTGCCATTGGTGCTGACCTTGATTCTGGCGCATGGCGTGTGGCGGATGAGCAGGAAGAACGCTTTGGTAAAAAAAATGCAGGCAGTGGAAGCTTTGGGCCAGGCCAATGTGATCGCGGTTGATAAAACAGGCACCATCACCGAAAACCAAATGGTAGTAAAGCGGCTGTACGCGGGCAAGCGAATCTACAGCGTAAGCGGCAACGGCTATGAGCCTAAGGGCGGGGTATTTTTTGGGGAGGCGCCGCAGAATGGTTTGGCCGACGTACAGCAGAGCGCTTTGATAGCCGCGATATGCAATAAGGCCAGCGTGCAATTTTTTCAGGAAAGCGGGACATATAAGGTATCCGGAGATCCCACCGAGGCAGCCATGCTGGTATTTGGTGAGAAATTGGGCATCGCAAGGGAAACGCTGCTTAAATCTTATACCGAAACCGCGGAAATTCCGTTTGAATATAAAAATAAATTCCGGGCGGTATTTTATGAACATGAAGACAAAATCTTCTGCGCCGTTGCAGGCGCCCCCGAAGTGGTTCTTAAACATTCATCGTTTTTTTTGGACAATGGCCTGCATAGGGAAAAGACCGAACAGCAGCAAAAACTGTTTGAAGAGGCGGTGGAGGAATTTTCCCAAAAAGGCCTGAGAGTGGTGGCTTTCGGTTTTAAAATTTTAGGCAAAAGCCACCCGCTGGATAATATTGATAATCTGGTGTTCGGCGGCTTGTGGGGGATAGAAGATGCGGTGCGCCCGGAAGCGGCCAAAAGCGTGAAAGCCGCCCAAGCGGCCGGGGTGAGAGTTGTTATGATCACCGGCGATTTAAAGGCTACGGCTAAGGCTATTGCTAAAGAGGCCGGCATTTTTCAGGAAGGCGACGAGGTGTTAACCGGAGCAGAGTTAAGCGGGCTGTCCCAGCCGCAATTGTTGAAAGTCCTGCCTAAGGTTTCGGTTTTTGCCCGTTTTGCCCCGGAAAACAAAATGGCAATTATAAGCGCCTACAAGTCTTTGGGTTACACGGTGGCTATGACCGGCGACGGGGTGAACGACGCGCCGTCTTTGGTTACAGCCGATCTCGGCGTGGCCATGGGGCGCGTTGGCACGGAAGTGGCCAAAGAAGCCGCGGATATTATCCTTTTGGACGATAATTTGGGCAGTATAGTTACGGCTATTAAAGAGGGCAGGGTTATGTACTCCAACATAAAAAAAGCCCTGCAGTTTTTGTTTTCCACCTCCCTGGGCGAACTTTTAACCGTAGTTTTTAGCCTTTTTTTGTCTTTACCGGTACCTGTGAGCGCAGTGCAGATTTTATGGCTCAATTTGATTACGGATCCGCTGTCCGGAGCCGCCTTGGCTCTTGAGAAAGAGGACGGCGATGTTTTTAAAAAAAACCAGGGCCGGTTTGCCAAATTCTTTGTGGACGCTGAAATGTTGGCGCACATGGCATTGATCGGCATGACTATGGCGGCGGGAGGGATTGCGATTTTTAAAATTTACGGTCCCTTAGGTTTTGTTAAAGCGCAGACCATGGCCTTGACGCTGCTTGCGGTTTTCCAGTGGTATAATTCCCTCAATTGCCGCTTTACCCACAAAAGCATCCTCAACCGCCGTATCTTCGGGAATAAGTATGTGTGGATGTCGCTGGGTCTGAATTTGGCTTTGCAGGTCTTGGCCGTTCATTCTGTTTGGTTTAACCGCGTGTTAAAGACCCAGCCTTTGGCTTTGGGCGAGTGGGTACTGGTGCTGGTTCTTGGTTTGTCCGTAATCGCAGTCGATGAAATACGAAAATTGTTTATTAGGCTGAGTCGGAAGTCCTAATTGTTCTCGTATAAGCCGGAAAGTCTTAATTTTGGCTCTTTTCCGGGCTTTTTGATAATATATATCTATGATTAAAAATCAAAGGAAAGATATCCATCACCCCGCTCATATACGGAACTTGCCCCCGACAATACTTACAATCTTTGGGGCTACCGGCGATTTGGCGGCCGATTATTTATTGCCCGCGCTGCTGCATATGGAAGAGCACCGGTTGCTTCCGGCAGATTTTAAGCTTGCGTGCGTGGGCAGGCGGGATCTTAATGCCAAAAGCTACTTTGATTTTGTAGTAAAGAAATCTTCCGTATTAAAAAAAATTCCGCAAGCCGTAAAGAATAGATTTTTCAGCCGGTTGATTTATTACCGCGCTGATTTTGACAGCCCGGCTTCTTTTGCCGGCCTTTCCCGGCTGCTGTCGCTTCATGACCGCCCGGAATCAGACCGGTGTTACAACCGGCTGTACTACTTTGCTACCAGTCCGCAGTACTTTGCCGGCATCGCGCGGATGTTGAAGGCGGAAGGGCTGCTGACGGGGTGCGCCGAGCATAAGCGGCAGGTGCGGATTTTGGTGGAAAAACCTTTTGGTTTTAATTTGGCTTCGGCCCGGGCTTTGAACAGCTTATTGCTGAAAAATTTTTCGGAAGAGCAAATATACCGCATTGACCATTATCAGGGCAAGGAAACGGTTCAGAATTTGATGGTGGTGCGTTTTGCCAACAGTATTTTTGAGCCGCTTTGGAACAAAGACCATATTGACCATGTGGAGATCAGCGTATTGGAAACCGATACGGCCAAGCTCAGGGCAGTTTATTATGACCAGACCGGGGCGATCAGGGATTTTGTCCAAAACCATGTTTTGCAGGTTTTGTCGTTGCTTACTATGGATGAGCCATACGAGCTGACCGCGGAAAATATCCGCAACGAAAAAAACAAAATCCTTAAAGTCCTGCGCCCTTTTACCGCAGGCAGCTTGAAGACAGGTCTGATTAAAGGGCAGTATGTTGGTTATGCCCGTGAAGCGGGCGGGGAAAGCCGGACCGAAACTTTTGTGGCCTTAAAAGCTTTTGTGGACACGCCGCGCTGGCAAGGAGTGCCGTTTTATTTGCGCACAGGAAAGGCTTTGCACAAAAAAGTCGCCGAAGTTTCGGTACATTTTAAAGAGCCTGCCCGCTGCATTTTTAAAAATTGCGCTGCCAACATTTTGACTTTTCGTTTGCAGCCCGACGAGTCGGTGCATTTGCAGCTGAATAACAAGATTCCGGGATTTGGCATTGAGCTGCACCAGGGAGACTACGAGTTCGGCTATAAGCGCGCGTTTGCCTCGGAAATTCCCGGCGCCTACGAACGGCTGCTTTTAGACTTCATTGAAGGCGACCAGCGCCTGTTTATCCGCAGCGATGAAATTGAGTCATCCTGGAAGTTTATTGATTCAATTATTGAAAATCCGGAATTTCAAAAAACTCCAGTGCATATTTACAAGCCTAAAACCACCGGGCCGGCCGAAGCGGAGGCCTTTATTAAAAAAGACCTGCGGGAGTGGTGGACGCGCTAGCGGACACCCTGAGCGAGCGAAGCGAGTCGAACGGGCGGACCAAGTAAATTTAGGATTTAAGATGTTGGGCATATGAATTGGGAACAGGAAATATTGGAAATCCAAAAACGTAATCGCCGCGTGGAAGCGGACAAGGCCTGGGAGACCAGCTGGGCCAGGAGGATTGCCATCGCGCTTTTTACCTATGCGGTAGCGGCAATCTGGCTGGCATTGATTCGCGAACCGAACATTTTATTAAAAGCCGTGGTGCCTGTCGCGGGATATGTGCTTTCCACTTTGTCTTTGCGCACCATCCGGAATGTCTGGGTCAAATTTTATGAAAATCAATCAGGAGAAAAAAAATAAAATTAGAGCAGAGGATAAGCGCAAATATGTCCTGCCGGAACAAAGGGATTTGCAGATTCTGCGCATGATATATCGACTCGAAAAGGCCAGGCTGTCAGATGCTGATAAAAAATATATCCGGCTGATCAGGACGCAGCTAAAGGCAGATTGGCGCAAACCATTAATTAGGTTTTTGCAAAATCTATTAAAAAAATATGAACTATAATGAAAAAGAGCACTTCCTGGGGCAAGGTGGCCGGCTGGTATAACGAACTTCTGGAGGAGGGCGAAGATACTTACCAGGAAAAAGTCATTAAGCCGAACTTGCTGAGGGTTTTAAGCCCCAAGCCAGGGGAAGAAATTTTGGACGCGGGCTGCGGCCAGGGATATTTTTCCAGAATTCTCGGATCTTTCGGGGTAAAAGTAGTCGGTTTGGATGCGGGTGTGGAACTGGTTAAAATAGCCAAGCAAATGGCCGGCAAAAACGAAACCTATTTGGTAGGCAACGCGGAAAAAATGAGCCAGCTGGCAAATGCGCGGTTTGACGCGGTCATTTGCGTGCTGGCCTTGCAGAATATGAAGAATCTGCAGGCGGCGCTGGGGGAAATGGCCAGGGTTTTAAAACCGGGCGGCCGCGCGGTATTCGTGTTGAACCATCCCGTTTTTAGGATTCCAACCGCTTCGTCATGGGGATTTGACGAATCCAAAAAGACGCAATACCGCAGAATAGATTCCTATATGTCGGAAATCACCCAGGCTGTGGATATGACTCAGGGAATAAAAGACCCCAGCCGGAAAAAATTTACTTATTCCTTTCATCATCCTTTGCAGGTTTATTTTAAGGCATTTTACAAGCACAACCTGGCGGTAACGCGTCTGGAAGAATGGAATTCTCATAAGGTTTCTGACAAGGGCCCGCGCAAGGCGGCCGAAGACCGCGCCCGGAAGGAAACTCCGCTATTTATGTGTTTGGAACTCAAAAAGAATTAAGAATCTAGAAATATGAATCAAGAAAAAAAACAACAGTTGGCAATTTTTGGTTTAGGCAAGATGGGCATGCAGATTGCCAAAAGGCTGCACAAGAACGGTTTTGAAGTTTTGGCCTGGAACAGGTCGGGGGAGCCGAGAGAAAAACTGCAGGAGTTTTTCTCCGAGTCAGGAATTAAGAATCAGGAATCAAGAGTTTTTTCGGAAGCCGATGCGGTTTTAGGCGCAATGACAAATCAGCCGCGGGTTTTTTGGCTGATGCTGCCTTCCGATGTGATTGGAGAGTTTTTGGAACAGAAGCTCATGCCTCACCTGAAAGCCGGAGACATCGTGATTGACGGAGGTAATACGTTTTATAAGGAAACCGTTCAGCGCGGCCAGATGCTTTCTGAAAAAGGGGTGGTGTTTTACGATTGCGGGACCAGCGGGGGAGTTTGGGGGGAAGAGAACGGCTTTGCGTTGATGGTCGGCGGGCCCAAAGAACAGTGGAATATCGCGCAGCCGATTTTTAAGGTGTTATCCGGCGGGGAGAATTACGGCCTGGTCGGCAAAAACGGGGCCGGACATTTTGTTAAAATGGTGCATAACGGCATTGAGTACGGCATGATGGAAGCGATCGGCGAAGGATATGGCGTAATGAAAGCGTCCGATTTGGATTTGGATCTTTTGCAGGTAACCAAAATCTACCAGGAAGGTTCGGTAATCCGTTCCTGGCTGATTGATCTGGTGCGCAATATTTTTGAAAAAGAAGACATTGCGGGCACAAAAGGGGAAATAAACATGATGGGCGAAGGGGAGTGGACAGTGCAGGCCGGCCATGAGCTGAATGTGGACGTGCGGGTTTTGGAAGATGCCGTGAACGTGCGCAAAGAGTCCAAATTGCCGGAAAACCGGAATAAGTTTTCCAATAAAATCGTGGCGCTTTTAAGAAAGCAGTTCGGCGGGCATAGTATCAGTAAAGAATAAGCATGATCAAAAAAATAGTTATTGGTACTACCGTGCTGTTGTTGATATTGCTGCTATTATCCTTAAAAAGTAAGGATAATGGCAAAAAATTAACCGGCGCTGAAAACGGCAATAAAGCCGCAGTTTCGGCTACTGACTCAAAGCGAACTTTTTTATTGGGTTTTACTCAATGGCCTCCGAGTTTTGACGCAAAAGAAATTGAGTCCATGTACGGTTTTCAGAAACAAAATTCAGATTTATCCGTATATCATCAGGTGGAAGGGGTAGCATGGCCGGAAGCCTTGGCTGGAGGTAAATACCCTAAAAGACTTGTTGACAACTGGAATTTTGTAAAAAGCCATTTTCCCAAAGGCCGCCCGGTCTATTTGGCGCTGACCCCGCTAAACGATTCGCGCACGGGCCTGGCCAATTATGCCAACGAAAAAAGCGACCAGGAGGCCTTACCAGCGCCCTGGAGCGGGTATGCTTTAAACCAACAGGAAGTCAAAAACGCTTACCTGAATTATGTCGAGGAGGCGGTAAATTTTTTCCAGCCAGAATTTCTAGCGATAGACATAGAAAGCAATGTTTTGCTTTCAAAAGACCCGAAAAAGTGGAATGAATTTCTGGACCTGCATGAATACATCTATAAAACACTTAAGAAAAAATACCCGGAGCTGGTAATTTTTTCCACGGTGCAATATGAGCATCTAAATGCCACGCAGGCGGATGCTTTTGGCAAGGCAAAATTGCAGAAAGCGGAAGTGGAGAAATTGCTAAAAAATAGCGATCTTTTCGCACTGAGCACATATCCGTATATGAGCAAGATTAAGCCAGTTAGGGAAAGTTATTTTGACTTGGCATTAAGCTTAAATAAACCGATTGCCATTGCAGAGACGGGCTATGCTTCAAAAGATTTTTCTGTTTATGGCTACAAATTTGAACAGTCGCCCGAGGACCAGCGGCAATACTTTGATGTTCTGTTCAAGGCGGCGGCAGCGAATAATTTCAAGTTTATTGTCAATTTCGCGGCTTTTGATTACGTGAAATTGCTCCAAAGCCTGCCCAAGCCGGCCCGGGAATTGGCAGGAGTTTGGGTTTATACCGGCCTGAAAAATTCCGAAGGCGCAGATAAGCCGGCTTTTATGCTTTGGCAAAACGAGCTTGTTAAGCAGCTTGAATAATATGCCCTATTCTTCGTCGGAAAGAAGGATTTTTTATAAATTAAATTCGCCAAGCAAAATCCAGGATTTTGCGAATTCCTTAGAGTTTAACTTTGAGAAAAACGGCGAAACCTGCCAGAGTCCGCGGCGCGTGTTGAAATCAAAAAAAGCCCACTGCATGGAAGGCGCGCTTTTGGCAGCCGCGATTTTAGAATTCCACGGCCACCCGCCTTTGGTGATGGATTTAAGGAGCGTTAAGCCCCACGACGATGACCACGTAGTGGCGGTTTTTAAGGCTTATGGCTGCTTTGGCGCCATAAGCAAGACCAACCACGGGGTGCTGAGGTACCGCGAGCCGGTTTACCGCACCTTGCGGGAATTGGCCGTATCCTATTTCCACGAATATTTTTTGGACAACGGGCAGAAGACTTTACGGGAATATTCAGACTTGTTTAATTTAAGATTTTTCGACAGCATTAATTGGCACACTTCAGATGAAGAGTTGTTTGCCATTCCGAAACATTTGGACAAAATTAGACACCGCAAGATTTTAAGCGAGAAACAAATCAAAAATTTAAGAAAAGCGGATGGTGTAGAAATTTTGGCAGGAAAGATTACAGAATACAAAAAATAAATTAACTTTTCAGAATTTTTTCATAATATCCGAGATATTCGGATATTATTTTTTTATTGGAGAAATTAGCTTCAGCGCGCAAAAACCCGACCTCGCCCATTTTCCGGACAAGGGCGGGGGAGCTTGCCAGCTGCTTTATCTTTTTAGTGAAACCTTTTATGTCGCCAACCCGGACTAAAAATCCGGTTTTTTTGTTTTCCACGACTTCCGGCACGCCGCCTGTCCGGGAGGCGATTACCGGCTTTTTGTAGACCATTGTTTCTAAAATACCCATGCCAAATGATTCTTTTTCCGAAGTATACAAGCCAACATCAGCAGCGCTGATGTAATTTTGAATATCCTTTACGGCAGGCATGACTTTGATTCTATTTTGGATTTTCAGCTTTTTGGCCAGGGGAAGGAAGGGGGTGAAATCCGAGCCGGCGAGAATCAGCAGTTTAATGTTTGGTCCGGTTTTGGCAATAATTTTTAACAAGTCCGGAATTCTTTTTACCGGCCTTAAATTCGAAATATGAATTGCCAAAAAATCTTCGTTTTTTATTCTTAGGGACTTTCGCACGGCTTGCCGGGTTTTGGTAATAGATTTTGGGGAATAGGAGTTGTAAATTACCTCAATGGGCGTGGAAATTCTCAGGATTTTTTTAGTATCGTTTTTGAGGCTCTCAGAAACCGCAGTCACGCCGCAGGATCCCTCAATGGAATATTTGATTATGGAATCCAAGTTAGGATCGCGGGCCAAAAGGGTAATGTCCGTGCCGTGCAAAGTAGTAATGACTTTTGGGAATCTCTGGCGCAAACTTTGGGCTACGTTTTTGGCAAGCAGGGCGGCGGTGGCGTGCGGCACCGCATAGTGCACGTGCAGGATATCCAGCCCGAAGTCGTGGTTGACCATGCCGATTTTTTCCGCCAGCGGCAGGGTATAGTCCGGATAGCGGAACACTTCGTACTCGTTTACTTTAACGCGGTGGTAATGGATATTTTTATTTTTCAGGCCAATTCGAAAGGGGCGGTCGTAGGAAATAAAATGCACCTGGTGGCCGAGTCCGGCCAATTCATTGCCCAAATTGGTTGCCACAATGCCGCTCCCGCCGATGGAAGGATAGCAGACAATGCCAATTTTCAGATTTGGAATTTTAGATTTATGATTTAAAATTTTCAATTTCAGAAAAATTTAATAATTTCTTGATGATAGGCTAATATCTTGCAGCGTATTTATTCTTACAGGGTCGTTTGTCCAAAGGCCTTGGGCGCATTTGGCTCCAATAGCGGTTCCAAGGGCTTTGGCGCGGGCCGTAACCAGGCTTTCGTAGTCTTTGCTGGCCAGCTGGGAAGCATGGCGGTTGATCATTTCCACCCAAGCTTCATAAGCCTCGGAAGTGTCGATAACCACATCAACAGGCGCGGCAAAATCCTGGGTAACGGGGTAGTAGTACAGCGCGGTTATTTTATGTACCGCCATATCTTTCAGTTCGCTCAGGCCGCCGTAGCGCGCGAAGCGTGCTGCGTCTCTTGTAATTTTTCCGGCCTGGGCGTGGTCGGGGTGCTGATTTTCGTCCGTATGGGGCGCCAAAACCACGTCCGGTTTAAATTGCCGAATATGCCTGGCAATTGCAAACGCGTTTTCCGGAGTGTTTTTTATATGGCAGTCACCGCCCATTTCCAAAAATTCAATTTCCGCGCCCATTAATTTTGCGGCTTCGCGGGATTCTTCAGCGCGGCTCTCCGGAGTGCCCGCAGTGCCGGCTTCTCCTTTAGACAATACCAATAGTTTGATTGTTGCGCCATTCTTTGACTCTTTGGCCAAAAGGCTGCCGCAGCCGAATTCCAAATCATCGGGGTGCGCGCCGATCGCAAGTATTTTCATAGGTTATTAGGTTATTAGGTTAATTCAATCCAGGCATGTCCCGGGTCGCTGATTTCTTCCCGGTCAACAAATTTTACCCCAGGGGCTGCCTGGGTGTCCATATAGTTTTGTTCGCCAGCCCCCCAAATATAGTGGGTGCAACCAATTACCGAATTCATCCAGGCAAACCGCTGGTCGCGGCCCGGATTTTTTTGCCATTTTTCGATTTTTTCCGGCAGGGGCATGGAAATAAATTTTCCACCGCCTTCGTGCAGGCTGGCAGAATTACCTTCGGAAATTTTTGCTCTGACCACTTCGCCCTGGTAGGGGATATCGGCATAGTATTCGCCGCTCAGCTCCAGGGCCTTTTCCCTAAAGGCCTTATCTGAGGATCTAACCACTTCAATGCCTTCCAGGATTCCGATTTTTTCGTACATATCCAGGCAAAAATCAGCGGCGGTTGCGGCATTAACCGTTCCAAAAATGTCCATCAGATTTTTATCCATGAAGCGGGGGAGCTGTTTTAATATTTCCGCTTTCCAAGCCTTGGGGACGCGCTTTAAATACAAGGGCGAATATTTTTTTTGTACCTTGTTTTCCTGGGTGAAATTTAGCCTGGCTTCGGCTCCCGTGGCGCGATCCTGCATTAACGTGATGGTTTCCCGGTAGTCCGCATCGCTATCGTGGTAAAAAAAGACAATGCGGCCGCCCAGCTGATTTTGCAGGGCGCGGGCAGTTCGGATTTTAGCGACCAGAAAACGTTTGGGAAAAAAACCGCATGGTTGCTGGCCGAAACAGATAACAGGCGTATTCATATGGCTATTTTATCATAAGGATATTTTTCCGCCAGAGGCAAGCTCGCTTCCGACAAAAGCTCTAAAATGCAAAAATTAAAATTGTCAAACCAAAGTAGAAATGTCCTAGCGCGGCCAAAGTGAAAATGTCCTACCTACGCTAAAACCGAATTTAATGATAAAGCTTTTCGTTGTTAACTCAGAGGGTATCCGGATTTTTTTGTCCACCGGCCAAGCATCGCCTGATGGCTGACCCAAGAATGCCCGGCTGCCTTGTAACCATGAACTTTTGTCTAATGGACATCTTTAGATTCGAATATGTTGAAAGCGCCATTGCCGGGGTGCAGAAGGCTCAAGCCTTTGCTGGACCGATGAAGCCCCAAAGGCAAGCCGGAGTTTTTCTGCATCGGATTCGGGCTGACAGCGGAGTCCTGCCCGGAAGATGGATGTGCGGTGTGCCCAAGGTAGTGCTGCGCTAAACGGGACAACCGGACGCATGGCCGCCTCCCCGCGCGTGTTTTGCGGGGCGGCTTTCTTTGTTTGACAAATACCCCCAGGGGGTATACAATAGAATTGCTAATTGCTAATTAAATATGCAAGAAAATTACAAAAAGAAGCTAATCCATCACCTTCACAGGATTAAAGGCCAAGTAGAGGGTATTGAAAGGATGGTGGAGGCCCGCAAATATTGCGTTGATATTATGACGCAAAGTTTGGCTGTGGAGAAATCCTTGGAGCGATTTAATGCCGACCTTTTAGAAAACCATTTAACCGAACACGTATTCCACCAGTTTATGCATGGCCAATCCGCCAAAGCGACAGACGAGATGCTGAAAATTTTTAAATTGAAAAATAAATAGCGTTTTATGCAAGCGTCTTTCTCCAAAAAAATAATGTCTCAGGCTGGCCTGGTTATTTCCGCCGTTGTTTTGGCGATTGCTTTTTTTGGACCCGCCCAGGCGCACCATGGCGAGTTTATGGAAGCGCATAACCCAGCATCTTTTTGCCGCGCGCAAGGCTGCGGAGAGCCGATGGGAGACTTGTTTTGTTTCAGCCAGTGTTTGAGTGTTTTTGCAAGCAACCTGCAAACTTTGCCGGCGAAGACGCCAGTTTTTTTGCCGTATGTTTTGGTTTTTTGTTTGCTTATTTCCATCAATTACCTCGCGGCCGGGGGCAGACCATTTTATTTCAAATCGTTTATTCGTAAAAAGCGAGAGGTGTTCGCTCGAAGTTTTTTTGTTCAAATCGGCAGATGGTTGATTTTGTTCGGCAAGCGGGATCCCGCCGAAGTTTTTGCGTTAATTCAGTTGCGCAACATTTAACGATAAACGGCAGTATTCAATTGCGGTTTCAACACAATAAAATTTATGCATAAACTCATAATCCCTATAAAAGGGATGCATTGTAAATCTTGTGAACTTCTGATTGAAGACAACTTAAGAAAGCTCCCAGGCGTAAAAAGGGTCGAGGTGAGCCATATTTCCGGAAAAGCAAAAATATGGTGCGATGACGGCACCCCGCCTGCTAAAAGCATTGGCGCAGCGGTGGAAGACGCGGGTTATACTTTAGGACAGGAAGATAAAAAGCATTGGTTTTCCAGAAATTCCCAGGATTACCTGAATTTGGTGAATGCGGGTGGAATTTTGCTGGTCCTCTTTTTCCTAGCCCAAATTTTCGGTTTTTCCGACATGGCTGGAAATTTTCAGCAGAAAAGCATAGCCATGTCTTTGGTGGTGGGCTTGGTGGCAGGAGTTTCTTCCTGCATGGCTTTGATAGGCGGGTTGGTTCTGGCTTTGTCCGCCAGGCACTCGGAACTCCATCCGGAGGCCAGCCGAATGCAAAAATTTCGTCCCCATTTGTTTTTTAATCTAGGAAGGGTTCTGGGCTTCGCCGTACTGGGGGGGCTAATCGGCATGGCGGGAGGGGCGCTGCAGCCATCCGCAAAGTTTATGGGCCTGCTTACGTTGTTAGTCGGCGGCGCGATGCTTGTGATGGGATTGAAGCTTATTGAGATATTTCCCATTTTGCAGAAAGTAAATATAGCTTTGCCAAAATTTGTTTCCAAGCTTTTTGGGATAAAACGGGAGCAGAAAGAATACAGCCACAAAGGCGCGGTTTTGGGAGGGGCGCTGACTTTCTTTTTGCCTTGCGGTTTTACGCAAGCCATGCAGCTTTACGCCGTAAGCACCGGCAGTTTTGTTTCCGGGGCTTTAATAATGTCTCTGTTTGCCTTAGGCACTTCCCCGGGGTTATTGGGCATAGGCGGGCTTTCCAGTGCTTTTAAAGGTTCAAAGGCGAAAGTATTTTTTGCAGCGGCGGGATTGGCCGTGATAATTTTGGGGATATTTAATATCTTCAACGCGAGCCAATTGGCGTTTTCTTCAGGGCCCGCCCGGAACCAAACAAATAAAACCATTTCTCCGAGCGCGCCTGCCGAAGGAGCGCAGGAAGTACGAATGACGCAAGGGGCTTCGGGCTACTCGCCTAATAAGCTGACTGTTAAGAAAGGGATTCCGGTTAGGTGGATAATCAGCTCCACTAACCAGTATTCCTGCGCCGCCTTTCTCATAATGCCGAAATATGGCATCAACCAAGCGCTTAAAAGCGGAGAAAATATAATTGAATTTACGCCTGAAAAGTCAGGAGAGATTCCTTTTTCATGTTCAATGGGCATGTATAGAGGCAAGTTCATCGTAACCGATTAATCAACTTCATATTTATGGCTACAACAAAATTTCAACTCGCAAATTTGAACTGTTCCGCTTGCGGGAAAGTTTCGCAAATGAAAATTAGCAGAATAAAAGACGTAACCCAAGTCAGGATCGAGCAAAACGGCGGCTCCGCGCTGGGGGAATTGGAAGCCGGCCGGGAAATCCCGATTTTAGAGCTTGAGGAGGCTTTGGCAGGCACGGGCTATAAAGTGCGTTTAGTATAACCGGTTGTAATTAAACATTAAAAAATTTTATGGAAAATATATTTAAACTAAATGTCCAAGGCATGCATTGTGAATCTTGCGAAATCTTGATCAAAAGCGAGCTGAAGGAAATGCCCGGAATTACAGAGGTTCGGATTTCCGCAAAAAACGGGCAAGGTTCGGTAAAAACAAATTTAAATTCAGTTACCGCATCTGATATACAGCAGGCTATCAAACGGGCTGGGTACGAAAGCGTCGTAACAGAAGATCATTCAATGCACGCGGGGAATAAGCAAATGGCAGAAGTGATGGACGGCGGGCAAAAAGCCGGGGTGCCTTTTTCAATGAAACTGGAAAATAGAATTGAGGCCCAAGGCCGGGTATTGGAAAACTCGGAAAACGAGCCTTATTTTGAAGGCAAGCTCTCCAATTACAAGAATGCCGAAATTAATGTGCCGCCCGGTCAAGAGGCAACAAAAAATTATCTGGAACAATTGGTTAAAAGCGCCAACCTTTTTAGGGTTTTTGATCGTTTTGGCGGGGCGCAGGAAGAAGCTGTTTTGGCTAATTCCGGTTTGAACCGGCATCCGGCTAAAACCGCGGTTATGCCGGGAACCGGCAGCGGCGAGAACCGCAAAATAAATTTGTCGCTTTCCGGCATGCATTGCGCCTCCTGCGCCGGGATTATTGAAAGATCTTTGCGGAAAGTGCCTGGCGTCATTCAGGCCAATGTAAATTTTGCCGCGGAAAAAGCCCAAGTTACTTTTGGCTCCGCGGCAAAAACCGGAGATTTAATTGATGCTGTAAAAAAAGCCGGATACGAAGCCGTTGAAATCGATGTCAAAGACACCGGGTTTGATGCCAGAAAAAGGCAGGCAGAGATTAGTTCGTATTCCAAAAAGCTTGTATTTAGCGTCATTTTAAGCCTGCCGATGCTATACTTCATGTTTTTTGATTTTTTTGCCAGGGTTCCTGGCAAGGCATGGCTTTTGCCTTACGTCGGGATAGCGTCTTTAGTACTCGCTACTCCCGTTCAATTTATTATCGGCAAGGGTTTCTATAAGGGCATGTGGTCATCGCTGCGCATGAAGACTTTTAACATGGATAGCCTTATTGCCATTGGCACTTCCACGGCTTATTTTTACAGCCTCATAACTTTAATGCTCTATGCGATTGCCAATAAAAGCATCATCGGGTTAAATGGCGGAAAAATTCAAAACCTGTATTTTGAAACCGCCGCTTTTCTGATTACCTTTGTAATTTTAGGCAAATGGCTTGAAGTAAGGACAAAGGGAAAAACTTCGGACTCAATTAAAAAATTAATGGGGTTGCAGGCCAAAACAGCCCGAGTTATCCGCAACAG
Source organism: bacterium (assembly GCA_021847435.1). Taxonomy (GTDB): domain Bacteria; phylum Patescibacteriota; class Doudnabacteria; order UBA920; family UBA920; genus PALSA-1336. Next base: position 34,320 of record JAJZRC010000004.1, read on the forward strand.
TGCCACTCAGGATATCCCAGTTGACCAAGTTGCGCTAAAAGATATTGTTATTGTGCGCCCGGGTGAAAAAATTCCGATTGACGGCCGGATAACAAAAGGATCTTCCGCGGTGGATGAATCAATGCTGACCGGAGAAAGTCTGCCAGTTGAAAAGAAGGCCGGGGACAGCGTCGCCGGCGGGACAATCAATAAAACCGGCAGCTTCGAATTTGAAGTAACCAAAATCGGGAATGATACCGTACTCTCCCAAATTATCAGGTTGGTTGAAGAAGCCCAGGGATCCAAAGCGCCCATTCAAGATTTTGCGGACAAAGTCTCTTCCTGGTTTGTGCCGGCTGTTATTGGCATTGCGGTTGCCACGTTTCTGATTTGGTATTTTCTCCTGGGGGCAACCCTGGCTTTTGCCTTAATGGCCTTTACTTCCGTAATTGTAATTGCCTGCCCGTGCGCGCTGGGTCTTGCTACGCCGACTGCCATTATGGTCGGGACCGGCAAAGGCGCGGAAAACGGGATTTTAGTCAAAGGTGGGGAGCCTTTGGAGGCTGCTTGCAAGCTTGATGCTATCGTGTTTGATAAAACCGGGACTTTGACATACGGCAAGCCGGAAGTAACGGATGTGCTTGCTTTAACAGGCAAAGACGAAGAGGAAGTCCTGCAGATTGCCGCCAGTCTGGAAAAACTTTCAGAACACCCCCTTGCCGAGGCCATTTACAGCCATGCCCAGGATGAAGGCGTGAGTTTGTTGGAAGCTTCAAACTTTAAGGCAATCCCGGGGCACGGAGTGCAAGGCGAGATAGCCGGAACAACCTATTATTTCGGCAACCGAAAAATGATTTCAGATGTTGCGGGGGCGGCGGTGGAGAAGATTGGCAGAAAACAAGCTAAATTGGAAGAAGCTGGCAAGACAACAATGCTCTTGGCTACCAAAGAGGGCCTGGCCGGGTTGGTTGCGGTGGCGGATACGGTAAAATCGACCACGAAAACCGCAATCGAAAAACTTCAAAAAATGAAAATAGAAGTTTATATGATTACCGGTGACAATGAGCGTACCGCCCGGGCGATTGCTTCCCAGGTGGGGATCACAAACGTGCTGGCGGAAGTGTTGCCGGAAGACAAGGCTAATGAAGTCAAAAAGCTCCAGGCGGAAAACAAGAAAGTGGCCATGGTCGGGGACGGGATTAATGACGCTCCTGCTTTGGCCCAGGCGGATTTAGGCATTGCAATGGGCAGCGGAACAGACGTGGCCATGGAAACCGGCGGGGTAATAATTATGAAAAATGATTTAAATGACGTGGCAAATGCCATTCAGCTCTCCAGGGAAACCATGGCTAAAATTAAACAGAATATGTTTTTTGCTTTGTTTTATAATGTAATTGGCATTCCTATTGCTGCCCGCGTTTTCGCGTCTTTCGGTCTTGTGTTGAAACCGGAACTGGCCGGTTTGGCTATGGCTTTAAGCTCCGTGTCAGTAGTTACCAATTCTTTAACCTTAAGATTCTTTAAGCCCGGTAAAAGAAATTGGGTTTCTTTATTGGCCCCCGCGCTGATGGTTTTGGTGTTTGGGTTTGCTTTCTTTGAATTCGCCAAATTCAGCAGCCGCATGGCCGAACCGGCGTCCGCGATGGCCGTTCAAGCCGCAAGTCCGGAAATTGCCGGCAAAGCGCGGCGGTTAGTTTCCGCTTCGCCGATAATAATCAACTTCGCGGCAGCCGGCCCGAAATTTTTTGTAATCAGCCCAGGCGATTTTATAGATCTGCCCATTCAGGCCGGGCAAAATCGCTTGGGGAAGGACGGGATGATTATTGGCGCGAGCGAGGCTGAAATGATGATCCGGGAAAAACTGTTTGAAAAACCGGGCGACAGTTTGTCTGATTTTTTCGGCGTCCCCAATATGAAAATAGTCGGCATATTAAAATCTACGGGAACCTTCCTGGACAATACCCATATTATTAAAGGCGAAACTCAAGTCGCGTCTGCGGCGGAAGGTTTCGCCAAAATGAACGGCGCAGAATTGAAATTATTAGGACTTACGCTTTTGAGCCAAGTTTGAGGCATTTTCCGAGGATTTTTGGAGGCGTAGCCAGGCTACGCCAATAAAAACCGCAGGAAAATAACGAAAAAATTGGCCAAAGCCGCTTGCTGACCCGGCTTTGCCGGGTCTAAAGCGGCAAGAGCGTAAGTCCTAATTATTCTATGTTATTTCTGCAAACAATATTCCCCAGGTGTTTGCTGGCAATGTCGGGAAAGACAGCTTGTTGCCGGTTGTGCTGGGTTCCAAGAAGCTTTCTCCTGTATTTGTCGGGGAAAGCGAGGCCGAGGCGATGCGGAAGGAAAAACTGTTCGTAAAAGAAGGAGATACGCTGTCCGGATTCTTTGGCAATGATGCGATTATTTCTTCTATTTTGCCGAAAACCAAAACCGAGTTGGACAATTTTCATTTTGTAACGCAGGATTTTATTAGCGGCGTAGAGCGAGTAAAAGAGTCCTTAAGGACTCTTTTACGAGCCTGAGCCTGCCTGCCAGGCAGGGAGCTGATACAGGTTCGAATATCTCGCAGCTCTGCTGCGAAATGCAGTCAACTCCTTGGGTTCAATGCCTCGGAGTTCTACCCCGAGGCGCCTTTATTCGGGAAAATTATGGAAATTAAAAAAACTTTGATATAATAAATATCCAAGAACATAAGAAATTAAAAATGGAAATGCCTCGCTCATTGCCGTTTAACAAGCCCGACCAATGGAAGAGCCTGAGAATGGATAATTATAGGACTTACGCATTTGGCCAAGTTCGAGGCATTCTGCGAGCCTGCCTGCCGGCAGGCAGGGATGTTTCGAGCCGTGGTGAAACTACGGCGAGAAAGACCGCAGTAAAATAACGAAGAAATAGGCCAAACTTAAGCGCAGCTGCCCTAAAATTCGGGCTTTGCCCGATTTTGGACAGCAAGTGCGTAAGTCCTAAATTAATCAGAAAAATATGAAAATAACAAACAAAGGTTTAGGGAGCGTGCTTTTGTCGGCATTGTTTTTTCTGTCGGCTGGCAGTGCGTTAGCCGCGACCCTCCAGCCAGGTTATGGCATGATGGGTACGGCCACAATTTCAAATGGTAATGCGGTATACCAAACCCAGTCCGCCAGCGGACAAAAAATTCAGGGTTACATGTACAAATTGCAGCAGGGGCAGTTAACGGCTGAAGAGCAAAAGGATATGTATGGCTTTATGGCTGCGCCCGCCGGCGTTTCCGGTTCGTTTGCGTTCCCTCCCATGATGGGTTATGCGGCAGCATCTTCAGCGGGCCAAGGCCAATTTTTTTACCGCTCCGGCTCTATGATGTCCGGCTGGGGAAATAAGGGCGCCTGGTATGCGCTGATGCATATTTTAACCGTAGTTTTAGTTTGGACAGCGCTGCTGTTGTGCATTGCAGCGCTGTTTAAATACATAAAACACAAACAACATTAAAACCAGTTTGCATGCAAAATGCTTCGTTTGTCGCCATATTTTTAACCGGATTATTGACCGGCGGACTGACTTGCCTGGCCGTTCAGGGAGGGCTGCTTGCCGCCACCATTGCCCAGCGCGAGGAAGAGCGTTTAAAGCAGCAGGCCGGCCGCAGCGGGGCGGCTTTGCCGATTGTATGGTTTTTGGCGGCGAAGCTTGCGGCATATATTTTGTTGGGCGTGCTGTTGGGATGGTTTGGGTCCCTGTTTGATTTGTCCTTGGGCGTGAAATTGGCCATGCAGTTTGCGGTCGTGATTTTTATGATTGGCACAGCCGGCGCGCTTTTGGACTTGCATCCTTTTTTCCGCTATTTTGTCATCCAACCCCCAAAGTTTTTAATGCGCATGGTCCGGAATAAGTCCAAGAGCCGGGATGCGTTTGCGCCGGCCATTTTGGGCGCGTTTACCGTTTTTATTCCTTGCGGTACCACCCAGGCCATGATGGCTCTGGCCATTGCCAGCGGCAGCCCTTTTCGGGGAGCTGGAATAATGTTCTCTTTTGTGCTAGGCACCACCCCGCTGTTTTTCCTGTTAGGCTATTTTGCCGCGCGCCTGGGAGATGCCCGGAGCAGGAAATTTCTTCGCGTTGCAGCCCTGGCTGTGGCAGTGCTGGCTTTGTTCAACCTTAACAATGCTTTGGCTTTAACGGGCAAGCCTATAACTTTCGGCCAGCTGGCCAAGTCCGCTGCGTGCATGGTGGCGTACTGCGGTCCTGATGAAGGAACCGCGGCACCGGCCGCAGGTGTTCGGGCCGAAATCACAATCGGGACATACGGTTACTCGCCTAACAGCATCAGTCTAAAAAAAGACAGCGACGTGACAATAAAATTGTTTAATAAAGACGGCACAAGCTGCGCCCAGGCTTTTACTATCCCGTCCTTGCGGATACAGAAGCTGGTACCCGTAGGGCAAACCGAGGAAATAACTTTCCATACCCCCTCCGAACCGACCCGGATTGCATTCATGTGCAGCATGGGCATGTATAGGGGAATAATTAACGTAAATTAATTTTTTAACCGCATGTCGGAAACCATTCAGTTAAAAATTTCGGGTTTGCACTGCACTTCCTGCGCCATGAACATTGACGGTGATTTGGAAGACGCCGAAGGCGTGTTTTCGGCGCAAACCAGCTACGCCAAGTCCCAAACTTTGGTGGAGTACGATCCGCAAAAAATTTCGCAGGAAAAAATACGGGAAATAATCAAGAAAGCGGGTTACGAAGCCGAAAATTAAAGAAGGGGTTTTTACCCCTGTATACGCAGGGGTTTTTATTTTGGCCTGGACAAAAATATAGACTTGTCGCATAATCCGCTCAGATAGGCAAGGAGGTTTGATGGGAAAGAGGAATTTTTGTCTTACCCCGCCGCCGGTTCGCCCCAAAAAGGCAGCGGCCAAGCGGAAACCTTCCGGCAAACCATGCTACGGCGTGTCCTTTAAGGGCAAGCCGTTTGGCATAACCTACACGCACCAGGGCGAAAACAGGGCCGTTTCCAACGTCCTGTACCGAAACCGCATGCTGTTTGAAAAACAGGGCCTGGCCTTGTCCGAGGCTAAAAAGCAGATGGCTGCCGTCCGGCTCAATAACCCCGACGAATGGAAAGGCAAACTCAAGCCGGCTAAGCCGAAGTTGCTCTGGCAGCCGCTGAGAAACGGCCGCCCCATTGCAGACAGACCCGCTACCCGCGCGGTTTCCGCTGCCCAGGCTGCGGACAATGCCTGGTTCGCAATGTGCAGGCCGGATCTGCGCGAGGCCACGGAGGAGGACAAGAGGATATACCGCGAGGAGATGGCCGCGCGTCCGGTATTCGGCCAGGAGCGCCAGCGCCGCCATGGGGCATTGCGCAAACTCAGTCATGTTCAGCAGTCCAGCCTCTTTCCGCACTGATTGCGGGGGCCGCGAATTTCCATGATCGGAAATTCGCGGCCCTTTTGCTTTTTATCGCGCCGCATTTGGGTTATAATTATATCAAGGAGCAATTAATGGCAATAATATCAAGTTCAATAATCTATCAGCTTGCTGTTATACTTGGCCTGATCAATCTGGCAACTTTTATGATGGTTGGCTGGGATAAGCGCAGAAGCCTTAAGCAGGCAGATCGCCTGCCCGAAGCCTTGTTGTTTTTTGCCGCAACAGCTTTCGGGTCTTTGGGAGTTTTTTTGGGCATGTTTGCGTTCCGCCACAAGACCCGCAAAATTTATTTTCCTTTGGGGATAGGCCTGTTGCTCGGCCAGCAGGCTTGGCTGCTTTACCTGTCTTATTCAAATATAAAATTTTAATACTAGGACTTACGCTCTTGCCGCTTTAGACCCGGCAAAGCCGGGTCAGCAAGCGGCTTTGGCCAATTTTTTCGTTATTTTCCTGCGGTTTTTATCGGCGTAGCCTGGCTACGCCTCCAAAAATCCTCGG
>JAJZRC010000047.1 GCA_021847435.1 bacterium
TAACACTAATATTCATTTTAATAAACTTAGCGGGGCTTATGTCTATTCTCATAAGGACGCTTGATGCAAAAGACAATACTGCTAATATAGTTTTAAGTAGCGATATTGCGGAAGCCGGAGTTTATGATTGCTCATATAACCTGACTAATCGTAGCTGGAAAAGTTCGGTTCCTGTCGATTTCATAAACCCAAAAACGTTCCTAGACGGCAAAACATATTTATACCTAAGCCAAGTACGGCCCTTTAGTTACGCAATGAAACAATGGCAAGAAAAATTTCAAATTACTTACGGGATAATCAGCAATAAGGAAATTAACAAACAAGTGTATTTTACAGCCTTTAATCCAGATCTCGATCACCTCCTTTATAGCCGTCCCAATAGCCTCTACGAAACAAAATTTGAAATTTATTCTATAAGACCAAAATAATTTGTTTATGCTTTCAATAATAATCCCTTTCTACAACGAGGCCGCAAACATAATTCTGGTGTTAGACACCTTTGTAAGCATATCTAAATATTATTCTGACTGGGAGCTTATTTGCGTTGATGACGGTTCCATAGATGGCTCAGATAAAATTTTCAAAAGACTTCAAACCGATAATTCATACCCTTTCGCTAAATTCATTTCTTACTCGCCTAATCGTGGTTACGGAAACGCAATCATGACCGGGGTACGAGCTGCCTCCGGCGAAATTATTGCTTGGACACACAGCGACCTTCAAACGGCCCCCGAAGATATTTTTAGAGCATATGATGCTTTTCAAAATTCCTTAGATAAAAAAATAATAATAAAAGGGTGGCGGGCAAAAAGGAAATTGAGTCAAGTTATTTTTAGTTTTGGCATGGCGCTGGTTGCTAGCCTTATTCTTCGGCGCAAACTTACCGAAATTAACGCTCAGCCCAAACTATTTTCCAAAGAAATAGTAAAGCTGTTAAAAGGCGCCCCTGCTGATTTTTCCCTGGATCTATATTTACTGTGCATTGCTGGAAATAATGGGTATAAAATAAAAACTATTGATGTAAGTTTCAGAGCTCGCCAACATGGAAAATCAAGCTGGGCCGATTCTTGGAAAACAAAACTTAAAACCATTTGGCGCAGTATTAAATATATTTGGCGGCTCAGGAAAGAAGTCTAGAATACCCCCGTATGGGGGTATTCTTATTTAAGCTATGTAGTTTGATTTATCTGTCGCTATATTTCACTAACCGCTCACCAAATTTTAAAAACTTCGGATCATATTTGGACTCTTCGGGGTCAGATAACTCCACAATTTTATCAACAATGAAATGGCGCTTACACACAATATTATTTTCCACAGCTAAAAGTTGATTCGCTCCGGCTGACAAGCCGCCCCCGTCAACTCTAAAAATTCCACCAATCGTTTTTGCTTTAACAATTTTGTCTGTGGATTTTGCCGCCCGAATACACCAATCAAAATCTCCTGCAATTCTAAACTGTTCGTCAAAAGGACCAACCCTATCATACAATTTCTTACTAAACAAAAAGAAAGGTCCGCATACCATTCCTTCCAAAAATAATTTTTTTGTTTCCGGTACAAACTCGGGTATTTGCTTATTTATTTTTTGTGCGGGCAGGGGCAAATAAAAAGAAAAGATTTTTAGAAACCGTTTTATTAAAAAGGGGGAAATAACTAATTGGGCACCTGTATCAAATAACGCCTTAGCCTCTATAATAGCCTCGGTCGAACGAATGTCGTCTACGTTCCAAAAACCAATTATCTCTCCCTTGGCAATTTGAACTCCCCTATTCCATGTAGCATATAGAGACTCCCTCGGTACAGATAAAAATTTAAACCACGGATATTTTTTAAAAATGTCTGAAAACGCTAGCTCTTTCTTGCTAGGATTATTAGCAATCACAATAAGTTCAAAATCTATGTTTTGACTTAATAAATTTTTAGCAAAAATAGATAAGTTATTTGAGAATTTATCCAAATAATAATCCGATTTGAATAACGAAGTAATAATACTAATCATATTTCAAAAATTTAAATATTTCCCTGAACCTTATTTCATAAGTATGGTCCCGCAAAGTCCGCTCCAGTCCCGCTTGGGCAATTGCCGCCCGCTCCTCTTCGTGCCCCAAATAATACCGGCATTTTTCCAAAAGATCTTCTTTGCTGCGGAAAATCACGATTTCCTTGCCGTCTTCATAATACTCTTCCAAATTCTCGTCCGAATCGCCGGTCAGCAAAAACCCGCCGCAGGCCGGGACTTCAAAATTCCGTCCCTTTATGGTCCGCTTTTGCGTGCCCGCAATGGAACGCCAGCTGTCCGCTAACCGGCCAAAATTGGGACGGATTTTTCCCAGCTCTTTTTTTACAAAAAGCCTGGCCAAAAGCCTTAACTTTTGCTTCAAGCCGTAATCCGGGGTTTCGGTAAAATTCAAGTTGATTTTGGAAAAGGAAAAAATCTCCAGCTTTCTCTCCTCGCTCACGGGCCCGCTTGGCCAGCCCCAGCCAAAAGCCTTTGCCGGAAAACCTTGCTTTTGCAGAAATTTAACGTAAGCCTCCCTTATGCCGTAATTCTGGCCCACAAAAGTAACATCCAAATCTTTCAATCCACCGGTTTTATAATCTTGCAATCTTTCAATCTTGTAATCTTGTAATTGTTCTATTGGTTTATACAAATGCCGGTTGGCCGCCCACTGGGTCTTTACCACGTTGTTTATACCCAGGCGCTTGTAAGCTTCATACGCCTGGCTGTCCGTGGTGGAAACCAATGTAAACAGCGGCGCCCAGTCTTTGGAATATACCCAAAAGCGCCAGTGGTCGTCGCCGAACCAGTTAAAAGTTTTCGTTTTGGTCTTTTGGGTAATATGCGCAATGGTTTCTTTTTTTATTTCATCCGTAAACAAAAAGCAAAAAAGCAAATCATAACTTTTCTCTTCCGCTTCCCGGATCAGCCGCCTGTTCATTTCGTCCCGTCCGACCTGGGACATAACCTCGTCAAAGGCAAAATGGTCCGCCTCCACCCCTTGCATTTTGGCCAGGCTGCCAAACAAATTCACATATTCAAAAGACAATCCCCTCTGCGGGTCTCCATATTCGTGCTTAAGGGAACAAAAAAGTACTCGCATATGCTAAAACAACTTTTCAATTTTTGCCACGGTCTCTGTGGTAGACGTTATCTGCTTGCCTTCAATTTCCGCCAGCCTGCCCCCTACGGAAGCCAGCAAATCCTGTTTTTCGGCCACCGAACGGTTGCCTTTATTAATGGCAAAAATATCCGGGCGGATTATTGTAATGAGGCGGTTAAAATCTATGCCGGAAGGCAGCGCCACCTCTTCCTCATTGGCAACAACCACGAAATCCACCACCTGCAAGCTGGCCAGCATCTGCGCGCGGTAACCCTCGTTCATAATGGGCCGCTTGTCTCCTTTTAAAGTTTTTACGGTCTTGTCCGAACCCAAAGAAATAAATAATACATCGCCCAGGGCTTTGGCATCGGACAGAAACTCCATGTGGCCTATGTGCATCAGGTCAAAACAGCCCGAAACCATTACCAGCTTTTTGCCCTGCGATTTAAGCTGCCGGGCGGTTTCCCCGGCCTGTTCATAGTTTAAAATTTTAGCGAGAATCTGTTGGTTCATAATATGGATTTTAACACAAAAACCCGGCAAATAAAAAGCGCCCCGGACAGACTCGGCCTGTCCGGGGACGCGCTCAGCTCAGGCTGACCTGCAGCCCTTGCCGGTTCAATGACCACTCCACGACCCGCGCGCTTTCGGCATAGTTGGCGTTAGCCAAAAATTCCCTCAGCTTGCCGGACTGCTGGTGGTCCTTGGCCAGAAACAGTGCGTACCCGCCCCCGCCGGCTCCCATAAGGCAGGCGGCGCTGGTCATGGGCTTTACGGCCTCAAACAGCGCTTCCGCCTCGGGATTGGTCGCGGAAGGATGGATCTGTTTTTTGAACTTCCAGTACAGTTCCAAAAGCCTCCCCACGGATACCAGGTCCCGGCGCGAAATTGCTCCCCGCATCTGCATGGCCAGTTCAGCGAGCCTCTGGTGCAGCTGCAAATACTCCGGCTCCTTTGCCCTGACCTTGTCCACCACCTTAGACAAGATGTCCTTGGCCAGGCGGGCATGGCCGGTGTAATACAGCACCAGCAGGGACGCGGTTCTTTGGCTGCCAAAGAGATGGTCGTCCAAAAACTCCACATCCAGAAAAATGCTTCTGCCGGCGCTGTTTTTCGTGTACTTCACTCCGCCAATGGCTCCGCCCACCTGGTCCTGCCAGCCGCCGCCCGTTGTGAGCATCTTTTCCAGCATCAGAACCTTTTCCAGAAACTGGTTCTGGCCCAAGGAGATGCCGAAACTCTTGTGCAAGGCGCCCAACAGGGTCGCTCCCAACACCGAAGAGGTGCCAAGGCCGCTGCCTTTGGGCACCGCCACGAAGGTGGTAATGGACAAGCCGCCGCCGATGTCCGCGAGGACTTGCGGCAGGTTGTTGTGGACAGGATCGTATTCGGCCAGCACCTGGCAAAGCGCGGCTTTGGCCAGGCCGAAGGGCGACTTGGGGTTGCGGTAATCGTGCAGTTGTTCCATGCTCCGGACCTGTTCTTCGCAGTCCAGATCAATGGACTTGAGGCTGATGCAGCCATCGGCCGTGCGCCGTACATAAACCTGTACGGGCATTTGGCCGTTTAAATTCACGGCCACGTTCACCACCGCGCCGCCATACCAGTTGGTATAAGGCGGGGTATCGGTCCACCCACCTGCCAAATCCAGCCTTACCGGACTTCTGGCCCAGGCAATCTGCCCGGGCACTAAGGTCATCTTCATATTCATTCCTCCGTTTCAACTACTAAGTCTAACAAAAATAACCTCTTCGGGCAATGCCCAAAAAAGGCTCAAACAAGACAAAAAATCGCTTTTTCTTTCAATCTTTCAATCTTTCAATCTTGAATCCCATTACCATCGGCAAATGGTCCGAAGCCAGCGTGTACGGCACTTTAAAATTTTTGACTTTGATGTCGGGCGTAACAAAAGTAAAATCCGCAAAATGCTGCCTGTTATTATACCTCTCCCAAGAAACAGAATTTCTAGTATTTTTTATTTTATACTTGGATATTAAATTTACCATCCCGGTCCGCTCAATAATTTTTATGCTCTGTGTTTTGGGCATTAAATTACAATCCCCGCACAAGATTTTCGGCCCGCTTATTTTTTTCAAAATGCCTGACAAAATCTTTGACTGCTTAATCCGCTTGGGCGTATCCAGTTTGTCCCCCGGCCGCGACTGGCCGTGAAAATTCATTAGCCAAAACCCGCCTCCATCCCCCAAAATTTCCAGGCACTGCACCCCGTTTGACTCTTTGCCGATTTCAAAATCTACTGCAGCATTAACTTGGCCGCAAACATGCCTGCCAAAATGTCTGCCAACAGCAATCCCTTTTTTTGCAAAAATGGCCAGGCCCAAAACCACCTTGCTCTTCAGTTTAAAATATTCACCCGCGGTGTTAGATACCGGATAAAAATGAGGCACAAAGCCTTTAAGTTCGTTTTTTAGCTGACTGAAAATATTAGTATAGCCTTCCCCTTTTATGCGCTGCGAGGCCGTAGAATCAAAAACCTCTTGGAAGCAAAAAATGTCAGCAGTCTTTTTTTGCCGGCGGATATATTTTAAAAATCTGGGCGATTGCGCTCCGCTCTGGATATTTAAACTAACTAATCTCATTAAATTACAAGATTAAAAATTGAAAGATTTTATACTCAGTTATATTATTTATCATACCATACCTTTCTTTGCGCTTAATTTTAAGGTAAAATAAGATTATGATTCAAATATTACAAAATTGGAAGATTACAAAATTACAAGATTAAAAGATTTTTGGTATGTATTACAAAACATTTGAAGATTTGCCAGTTTGGCAAAAATCAAGGGAATTGGTAAAAAACATTTTTTCGCTGGTAGAAAATAACAAAAAGTTAAAGACAGACTATTCCCTAACGGACCAGCTCAGAAGAGCCTCATATTCCATGATGCTCAATATCGCGGAAGGTTTTGAGAGGGGCAGCAATAAAGATTTTGCGCATTTTATAACGATTGCGAAATCGTCTGCCGGTGAAGTCCGATCAATCTTATACATTCTGTTAGATAACAATTATATCAATCAACAAGATTTTGAAGCGAATAAACAAAAGGTGATTGAACTTTCCACCAATTCACACAACTTTCAAAAATTCTTGCATATCAACCACAGGAAAAGATAAGTTTGAAATATTCAATTTTATAATTTTTATATCTTGTTATTTTGTAATCTTGTAATCTGATATATATGAAAATTTTATACATTATTACCCAGGCAGACGGCGGGGGCGCGCAAAATTACGTGCTGGCCCTGGCCAAACATTTTGGCGGCACCATTGCTGCGGGCAACGAAGCTCAAGAGTTATTTACAAACGCCCAAAAAGCCGGAGTGCCTACAGTCGAACAGCATCATTTAAAACGCCGTTTGCGCCCAATACAAGACTTTTTGGCAGCCTGGGAAATCCGACAACTGGTAAAGCAAATACAACCTGACATTGTGCATTTAAATTCTACCAAAGCCGGCATTTTGGGCAGTTTTGCCTGCATTGGCCTTAAGACCCAAGCGGTCTTCACCGCCCATGGGTTCATTTTTAACGAGCCCATGTCCTGGCCAAAAAAAGCCTTTTATTTGGCCATGGAAAAAACCGCATCAGCTTACCGCAGGCACATTATTGCGGTTTCCGATGCTGACAAAAAATCCGCCCTGCGGTACGGCCTAATGCCGGAAAACCGCATCTCTGTAATCCACAACGGCATTGCGCCGATTACTTTTTTACCCCGCATTGAAGCCAGAAAAAATCTGGGGCTGCCCGATGATAAACTCATAGTGGGTGCAGTAGCCAACTCTTACCGCACCAAAGGTCTGGATATATTGATAAAAGCAATTTCAATGTTAACCGGCGATATAAAAAACCGCTGCCAGTTTGCGCTTTTAGGAAACGGCCCTGAAACTGAAAATTTAAAATTGGAAATTATGAATTTGCAGCTGCAAAATATTATTGCCATGCCTGGCCGGATACAAAATGCTTCAAAATACTTATCGGCTTTCGACATCTTCGTCCTCCCCTCCCGCAAGGAAGGGTTCCCTTTTTCCATACTGGAAGCCATGCAGGCCGGTTTGCCGATTGTGGCTACCAATGTGGGGGGCACACCGGAAGCTTTGGGGGATGCCGGACTTTTGGTTTACCCGGAAGATCCGCAGGCATTAGCTGAAGCTATGGAAAAACTCATTAACTCCCCCACCTTGCGGGAAAAGCTTGCCCAAAAAGCCCTCGCTCAATCCAAACTTTTTTCGCAGGAAAAAATGCTCCGGGAAACAGAAAAAATTTATTCAAATATTTTAGCAAAATAGCCGCTTACACAACTACCCGCTGCTCCCGCAGCGGGTAGTTGTGATTTGTTAAAACTAGAATCCGAAAGACATATTCACTACCGCATAGCCCATATATAAATAGAAAAGCAACGCGAGTAGGACCAAAACTGAAAACATCAGCCAAATATATTTTTTTTCTTTTTTTGAAAGGATTATTAGCCAAACGGTACCAAGGATGGAAATAACCAAAAAGCTAAATTTAAAATTATTTTGATAATCCTCAAACTAATTTCAAGAATATTTGAAT
>JAJZRC010000048.1 GCA_021847435.1 bacterium
TAGCGGTGTCGGGTTTTTGGGCAGCGGTTTTGGTGGCCATGGTGCTGGCAATCCTCAATGCCACGCTAGGAGTAGTTTTGAAAGTGGCGACTTTTCCTTTGACCCTGCTGACCTTCGGGTTTTTTTGCTGGTAATCAATGCTTTGGTTTTTTGGGCGGCTGGATTTGTCAAAGGATTTCATGTAGCAGGATTTTGGCCGGCTTTTTTTGGTTCCATTGTTGTGACCGCCATATCGCTATTAGGCAAAAAACTATTGGAATAAAGGGTAAAAAATTGCCTAAATCCCGCTGAGTGTGGTAGAATTAATGCAAGAATTAATTGGTTTTTGCTATCTGCAAAAACTTTTTTAAAGCGCTAATTCAATCTTTATGCCATACATTAGCGAACTTTTAAACAATGTAATTACTGACAGTTCAGATGCAGAAGTTGGAAGGTTGGAAGATATTCTAATTAGCCCTAAAGGCGGGTCTTTTGCGCCTTTGAGATATTTGGTTGTTAAAACCAAGAACCTGACCAAGTTTGTTCCTTATCAGTTTGTGGCTAATTTTAACAGCAGCAAGATTTCCCTAAAAAATTTGTTCAATAACGCGGCGCAAGAAAATCTGCCCATCGGACAGCAGTTTGTATATTTAAAGCGCGATATTTTAGACAAGCAGATTGTGGATGTAGCCGGGACTCGCGTGGTTAGGGTGAATGACTTGAGAATCGGTAATTTTGAGGACCAGATGTGCGTATTGGGAATTGACCCGAGCTTTCGCGGCCTGCTGCGGCGCTTGGGCCTTAGTGATATTTTTTTGGTGAAGATGTTTCCGGTCAGGCTTATTGACTGGCGGCAGGCTAATCTTTTGGAAAGCAACGGTCCTTTGCAGCTTATGACTGAAGCTCACGGATTGAGCCGCCTGCACCCAGCGGATTTGGCGAACATTGTGGAAGAATTGGATGTTAAACAAGCCAGCCGGCTGTTGGCATCTTTGGAAGCCGTGGATGCGGCCAAGGTGTTGGAAGAGGTGTCGCCGGAATTGCAAAATGTATTGGTAAAATATTTGGGTCCGGACGCAGGAGGTAAGATTTTGCAGCAAATGTCCACAGATGAAGTAGCTGACTTGGTTAAAAATTTCACTCGCAAGGAAGCAAAAAAGTTTATGTCCCAGCTGGAGGCTCTAAAAGCCAAAGGGGTTGAAAAACTGGCGCGCTATCCCGATAATACCGCTGGCGGTTTGATGACTTTGGATTTTGTAAGCGTGAGCCCGGAGAAGACTGTAGCGGAGACCACAGAAATAATTAAGAAACTCTCTTCCAATTTTCGATCCATCGTTTTTGTTTACGTGACCGGCGCGGACAGCGAATTTTACGGGGTGGTATCCCTGCGCCGCCTGCTCATCGCGGACCCGAAGGATGCCATGAAGAAATTACTCAAAAAAATCCCTCCTATTTCATGCCTGAATCCCTCTGACAGGATTCGCGGCATTTTGAATGTTATGACAAAGTATAATTTATATACCGCCGCGGTAGTTGATGATCAGAACAAGCTGGTTGGAGTAGTGACAATTGATGATGTTATGAGGTATTTGTTCCCAGAGGCATAGCTATGAAAGATTTTTTTAAGAGATTTAGAATACAGCTCCTGCTTTTTTTAGCCGTATTGGGGCCCGGTTTGATTACGGCCGTGGCTGACAACGATGCGGGGGGAGTGGCCACTTATTCCGTGGCTGCTTCGCTTTACGGCATGGCTTCGCAAGCGTTCGTGCCGCTGACAATATTGCTTTTGGCCATTACCCAGGAAATTGGCGCGCGCATGGCCATTGTAACTGGAAAAGGTTTGGGCGATTTGATCCGCGAAAATTACGGGGCCCGGGTAGCGGTATTTGTCTTTATGGCATATTTTGTGGTGAACCAAGGCGTGGTGCTGCAAAATGTCAGCGGAATGAAGTCGGCTTTACAGCTATTTCATATGCCCTGGCAAATTTCCCTGATTTTTGCTTGTTTTTTGCTGATTGCGTTGGTCATTTCTTTAAGCTATAAAAATCTGCAACGGCTGTTTCTGGTGACCATACTTTTTTATGCGACTTATGTGATTAGCGCGGTTTTGTCCCACCCGGATTGGGGGCAGGCCGTGAAAGACAGTTTTTTCTTTGGCCAGAAGGAACAGCTCCCGCATCCTTCGTACTGGTTTACTATTATTGCGGTTGTGGGTACTACGGTTACGGCCTGGGGGCAGTTTTTTGTGAACAGCTATATTACCGACAAAGGTCTGAAGCCGGAACAGCTTAAAGCCGAAAAGATTGAGGTGTATGTCGGTTCGGTCCTGACTCATTTTTTCTCCTGGATGATGGCCGTGGCCGTGGCCTACACGCTGTTCAAACACGGCATACAGGTGACTGACGGCTATAGCGCGGCCATTGCCATTAAGCCTTTGGCCGGCAACCTGGCTTCCATGCTCTTTGCCGTAGGGCTGTTTGCGGCTTCGTTTTTGGGCCTGACGATTGTGCCTTTGGCCACAGCTTACGCTTTTACGGAATTTTTCGGTTATGAAAGGAGCCTTAACGCCGGTTTCACCAAGGGAAGGGTGTTTTACATCTTCTTTATTTTGCAAATCGCAATCAGCCTGCTGATTTCCTTGTTCCCTAAAGTTAATTTGTTTAAACTGACTTTATATGCTGATTTTTTAAACGGGGCCATCCTGCCTCTGATTTTCTTTTTCCTCATTAAATTTTCCGAGGATACAAGGATTATGGGGGAATATGCTTCTAAAGGTTTTTCCAAGTTTTTTATCCGCGGCGCGGCTGTTGTAATTTTTGCAGCCGTAGTAGCCAGCGTGTTCGGGCGTTTGTTTGTATAACCGATCAATATGAATATTTTAGTTAAATATCTTAAAGCTTATTGGAAGCTGCTGGTTTTGGCATTATTTTTGGCCGCCGTAAACCAGATTTTTTCCCTTTTGGATCCGTATATCTTCCGTTTGGTAATGGATAATTACGTGACCAAGTTCGAAACGCTTGCCAGAAGCGGTTTTTTCCGCGGGGTCGGACAGTTGCTTCTGCTTTCCATGGGAACGGCGCTGATTTCGCGCATCGCCAAAAATTTTCAGGATTTTTACGTAAATACCATAACTCAGCGTTTGGGCGCCAAAATGTACACTGACGGCTTGTCCCACAGCCTGCAGCTTCCGTATCAGATTTTTGAAGACCAGAGGAGCGGCGAGACTTTGGAAAAGCTGCAGCGGGTGAGGCTTGATACGCAGAACCTGATAGCAAATTTTGTTAATGTGCTGTTCTTTAGCGCGATCGGCTTTATATTCGTAATTATTTACGCGTTTTACGTCAGCTGGGTAGTGGCGGCGGTATATTTTGCCATTGTGCCCGTTTTGTCCGGAGCAACCATGCTGCTTAGCAGGAGAATAAAAACCGTTCAGATAAAAATTGTACAAAAAACAACGGGATTGGCAGGCAGCACCACCGAATCCCTGCGCAATATAGAACTGGTGAAATCCATGGGGCTTTCTAAGGAAGAAATTGAGCGGCTCAACCATACTACGGAAGAGATTCTCAAATTGGAGCTGGAAAAAGTGAAGTATGTCAGGACTTTAAGTTTTGTCCAGGGAACTTTGGTGAACCTGCTTCGCACAATAATATTGTTTGTAATGATGTATCTGGTTTTCGCGCGTTCCATTACTTTGGGGGAATTTTTCTCCCTGTGGATTTATTCGTTCTTTTTATTTAATCCTCTGCAGCAGCTGGGCGACGTGGTAAATTCTTACCGCGAGGCCCAGGCCAGTTTGGCGAATTTTAAAAATATTTTGGAAACATCAAAGGAACCCCGCCCTCTCAGCCCCAAAGCCGTCGGCAGCGTTGCTGGTATCGAATTCAGGCAGGTAAGCTTTCAGCACGCCACGGCAACCAGGAAAGCTTTGGATGGCGTGAGCTTCAAGGCGAATACCGGCCATACGGTTGCGTTCGTGGGCCCATCCGGAAGCGGTAAGACGACTTTGGTTAAACTTTTGGTCGGTTTGTATGCTCCCATGGCAGGCGAAGTGCTGTTTAACGGCACGCCCGGTCCCGAAGTCGATATGGAGGAATTGCGCAAACAAATAGGACTGGTTACGCAGGATACCCAGTTGTTTGCCGGCAGTATTCGGGAAAATTTAAAATTCGTGAGCCCCAATGCCGCGGATGGCGAGCTTTTGGCTGCGCTCAAGCAGTCAGCCGCAGACAGCCTTATGCAGCGCGCATCGGAAGGGCTTGATACGGTCATCGGCGAAGGAGGCGTGAAGGTTTCCGGCGGTGAAAAGCAGCGGCTGGCCATTGCCCGAGCGCTGCTGAGAAAACCCAGGCTGCTTATTTTTGACGAGGCCACCTCTGCCCTGGACTCCCTTACCGAACAGCAAATTACGGAAACCATCCGCGGGCTTTCGCAGAACAAAGAACAAATTACCGTGCTTATTGCCCACCGTTTGTCTACGGTGATGCATGCGGATTCCATTTATGTATTGGAAAAAGGCAAGATCGTCGAATCCGGCAGGCATGAAGAGCTTTTGGAGCAAAAGGGCCTGTATTACGCCATGTGGCGCCAGCAAATAGGAGAGGATAGCTAGTTAAATAAAAAAATATTATGATCTTCAGTTCTTGGGATTTTGTATTTTTAAAAAATGAAGCGGCCAAACTGGTTGAATATTTGGGCTTGTCTTCGGGAATGAAGCTGGCGGAGATCGGCGCGGGCAGCGGAGATTTGGCGCTATTGCTCGCCAAAGTCGTGGGGGATTCGGGTTTGGTTTTTGCCACTGAACATGACGAAGGCAAATTTCGAAAATTATCGCATCGGGTTGAGCGGGGAAAAATAAAAAATATGCAGGCCGCTCTTGCCAAAGACGGACAGGGCAATTTGCCGTCTATCCAATTTGACGCGATCGTAATGAAGAAAGTGTATCATCACTTTACCGATGCCGAAGGACAAAATCGTTCTTTTTTTGAACATTTAAAACCCGGGGGCAAATTGGCGGTTATGGATTTTGAGCCGAAGTGGTATTTGAAATTATCTATGCCAAAAGGCGTGCCGAAGAAATACGGCGGGCACGGAATTTACAAAAGAGTACTTGTTGAGGAGGTTTTAAAGGCCGGGTTTAGGCTGGAGAAGCTGGGTGAAAAGTTCGGTTCAGGGGGCATGTACTGCGCGGTATTTGCAAAACCTTAAGGTATATATTTTTATTTATCAGTAATATCTCGCAGCTCTGCTGCGGGGTTGCAGCCGAGGTTTCCAAAGGGCCGAGCCCTTTGGTCAAGGTCGTGGGTTTAATACCCCGACCGCGAAGTGGCCGCGTTTATTACGTAATAAATTACGTAATAAACTGCTATTCCCGCCAGATTAGAATGGCGGTTTTTTTGTCGGTATCAACCGTGTCTTTTGCGGCGTCCCAGTCGCCGGCTGCGTCGTAAACAGCATCAAAACTATAAAGGTAGCCTGCGCCGCGCTTGGTGCCGCTGTCGTTGGTTATAAAGTTGCCGTTTTCGTCAAAACCTTTTACCAGAAGCAGGTGGTGCAAGGGTCCCGGCGGCTTGTAATAGGGGTTTTTCAGCAAGCGGCCATTGGCGGAAATTAAAACCAATTTGCCCCGCGATAAGGCTGATTTAATGTCTTCAGCCGAGAAATTTTCTATCAGTCGGGTTTTGAGCCCGTAGTTTGCCCTTGCCATTAAAGCGATTTCCGCGGAAGTGGAATCCAAATAATGCCCCAGGTTGTCCTGCTGCCATTTGGTCAGCCGCTGCAGTTCGGCCTCAAAAAGTTTGGGAGGAATTAGGGATTCCGTCCGCCCGGAAAAATATTCCCCTGCCATGATCACGCCGGCTTCTTCGCAGGCTTCATTGTGCGGCAGGTCCCAATTGCCAGTCGGCGCCTGGGGAGAGAAGGGGACGGAAAGCAGGATGGAATTAGGAATTAGGATTTTTGAATTAAGATTTTTGCCAGGGTTTATCGATTTTGTCGTGGATTCGTATTTTGGTACTTCGATAACGGTGAATTGATATCGTCGGTAGATAAAAAAAAGAGCAATGACAGTTGTTATCATCGCCAAGAAGACAACTAAAATAGTTATCTTTCCATAATTCTTGATTCATGATTCTAATTACAGAATTTCTTCCCGTTTTACCGCGCGATATCCGCCAATAGGCAAATCTTTTGGCAATGTTAACTGGTTTATGCGGATTCTTTTTAAATTAGCGACAGTTAATCCAACGGCCGCGAACATGCGGCGGATTTGGCGTTTTTTGCCCTCGTGGATGGTAATTTTGACTTTGCCGTCGCGCGTTTTAACCTGGGCGGGGTAGGTTGTTCCTGTGGCGATTTCCACGCCCTGGCGGAGCTGGTCCATCTGGCTTTCGCCCGGAATTTCCTGGGTGGTGACTTCATATTCTTTTTCGTGTTCGTATTTCGGGTGGGAAAGCTCCTGGGTCAGTTCGCCGTCATTGGTCAGGATCAGCAGGCCTTCGGTGTCCGCATCCAGGCGGCCGACGTTCCAGACCTGGCCGCGCAATTCTTTTGGCAGCAGATCGAAAACAGTTTTCCGCCTTTGCGGGTCGCTTTTACTGACCACATATCCTTGCGGCTTGTTAAGGGCGAGATAAATCTTTTCCTCTGCCGGTTTTACGGCTTTGCCGTAGACTTTAATTACGTCTTTTTCCGGGTCAACTTTGTCGCCGAGCCGGGCTTTGCGGCCATTGATCGTCACTTGTCCCGACCTGATGAATTCCTCGGCTTTGCGCCTGCTGGCCAAACCGGACTGGCTGATGAATTTTTGTACTCTTTCTTGCATATCTCATAGTATAACACAGCATCAGCATAAGTTTTAAACCTCACGCATTAGATAATAAATAAGTGTTACCCAAATCAGTAATGAGTTCCGGCCAGAATTTGTCTTCTTAGCCGGTCAATTTGTTCTTTTAATACCTTTGGATTCAGTTTAGCATATTTGTCAGCCAGTTGATCTTTAACGGCTTGAGGGATATTGGGATGGGCAAGAACTCTGGCATAAGCGGTTTGGGTCTTGTCGTAAATTCTTTTGTACTTGGAGCCCTGCCGTTCTTTCTTAATACATTTCTGTGAGGGCAGAAAAAAGTTAATGTAATCTTCCAGTAGGTCATAGAGCCGGTTCATAATTTTAACCTTCCCTGGTTTTTCAATCCTGGTATAGCCTAAGAAATCCCTGATGTTGGTGTAATTCTTTTGTTCAATTCGGGCATGGTCGTTCTTGTAGTAAGGCCTAATTCTGGTCATCTGAATGTTTTGGTCATCGCACCAGTCCTTTAAGAGCCAATTAATGAATTCAGAGCCGCTGTCCGGGTCAATGCCTTTTAAGGCAAAGGCAGCCTGGACTTAATTCTTTCAATACTTTGTTTTGTGGCTATTTGTCCTTTGTTCCATTGGGCCGAGAGGCAGGTCCG
>JAJZRC010000049.1 GCA_021847435.1 bacterium
TAGGACTTACGCACCGCCGCTTTTTGGGCGGGCAGAGCCCGTCCCGTAAAAAGCGGCTCCGGCCAATTTCTTGATCACCCCAAAAATCTTTCGGATTTTCGGGGAACCCCGATTCGTTATTTTGTCTCTCGGTTTTTATCGGCGTAACCCGGCTACGCCTCCAAAAATCCCTGCCTGCCGGCAGGCAGGCTCGGAAAATGCCTCGAACTTGGCTCAGTGCGTAAGTCCTAACAAGATTGAAAGATTGCAGTATTACAAAATTGCGGGATTGAAAAATAAAACCGTATGCCTCTGGCGCACGGTGTTTAATATTCGCTGATATACTTGCAGCCTTACGTACTTACATACCTATATCCTTGCATCCCGCTTACTCCTACTTCACAACCACCAAAAGCAAGGAAATGGTAAACACGGACAGCCCGGTGGAAATTAAAATGGTATTGGCCACCAGCTCATGGTCCAAATTATACTTTTCCGCCAAAACAAAGGCCGTAACTGCCGCAGGCATGGCTGCCGCTAAAGCGGAGACCGCGGCAATGCCCCGGCCCGCGCCCAAATAGTTTAAAGACGCCCAAAAAACCAGGGGCAAAATAGCTAACTTCAAGCCGGCAAGCAGCAGGGCCGGACGCAAATGTTCCCGCAAAAACTTGCCGTGCAAAAATCCTCCCAAAGCAAACAGGGCCAAAGGCGAGGCGGTCTGGCCAAGCATGGAAAGGGGCTTTTGCACCGCTTCATAAACTTCGCCGGCCGGCTTAATCAGGCTGATTATGATTCCGAGCGCTAAAGAGATAAAAAGAGGGTTCTTAACAAAATCTTTTGCGTAGACAAGGGGCTTGCGGGACTTTACCACCCAGTATTCCACGGCCATGATGGAAAAAATCAGCCCCGCTGCCAAGTGCAAGGCGGCAGCGGCAATTCCCAGCGCCGCCTCGCCGGCTCCAAAGGCGCGGTGGATTAAAGGAAAGCCCAAATACACCGTATTGCCGACTAAACCCACCATAAAGATAGAGGCTTTGGCGCGGCCGCTGGCATGGACCAGCGCCTGCAAAATGGCAAAAAACGCCGCCGCGCACATAAGGAGCAAGAGGAGGTTTAAGCCAGCGGTCCTGGCCGATAACGGATCTAAAATATCAATCTGCCAAAAACTGGAGATGACCACTGCGGGCAACGACACGTAATACACGAACAAGTTCAGGGTGTTAAACCAGCTGCCCCGGCCCATTTTTACATGGCGAAACAAAAACCCCAAATAAACCAGGGTAAATATGGGCAGTACTATTCCTAAGACTTCTTTTATTTCTGACATGTTTTTGTTTAAGCTTCCTTTTAATTATACCATGAGCAAATTGCATATCCCAATGTGCTACAATTATGTTATGGAAATCCACCGCCAAACATCCCCGGAAGCCGCGGCCGCTGAAGCCGGGGAATATTTAAACGCATTTTTAACCGAACACAAAGCCGCGCCCGTTTTGCTGCTGCTCTCCGGCGGCTCGGCCCTGGCCTTGCTGGACTACGTAGGCAAAGCGGCTTTGGGGGAAAATCTCACCATTTCCGTGCTGGACGAGCGTTTTTCCCAGGATCCGGCCATAAATAACTTTGCCCAAATCCAAAGGATCCAATTCTATTCCGACGCGCTAGCTGCGGGCTGCGGTTTTTTTGGCACCCTGCCGCGCAACAATGAATCCGCCGAGGACTTGGCCGCGCGCTGGCAGGAAAACATTCTTGCCTGGACAAAAGAAAACCCCGAAGGGCTTATTGCCGCGACCCTTGGCCTGGGCAGCGACGGCCATACCGCCGGCATATTTCCTTTTCCGGAAAACCCCGGGGAGTTTAAACGGCTGTTTGAATCAGAAAATTTTGTCGCGGCATACCATGCTGCCGGCAAAAACCAGTTTCCCGGCCGCATTACCGCCGCTCTGACTTTGCTGAAAAATCTTGACGCAGGCTTTGCCTACGCCTGCGGCAAAGAGAAGCGCCAGGCTTTGCAAAGCCTGCTTACCGGCAAAAAAACGGCCGCAACACTGCCGGCAGCGGCCTGGCTGGAAATTAAACAGCTGGATATTTTTACGGATTTAGATGTAAAAGTTTAATTAAGATTTATACGCTCGCCAATCTAACCCCTGAAGGCGCCCATCAAGGGGTTCCCCTGATGGGCGCCTTCAGGGGGGCATCAGGGGCATACAAAACAGTTTGAAAATTTCCTTTTTTTTAGTTAGAATTAGAGGGTATTGAGTGTATTAACAGAAACCAAAATTGCCCCAAAAAATAATTGAAACGATAGCCAGCGCGCCGGCGGAAACCCTGGAAAAAACCCTCGTGGCCACGCAGCGGCTGGCTAAAAAACTTACGGACAACAAGCCCGTAAAAAAAGCCGAAAGGTACTGGGCGGCGCTCGGACCCGGTTTAACCACGGGCGCGGCAGATGACGACCCTTCCGGCATTGCAACTTATAGCCAAACCGGGGCCCAGTACGGCTATAACCTTCTCTGGCTTTCGTTCTTTTCTTTTCCCTTGATGGCGGTGGTACAGGAAATGTGCGCGCGCATCGGCCTGGTCACCGGCCGGGGGCTGGCCGGGAACATCAAGCGCCACTACGCCAAATGGGTGCTTTATGCCTGCACTGCGCTGTTGTTTGCAGCCAATACTTTTAACATTGGCGCGGATTTGGGCGCCATGGCCAAAGCCACCCAGCTTTTGCAGCCCCACTTCAATTTTTACTCTCTGGTGGTCTTTTTCACGCTCATCAGCTTAATGCTCCAGATTTTTACCAACTACTCCCAATACGCCAAATATTTGAAATGGCTGGCCTTGGTGCTCTTAACCTACGTGCTCTCCGTTTTTTTTGTGCGGCTGGACGGCAAAGCCCTGCTTAGCAATACCCTGCTGCCGCACTTAACCTTTGGCCGCGATGAGATTTTTCTGATCTGCGGGATTTTAGGCACCACCATCTCGCCTTACCTGTTTTTCTGGCAGACATCGCAGGAAGTGGAAGAAGAAATCCTGGCCGGCAAGACTTCCATAAAACTGCGCCAGTCGGAAACCACGCGGGGCGAAATCAAAAAAATGCGTACCGATGTCTGGACCGGCATGTTCTTTTCCAACGCAGTCATGTTTTTTATTATCGTTAACTGCGCCGCAGCCCTGCACCAAAACGGCATCACAGACATTAAAACAGCAGCGGACGCGGCTGCGGCGCTAAAACCGATTGCCGGACCAATGGCTTCCCTGCTTTTTGCTTTAGGCGTAATTGGCATAGGCCTCCTGGCCGTACCGGTCTTGGCCGGGTCAACCGCATACGCCATGTCCGAGGCCATGGGCTGGAAACAGGGCTTGTACCGAAAACTCAGCCAAGCCAAACCATTTTACGGCATAATTATCATTTCCATGCTTCTAGGCATGCTGCTCAATTTTATGGGATTGGACCCGATTAAAAGCCTGATCTATGCGGCGGTGTTAAACGGACTTGTCGCCCCGGTTATTCTAGTTTTAATTGTCCAAATCAGCGGCAATAAAAAAATAATGAACCACCATGCCAACGGGCCCGCGCTTAACACCATAGGCTGGATAGCCACGGCGCTGATGATCCTGGTGGGGGCGGCCACCCTCGCCATTTTTATCGTACCGGCATGAATATTGACAAAGCCGGGCATTTAAGCTAAAATATTAATCAGTTTAATCAAAAACTCATTGCTTAAAACCAGAGTCAATCATCAAATAAAGGCCCCTAACTTGCGCGTTGTCAATGAAGAAGGCGAGCAAATTGGCATTCTAAAAACTTCCGAGGCTTTAGCTTTGGCGATTGAACACGGCCTTGATTTGGTGGAAGTTTCCCCCCTGGCCAACCCTCCGGTAGCCAAGCTCATCGATTTTGCCAAGTATAAATACCAGCAGAAAAAAATTGAGCAGCTTCAAAAAAAGAAGGCTAAAAAAACTGAAGTAAAGACAATTTGGCTGAGCATCCGCATTTCCGAACACGATATGCAGATTAAAGCCAACAAAGTAAGCGAATTCTTGAATGACGGCGACCTGGTAAGAATTGAACTGCGGATGCGCGGACGAGAACAGGCTCATGGCGAACTCGGCCATCAGCAGCTCCAGAACTTCCTAAAGTTCATTACCGCCCCCCACCGGATTGAAGTCCCGGCAAAAAGAATGGGCGGCACATGGTCCCTGACCGTCGCCCCGGGGAAATAATTGACAAAAACGACGGGAACAAAAAAAGATTTTTGTCATTTTTTAAATTTTAATTTTTTAATTACTCTATATGCCTAAAGTCAAAACCCACAAAGGAACCGCCAAAAGGATTCGGAAGACCAAATCCGGCAAACTAATGGCCCGCTCCACAGGACAAGATCATTTTAATTCGCGCGAATCCGGCAAAACCGGCACCAACAAACGCCGCGATCTGAACCTGGGAAAAGTGCACAAAAAGCTTAACCAAGTAATTCCTTATAAATAGCTTTACAGATTACGGATATATACTGATATAGAGATAATATCAGCCAAACCAATCCGTATATCCGTACCTATCAGTAACCAGTAAAAATTTTATGACCAGAATCAAACGCGGCACTACTGCCAATAAAAGAAGAAAGAACGTTTTAAAAAGGGCCAAAGGTTTTGACAACCGCCGCTCCACTAATTTTGTTTATGCCAGACAGGCCCTCTTGAAGGCTGACTCTTACGCTTACCGCGACCGCCGCAACCGCAAGCGCGATTTCCGCGCCTTATGGCTGATTAGGGCCAATGCCGCTTTGCGTGAAAACGGCGCCACCTGGAGCAAGTTCGCAGGACTGATGAAAAAGCACGGTATTCTGATTAACCGCAAAATGCTTGCCGAGCTTGCAGTAAAGCACCCGCAGGTCTTCGACAAACTGGTTGCCGCGGTAAAATAATACTCAAATACCAAAAAACCCCGCCTCTGAGCGGGGTTTTTACATATCAGGAAACCCCGGACAGGCGGCCAGTTAAATAGCAGGCGCTTAATCCTTGAGAGCCGCCGTCCGGGGACGAATGGTATCCCGGAGATGAAATTGTTACTAATAGGACTTACGCTCTTGCCGCTTTAGACCCGGCAAAGCCGGGTCAGCAAGCGGCTTTGGCCAATTTTTTCGTTATTTTCCTGCGGTTTTTATCGGCGTAGCCTGGCTACGCCTCCAAAAATCCTCGGAAAATGCCTCAAACTTGGCTCAAAAGCGTAAGTCCTAAGTAATTAATTTCATCGCAGGCCGGTTACGCCCGCCAGCAACCATCGGTAAGTAGGACAAATATCCGTCAGTTGATGGAATGCCGAATAGCTTTTAAATAATCATCGCGGGCGCCGTGTTGGAAACCCCGGGCTTTAGCCCGCCGGGGAGGAGGTCATTAACGCCTATTGAAAAGGCCAAGGTGCCTGGGAATTTAAAAATCCCGCCCTGATCCGCCTCCGTCAATTGACGGATGGCGAACGAAGGACGGGATTTTTTATGCCGTAACTATTATTGGGCAGGGGCGGGAGCCGGAGCGGCCTGCTGTTGCTGGGCCGGAGCGGCAGAGCCTTGCGGATTGGCCTTGTAGTTGTTAATAGCCTGGACAACCTGGCTGTCTTCTTTCATATTTTCATAGAACAGGATCTGGCTGCGGGAAATCTTCATTTCGTCAACCGGGCCATGCAGTTCGTTTCCAAGCTTAACTAAAGAAATCTGCGGCTGAGCCTGTGCTTGGGCTTGACCGGGCTGCTGCTGGCCTTGCAGCGGGGGCTGCACCACCTGGAGGTAATAAATGTCCTTCATAGTGGCGAATTCGGAATCAGCATCGGACATTTTGCCGAAGTATACCTGGCCATTGGTCAAGAACACGGCTTGATATCCCGAAGACTTGGTGCTGGCCATGGGCTTGCTTGCGGTTTTGCCCGCAAACAGCTTGTCTCTGAAAAGCACGCCTAAAACTACTAAAACAACGACAACAACTGCCAATATAATCCAGGGCATTTTGGAGCTCTTAGCCGGGGCGGCCTGCATGGTCTGCATGCCTGGCGCTGCTGCCGGGCGGTTCATTTTGATTTCTTCTGACATATGTGTATATTTTCCTAATTTGGCAAAAGCCAAAAATAATAATTATATATTTCTGTTTTTTCCCTCCGGCACATCTTCAGCACCTCAAGATAACAAAAGCATCGGCCGGCTCAAAAACAGAAACCGATGCCATATAAAACTTTAAAGAACTGCGTTTAACTTGGGAGCTAATCACCACATAAACTACGGCCAGCGCCGCC
Organism: bacterium; assembly: GCA_021847435.1. GTDB lineage: Bacteria > Patescibacteriota > Doudnabacteria > UBA920 > UBA920 > PALSA-1336. Next base: position 6,257 of record JAJZRC010000049.1, read on the forward strand.
GCGATCGGCAAGACAGCCGGAATATCCTTGGGCATATGGGCCGAATTTAAAAACTTTATAACAGTGCCCGGCAAAGTCAGCACAGAAATTTTTATATTTTGGTATAGAAGGCCTGATACTGAAATTTTCGGCAATGACAACACTGATGCCTGATGGTCAACTAAAGTGAAGCAGTTTGCCGGCTGGTTTAAATTCAGGCCGGCCTGGCTTTGAATGCCATTGCCCGCTGTTCCAACCGCAGCCAAGCATTCCATCCCCATTGAGGCAAAGGCGGCCAATGTTGGCGCAAGCTCAAACACACGCATTGCTTGAACCACCTTTATGACCCTGGGGGGCTGCATGGTCTGGTTAGACTTAGGCTGGGAGGGGCTTGATGCCGCTGCGAAATTTAACCAGTTTCCTGAAAATGCCAAATAAATAGCCAAAATCAAAGCTAAAAAACGCTTATAAGTTGTTATGTTTGTTTTCATTGAATGGTTTAGCCTTACTTATTATATTCTAGCACATTTTTAAATTTGACTTATCCCCAAAGCAAACCATACTCCGCGGCTTAAGGCAAATAAGGCTTTTACTTTTAAAGATTGACGGAACAACCTTTTTAATAGTACAATTAAATCAACTTAAAAT
>JAJZRC010000050.1 GCA_021847435.1 bacterium
CGGGTCAGCAAGCGGCTTTGGCCAATTTTTTCGTTATTTTCCTGCGGTTTTTATCGGCGTAGCCTGGCTACGCCTCCAAAAATCCTCGGAAAATGCCTCAAACTTGGCTCAAAAGCGTAAGTCCTAATGTTATCAAAAAAATATTTTCAAAACTTCGGCCGCTGAAAATGTTGCGGCCGCAGTTTTTCTGTTCTCTTTATTTATTTTTCCACCGTGACAATCATTTCTCCGATTTCGCTATCGGACATAGTTTTGTCATGGGCAGTCCGCAAATGCGCTTTGGCAAAACCGATAACTTCCTCCTCGTCATGGCTTTGAACCACAAAACTGCATTCAGGATCACAACTAATGCTGTATATTGTCATATGGCTCCTTTCCCAAATGTTATTTTTTAATACTGGGCAACAGATCATAAACATCTAAACTTCCTATCCAGCACGGCCGCCAAAATTACTGTTCCAAAAAGTGTCGGCCACAAAGGCAATCCTGTCCTGGGCAGCTCGGCGGCTTCACCCAAAACCTCGGGCATCAACAGTCCGAGCGCAGGCACGCTCGTAGAAGCCCCTGCGACTTGAGGCAAAGGCAGTGGCACAGGAATACCGCTGCCCCCGGAAGAATTGCCGGCGGTATAAACACTCCCTCCCCCGCTGTTCTGCGAAGGCCGATTTATCGCGGCTGTGATGCTGCTGGAATCATTGTCAGTCCTGCTGTTTCCCCCGGTGGTAGAAAGCGTTGCGGTGTTGACAAAATCCCCGGCCGTATCATTTTTTACGGTTGCCGTGATATGTAAAAACACATCCTCTCCCGGCCCCAACTCATTGATGTTCCATATTACAGTAGTAGTCGTCGCGTCATAAACAGCTCCCACGCCATTGCCGGATGAAAAAATCACGCTTGCGGGAAGCGGGTCGGTGATCGTAACCGCGGTCGCCGTAGATATTCCGGCATTATAAACATTGATCGTATAAACTATTTGCGCTCCGGGCGCCGGAACGGCATTATCCAAAGTTTTGATTACCGCGGGATCGGCCACTCCCGTTTCGCCGCCCCCTCCTCCGGACTGGCTCAAGTCGAAAGTTGCCGTCACCGATTTATCCGAATCCATAGTGATATGGCAGGCGCCGGCCCCGCTGCAGCCGGCCCCGCTCCATCCGACAAAAACTGAATCACTGCCAGGGGTTGCGGTTAAAACTACCGATGTCCCTGGGTCATACGAATCGCTGCAGGCATCGCCACAGGCAATATTGCCAACGTCGCCGGCCACGGAGCCGCTGCCTGTACCGTCTTTAAAAACAGACAGCTTATTCGATGCTTCGGCAGGATCCGGGGAATTGATAAAAATACAAGAAACGATGTCGGAGTCTCTTATTTCTATGCCGCTGATCTCGGTGCCCGAAGCAGCCCCATTGCCTGTCGCACCGGTGCAATAAGCATCAGCCAAAAAATATCCCTGGCTTTCGGTTTCTTTCACGGCATGCGTCCCGGGGTCAACTTTCCAAGCAATACTTTTGCCATCTGGGCCGGTAATATCGGAGTTTCCGGCGACCTCAAACCCCCAGCCGGGACCCGGCGACCTATCATCTTCGGTCTGCATATTTCCGTCCGCATCAATGAATTTTGTGACCGTAACAGTACCTCCGCATAAATCAGCCGCGAGAATTTTCAAAGAATTTGACAGCGCGGCAAAATCCGCGACATCGTAATAAGCATCCGCGCTTGAAATCGCTTTTAAATGGTCCGCGCCTTCGGCTGTCAGGCCAATGCCCAGAGTGATTATTCTAATACCGCTGTTTTTGATTTCATTGGCCTGTAAAACCGCCTGTTCAAAGGCGTATTGGCTGAAGTCCGCGCCTGAGCCATAATTATTTCCATACTTATTCGGTTCGCCGTCCGACGCGAACACTATCAAATTGGGATGATCGGGCCCGGTTCTGGGATCAAAGGTGCTAAAAGCTTTGCTTAAGCCGTCCTGCCAGTTGGTTGAGCCGCCGCTTGCCGGAATGCTTATTGCGTTGCCGATCAAATTAACATCAAAAGTAAAGAGCTGCGGTACGGCTGCGGTGTTATCGAAATCCGTAACGGAAAACATGCTCGGCGTGCCAGGCAAAAGCTCGGCCACAAAACCGTTAAATGCGCCTTTCATCTCAGAAAGCTCGCTTGAGTCAATACTTCCGGAACTGTCAATTACCAAAGCGATATCCAAACCGCATGCCTGATTAAGTTTCGGGTTTGGTTCGGGGTCAGCCGCCCAAGCCGGGACCGGCGCTGCCACGCTCAGCACCAACAGAAGACACGCCAGCATAGTCCGAAAAATCATGTTATTGAACGGCTTGGGTTTGATCCAAAAAAAATTTTTTGCTTTTTGCAAAAGCCTAAAAGAAAGGCTTTTGCAAAACGATATTAGGTACATACGCAATTCGCTTACAAAATTAATTTTAAGGTTTGGCAATTTGTAATGATAAACCTTTAAAAATTCATTTTATCTTGGGTAGTAAAAATTCCTCTCGGCGAAGAAATATTTCTCTTTTTTTTGAAAATAAAATATCCCGACAAAATTGCGGCCAGGATAATTATGCCGGTCACAACCGCCCAACCAGCCTTGGCATTACCGCCGCCAATCATGGAAACAAACGTCCCAAGAATTTTTCCGTTTTGGACTGATGCGGAACTAAGGTTAAAACGAAAATTATTCCGGTTTACCTTTTCGCTTCCCACCAAGCTGACGGCTTCCACCAGGTATTTCCCTGACAATTGCCCCGCTGTCAGCCATTCATATGCGGGCATAATTTTCCTCTCGCCCGGCCCTACCGCTGGCTCATTATCCGGATAAGGATAAATGGCATTCAACACCGTTTTTTCATCTGCGGCATTCAAAATTTTAAGCTGGAAATTCGGTTTTAGCGCAATATTGCCGAAATTTTCATAAATCACCTTAATCTTTAACGGCTCTCCGATTTTAACGTCATATGACTCCGGAATCACCGTAGTGCCCAGCTTGATAATCTCTTTATCCGTGACTGTAATTTCTACTTCCCGGCTCACCATTTGAGCTACAACCACAGCACTCTCGCTGTTTTTTGCCTGTTCGCTAGGATTCTGTTTAACAAAAATTTCCCCTGTGTACGCGCCGTTCGGGGTTCCCTGGGGTACTTTTATTTTTGCGACTGCGTCGTAGTATGATTTTGGCGGGACCATCACCTTGACAACAGGACTATCCGGCTTGCCTTTTTCAAAAAATTGCACCCAGCCCTTAATCTGCCCCTCTGTCCCCAGCAGGTATGTGGCCTCGGAAGATTCTGGGTTAAAAACCGTAACAATTTGAGTGGACTCCCCTCCCCGAAGCATATTTTCAAGAACAATTGGCTCGGTAATCATGCCGATTGCCAAAGCTTCGTTCCTCAAAGCAAAACAGAACAGGGTGGCTAGAAAGATGCTTAAAATAATCCTTTTTTTCATATTGTTTTAATTAATGATAATTGCTTGATTTATTTTGGAACACTGCAGGACAAAAATTCAGCCTTCAGCGCGTTCAGGGTCATTTTCCCCAAATAATTCTGCGTGCTGTCTTCCGGAAAATGTAAAACCTTAATTGCAAAATCTGCGGGCTTTGCTTCGGACAGATTAAAAACCGGCTCTAAAACAACCTTCTCTTCGGGCGAATAATTTTGCCACGGTTTGTCCATCCCAAGTCTGGTTCCGTACCTAATGTTCCAGTCCCCGCCAGTCTTGCCGAGCCCCATGTCGTTTTGAGAAATTTCAATTCTCATCCGGGTGTTGCCCACATTCCTGATTGTCGAATTGTTTTCGCCTCGAGATCCCTGCCAAGCCAAGTCGCCGTCCACGGAGTTAACTGAGCCTTGTCTGACCCTTCCGTAATCCAAGCCTGCAAAGTCAGTCTCAAAAGCAGTCAGTTCCAAATAGGAAAGCGTGGCATTTACCGCCTCGCTGCCCGCGCCTCCCTTGTCTTTGGCTGAGACTGAAATTTTATACTCGCCTGACAAATCGTCATAAGCAAGTTCCGCATCGGCACAAAAAACTCCGGCCTTCTCCTGTGCCAGCTCACCCTCCCCGCCGCAAATATCCCCATAGCCGGACCCTCCGGCAAACACAGGCAAATTTGAATTCTGATTCCTGATTGCGCCGCAAAATAAGGCTACGGCATCATCTTTTGTAAGCGCGGACATTGGCATATTTTGTTCTTTTGGAAGTCCGCACCCATTTCGCCCGCTTTGCTCTGATTCGCCGAAACCAGCCTGAGGATAAAATATGCTTCCAGCAGCCGACGCAATGTCGGCTATGCCGTCTGAATCCGAAATGACTGCGCATATGGAAACCGGCTTGCCGACTTCAAACCGTCCGGAAGGCAAAAATTGGGCTCCGGGCTCACTGCCGTCATCTGTGCCCGAAAACTTTCCGGCGGGTCCCATCATTAACCATACAGCCTTGACAGAAGGGCCCGCCGATCCGCCAGGCGCGGACATATCTTCACTGAATCTGGTTGGAATCGTGCCTGTATCAGGCGAAGAAGAAGAGCTGGATGCATTATCTAAAAATTCTGCCGAAAGATCTTGCGGCGCCAAAGAACTCTCGCCCTGGTCTGTTTCAGGCAATGGCGCAGATTCCTGCCCCGGAAGCTCCAAAGTTGCCGGCTCCTTTAAAGACTGCCCGGCAATATCAAATACCGGCTTGCCCGTCTCTGCCGGACCGGAGTCCGGGATTACCGCATCTTCCCCCCTTGCGGGCGCCGACTGAACGGAGAATACAACCATTAATACGATTGCTAACAAAGAAATATGCTTTTTCATATATTTACGTAAATTAGTTAATTAATTCGTCTTGTCCACTAGGGCAAAACCAAGATATTAAATTATGGTTTTGCCCCAAGGGGGCAAAAGTCCCCTTGAAAGGAAGTTTTTGGCAATCATTTATGATCCGCACGTTAAGTGTGATCTACTGACTGCGCTAAGCGTCATAGTGCCTGTATAACTATCGCCCTCGTGAGTCGGCGGGAATTTAGAGACGTCAATGGAAAAATCCATTTCATCCAACTGAGACAAATTAAGAGGGTCGGACAAGGCAGCTGTTGTTTCCGGCCAATAATTCGACCAAGCAGCGTTACTTCCTACCCTGGCATCATATTTGACGTTCCAGTTACTGTCGGTTTTGCCGAAACCCATATCATCTTGCTGGACTCTCATCGCCAGCCTGGTATTACCGACATTCCTGACCGAAGCTTTTCCCTGGTTCATTGCATCCCAGTTCAAATCGCCGCTGATAATTTTATGAGTTGCCAATCTGACCGGGCCGTAGCTGACTTGGTTAAAATCAGTTTCAAAGGCGGTCAAAGGCAGGTAGGAGAAATCGTTCTGCAACTTTCCTTGCAGGCCGACCTTGTCTTGGGCCACTGCCCAGACGGAATAGATTCCCGAAGGATCTTCGTAAGAGAGATCCTTGTCAACGCAGTAAACCGCTGCGGTTTCCTTTTGCAGTTCTCCGTCAGGCGCGCAGATTTCGTCGTAGTTGTAACCGGTGTTGAAGGTTGGCAGGTTATTATTGCCGTTCCTCACTTTATTGCAGAAAAGCTCGATGCCGTCAGCTTTGGCAAGCTTGCTCATTTTGTCTTCCTGCATTAAATTCCCGCAACCCAAGCCGGATTGCCCTGCCAGCGGAATATGGCTGGGACCTAATTCAACACCCTCGGGATAAAATACGTCGGCATAAACTGCCCCCGGAGAAGTTGTGACGTCAGCCAGACCGTCAGGATCGGTTACTATAGCGCATACGGAAATTTTTTTATTGACTTGGTATTGCCCTGAAGGCGTGAACTGCGCGCCGGCAGAAGTGGAGTCGTCGGTATATTTATCCGGATTAGCTTCCCACTTGGCCTTAACAATCGGGGCTTGTCCGCCGCTGGTATCGCGAGTTAGGCCGGTATTGATGGTGCCGTTCGTGGCCTGGGCCGGCATTGCAAACATGACAATCAAAGATGCCATGGAAATAAAAGATAGAATTTTTTTCATTTTATTATCGTTAATTTTTTCAATGAGAATCGAGGATGCTCATTCTATGAGCTACTCCTGATTCTTGCTGCGCCAATCCATGATTGGCGGCGCCGCCTCACCTTGGCGGCCGGTCGACCTTTATTGAGCGGGCCGGTTGAGCATATAAGCGTAACCGGACATTTTCGGAACGCCAGGACAGTCCCCTCCCTGCTTAATTGCGCTTTCCTGGCAACGGTTCCCGTCCCGGAAAATTAAGCTCAGATTCTAGTCCACACGCATATAAACTAAAATCCAAGCTCCTAAACTTCCGGAGGAACTATCGTCGTCTGAATTTGCAGGAAGGCTTAAACTTTTGAAAATAAACGTGCAAAATCAAAACACCCTGGAAAAACGCAAGTTTTCGCTCGGGTGTCGTTCGTGTAAAATACCTATTCAGTTTGATACCGGAAAAATCCATACGCTGCGTACGAACTTGTCCGGTTTCGCCATTAGCCCTGTAATAGCATTTATTACCTTCACCGCCCCTCTAAGGCGACCAATACTGGAGCCAGCGGCTTTTGAGGGCTTACAAGGATTTTATAATTCTAGTCTTTTAACCATCGACTTTTTCATTTTTTGGGAAAATAAATAATTTGTTTTTATTCTCCCTCCTTATTTAATCATAAACCCTTTGTTATGCTTGTCAAGCAAATTTATCCAATTTTTATCCCCCTTTTATCCCCTTCTATTAGTTATCATTTCTTGGGGTGCCGAATTTAAAACCCAAAAATATTATAGCCAAAAGCCCGAGCGATCCCACGGTCAATCCTAAATATCTATTACCCAAATCCGCGGTTCCAGACGATTCCTTTTCAGG
>JAJZRC010000005.1 GCA_021847435.1 bacterium
CGGCTCCGGCCAATTTCTTCGTTATTTTCCTGCGGTTTTTATCGGCGTAGCCCGGCTACGCCTCCAAAAATCCTCGGAAAATGCCTCGAACTTGGCTCAATGCGTAAGTCCTAATATGGGCTAATTGGGGTATATAGTACACATGGAGTTATTATTAAAAGAGTTGCAAATTAAATTTTGATGCGCAATCTGTGAATTTGTGTTATTTGTGCATCTGTGGATAATATAATATGATCATCACCATACTTATTTTTATAGTTGTTTTGGGAATTTTAGTCTTCGTTCACGAATTCGGGCATTTTATTGCGGCCAAAAAAAGCGGTATGACCGTGGAGGAATTCGGTTTTGGCTTTCCTCCCAGGCTTGCCGGCATCCAGAAAAGCGGGGGCCGGTGGAAGTGGATTTGGGGCCACAGGCAGCCTGCCGACAAGGACCAGACGGTGTATTCGCTTAACTGGATCCCTTTGGGGGGCTTTGTCCGCATCTTAGGCGAAAACAACGAGTACGCGGAAGATCCGGGAAGTTTTATCAATAAGGGTTTCTGGCCCAGGCTGCTGACTTTGGCGGCCGGCGTTATTATGAACGTAATTTTTGCCTGGGCTTTGCTTTCCGTGGGCTTTGGCCTGGGTTTGCCCGCTGCCGTAAATGATTTAAGCGAAGTTCCCAAGGGCGCGACATTCAGCGAAAGCCGCGTGGCCATATTGGAAACAGCTAAAGATTTGCCCGCTGACCGCGCCGGAGTTAAAGCCGGCGACATTCTGCTGGGCGTTGACGGACAAAAGTTCGCCGGAATCGATGAGGTGCAAAATTACATCAAAAACCGCGCAGGACAGACTATTACGTTTGAAATAGAGCGCTCCGGGGAGAAATTGTCCTTGCCGGTTGAATCAAATTTAAACCCGCCTCCGGGAGAAGGTCCGACCGGTATTGTGCTGGCCGTAATCGGCAGGTTAAAATACCCATGGCATTTAGCCGGCATAGAAGGAGCCAAGACGACCTGGAACGGGCTAAGCGGAATTGTTCAGGGCCTTTATCGTCTGATTGTGTCCGGAGCCGGGTTCGCCAGTCTGGGCGGGCCGGTGAAAATTGCCAAATTGACCGGCGAGGTGGCCGGACTCGGGCTGATTTATTTGATGCAGTTTACCGCATTTTTGTCATTGAACCTGGCTGTCCTGAATATTCTGCCGTTTCCGGCTTTGGATGGCGGACGGGTGCTGTTCTTGATGATTGAAAAAGTCCGCGGCAGGCGCAATAATCAAAGAATTGAACAAATGGTAAACGCAATAGGATTTATACTGCTGTTGGGGCTGATGGTGCTGATCACCATTAAAGATGTGAGAGGTTTGTAGTTGTATAAATCACTCAGGAATATAATTAAAAGCAAGTTATGCGACAATCCAAGTATTTTTTAAAAACCTCAAAGACCGTTTCGGCCGATGATGTCAGTATTAATGCCCGGCTTTTGGAGCAGGGCGGTTTTGTGCAAAAAGTAATGGCCGGGGTGTACGATTTTATGCCTTTGGGCCTCAGGGTTTTGCAAAAGATTGAAAATATCGTGCGCGAGGAAATGGACAAAATTGGCAGCGAGATGTTCATGCCCGTGCTGCACCCCAAGGAAAACTGGGAAAAAACCGGACGGTGGCAGGGCCTGGACGTGCTGTTCAAGCTCAAATCCCGGCATGGCAGCGAGTATGCTTTGGGGCCGACCCATGAAGAAATAATTACCCCCGCGGCGCAGAGCGTGATCGGCAGCTATAAAGACCTGCCTTTGGCCGTGTACCAGATCCAGACCAAGTTTCGCGACGAGCCGCGGGCAAAGTCGGGACTGCTGCGCGGACGGGAGTTCAGGATGAAGGACTTGTACAGCTTTCACGCCACAGCCGAAGATTTGGAAGAATACTACAACAAGCAGGCTATTCCTGCTTACGAGAAAGTTTATCAGCGCTTGGGTTTGAAGGCACTGTTAACCGAAGCTTCCGGCGGGACTTTTTCCAAATATTCGCATGAGTACCAGGTGGAAATCGAAAGCGGCGAGGACATCATTTACGTTTGCGGCAAATGCGGTACGGCAAAGAATAAGGAAATTTTTGAGGAAGGGGCGCTGTGCACCAATTGCGGAAAAACCGAGTGGCGGGAAACCAAGGCGTGCGAAGTGGGCAATATATTCAAGCTGCAGGATAAATATTCTTCGGCATTCAATTTGCAGTATACTGACCAGGACGGGGGCAAAAAACCCGTGCTGATGGGTTGCTATGGAATCGGCACTTCAAGGCTTATGGGGGTCCTGGTGGAGAGATTCCATGACGATAAAGGAATAATTTGGCCCGATGCGTCCGCGCCTTTTAAAGCCCATCTGCTGGCTCTCAAAGGCGCTGAAAAGCAAGCCGGTGAAATATACGAGTCTTTATTAAAATCCGGAATTGAGGTACTATATGATGACAGGGAGGCAAGCGCCGGGGTTAAGTTTGCGGATGCGGATTTGATCGGCATACCGTACCGCGTTGTGGTATCGCCGAAAACTCTGGCCGATAAAGCAGTTGAAGTAAAAAAGAGGAGCGCGGAAAAAGCAGAGTTTGTTCAAATAGAAAATTTGGCGGATTTTATAAAATAAAATTTCAAATATCAAATACCATACCGCATGAATGCCAGCCGCAATGGCAGGTGCGGGCATATGCCAAATGAATTCCTAATTTTCAAATTTTAAATCCGGGCACATTTGGCATAAATTTGAAATTTGAGATAGAAAATTTGGCATTTTGTGATTTTAGACCGTTTTTACCAAAAATTTTCCAAAGATATTGGTATTGACTTAGGCACGGCCAATACTTTGGTTTACGTAAAAGGCAAGGGGATAGTGATTAATGAGCCGAGCGTCGTCGCTATAAATACCAGGACGAAGCAGATTTTGGCTATTGGCAATGAGGCCAGAGTCATGGTGGGCCGCACTCCCCAGCACATCGTGGCAACCCGGCCGCTCGTCGACGGGGTGATTTCGGATTTTGAAGTTACCGAAGCCATGCTGCGGTATTTTTTCGACAAGGTACATTCCCAAACGTACAGTTTTTTGCGCCGGCCGCGGGTGGTTATTGGGATTCCTTCGGGTGTTACCGAAGTTGAAAAGCGCGCCGTGCAGGATGCGGCTATTAATGCCGGCGCTTCCGCCGCCTATCTTATAGAAGAGCCGATGGCCGCAGCCATTGGCAGCCGCCTCAACGTTCAGGATGCCTCCGGGAGCATGGTTGTTGACATTGGCGGCGGTACCACGGAGATTGCGGTAATTTCCCTGGGCGGAATCGTGATTTCCAAGAGCGTCCGGATAGCCGGTGATGAAATGAACGAGAACATTATCCAATACGCGCGGGAGAATTTCAATTTGCTTCTTGGCGAACGTTCAGCGGAAGAAGTTAAAATCAGAATTGGCAGCGCTTATCCGCTGGAACAGCCTTTGTACGCCCAAATGCGCGGGCGGGATCTGGTTTCCGGATTGCCCAAAGAGGTCAGCATATCGGACGCGCAGGTGCGGGAAGCATTAATGCACAGCCTGCGGGTAATAGTAAACAGCATAAAAAGCGTAATTGAAGAAATTCCGCCCGAACTGATTTCTGACATTATGCATAAAGGGATCGTACTCGCCGGAGGCGGCGCGCTCTTAAAGGGGCTGGACAAGCTGGTTAAGGAAGCTACGGCCATGCCGATTGCCGTTGCTGAGGATCCTTTGACCTGCGTGGCCCGCGGCGCCGGCGTGGTGGTAGAGGATCTGGAACAGCTGAAGGATGTTTTGGTTCCGACCGAATTTGTCAAAATTCCGCGTTAAATTTTAACAAAATTTCCCTTCCCCCCGGGGTTTTACCATGCGTTTTATATATACAAAATTTTTTGCGTTTTTTTTCGCCGGCCTGGTGTTTGTTACCGTTTTGGCTTTTTTTCAGCAGAAGGGATGGCTGGATCCGGTGCGGGCAATGGTGCTGCAAGCTCCCAGGCCGGTCATAGCATTGGCCAAGGGCGTAGTGCTGCCGGTAAAAAATTTCTTTGGGACAGTTTATCAGCTGAAAAAAATTTCCGAAGAAAACTCGGAACTTAACGCTAAAGTCGCGGAATTACAGCAGGGCTTGATACAGTACGAAGAAACATCCAAAGAGAATGAAGCTTTAAAAAAGGAATTGGGTTTTGTTAAAACCAGCAAGCAGAAATTGATTGCCTGTACCGCTCTCTCAGGCAATCCTTTTGGCGGCGGCGACTCTCTGGTTTTAAACTGCGGCAGGGAAGCCGGGGTTGAAGAAGGCCAGGCCGTGGTTTCCCAGGGGCATTTGGTCGGCAAAGTGATTTACTCGGGACAAAATTCAAGCAACGTCCTGCTGGCCAACAGTTCGCAGTTTTCCACTGACGCCAAAGTTTCCCAGGTCGGGGTTTCCGCAATTGTGAAGGGGTCGTTTAATTCCGGCTTGTTGCTTGACCAAGTGCCTCAAACATCAGACCTGCAAAAAGGCTGGCTGGTTTCCACTGCCGGCATCAATAACAAGATTCCCAAAAACATAATGATCGGCGAAGTGGGCGATCTGCTTTCCGGCAATAATGATCTGTTTAAAAAGGCTTCGGTTATAAGCCCTGTTGACTTTAAAAATTTGGAATTCGTTTTCGTGGTAAAAAACTAGCCAGTTATGAAATATTTTATTTACTTGCTCGCCGTGGTGGCGCTTTTGGGGCTGAATGTCGGCCTGTTCGGCAGCATGAGGATTTATAATCAAATTCCCAATCTGCTGCTGTTGTTTGTGATTTTTGCTTCCCTCGAAAAAAAATCCGCGGAGCTCCTGTACATTATGCTGCTTTGCGGCGCGGCGCTGGACTTTTATTCTACAAATTTTTTCGGCGGGTATGCTTTGGGGTTTTTGCTCGTCGGCCTCATAATCAGCGTGTTTAGCGAGAACTTTTTATTATTGGATTTCAGCTGGAAGACTTTAAGCGGCTTGCTGCTTGGGGCCCTGTTTTTGTTGAAGCTTGTTCTCTGGCTTTATGGGCTTCTGGCGCTTAAGTTTAATTGGGTTAAAGTTGCTTATTCGGTTGATTTGAATTTTTATCATTTGGCGGCGGAGTATCTTTATAATTGGGTGCTGTTATATCCGATTTTTTTGATCCATGATTTTTTGAAAAAAAACATTGATAATTATTATGCGCACAAGAGGGGGGTCGTTCGTTGAGATTTTCTGCCAAAAATCCCTTTGAGGTAAAAACAAGTTTCCAGGCGCGTCCCGAAAGGAAAAGCCTTGATTGGGAAGAGTCCGCTGTGGATTCCCAAAGCTCAATTAATGAGCTGTATGATGAGGACCGTCGCGCGCCGGCGTTCGCCTGGCTTCGGGCCGGGCTGTTTTTAGTGTTTGCGGTATTTATTTCCCGAATTTTTTATTTGCAAATTATCCACGGGCAAACTTTCCGGGCGCTGTCTGAAAGCAACCGTATCCGCAGCCAAAGTTTGCTTGCGCCCCGGGGTTTGATTTTTTCGCGGGATGGGCAGATTCTTGCCCAGAATACCGCCAGCTTTAATCTGGTGGCCGTTCCTTTCGATTTGCCCAAAAACGCAGGGCAGCTGAGCGAAGAGCTGGACAGGGCCGCCGCAACTTTCGGTTTTGACAAGAATGCCCTGCTGGCAAAAATAAAAAGCGCGGGACAAAATCAGCTGGAGCCGATTATGGTAATTCAGGATATGAGCCAGGAGCAGGCAATTTTGTTTGAAACCAGGGCCACGGAATTTTTAGGGTTATCGGTAAGGCAGATTCCGATCCGGCAGTATGCGGACGCGCCGGTTTTTTCCCATGTTTTGGGGTATACCGGTTTGGTTTCTGCCGAAGATCTGCAGCGGCTTGATAAAGACAAGTATGACGCCGTGGATTATATAGGAAAGCTTGGCATAGAAGCGGTTTACGAAGGCTATCTTCACGGCGGCAACGGCCAGGATCTGGTAGAGGTGGATGCTTCGGGCAAGCTGCTGGATGTTTTGGGGCAAAAATTGCCCCAGGCGGGCAACGCTTTGAAACTTAATATTGATAAAGGACTTCAGGAAAAACTTTATAACGATTTAAAAAAAGGCGGCAATTCCAAAGCGGCTGCCGTTGCTCTTGACCCCAAAACCGGGGCGATTTTGGCGCTGGTCAGTCTGCCGGGATTTGACAATAATTTGTTTGCCCACGGCATCAAGCAGCGGGATTATTCCCAGCTGCTCGGCGACAAAAATTTACCCTTGTTTAATAGGGCAATCGCGGGAACTTACCCGCCCGGCAGCACCGTTAAGCTCATGGTAGCCTTGGCTGCTCTGCAGGAAGGCTTGGTGACGCCCAGCACGGTAATTAATGACCGGGGAGTTTTGGTCATACCGAACCAATTTAATCCGGCAGTCAGCTATAATTTTTACGGATGGAAAAGGGACGGACTTGGCCCGATGAATATATACTCGGCCATAGCCGAAAGCAGCGATATTTATTTTTACGTTGTCGCCGGCGGCCATCCCAGCAGCCCGGTCAAAGGCCTTGGCGCGGAAAAGCTCGCGGAGTACTATAAAAAATTTAATTTGGGCAGCGCCACGGGAATTGACTTGCCGGGGGAAAAAACCGGAGTGGTCGCCGATCCCGGCTGGAAGGCGCGATATTTTAAAAACGACCCGATTCTGAGCAAGTGGTATTTGGGCGACACTTACCATATCGGCATCGGCCAGGGCGATATGCTGGTCACGCCCCTGCAGGTCGCAATGTGGACTTCGATTATCGCAAATAACGGCGTGGGCATGGTGCCAAGAGTGCTTGACTCGGTTGTGGGCGACTCGGGAAAGGAAATTTTTAAAAATCAGCCGAAAGTTTTGGTAAACAATTTTTTGAAAGAAGAGAATTTAAAAATCGTCCAAAACGGCATGCGGCAGACGATTTTTGCAGGGAGCGGCCGGCAGCTCTCGACATTGCCGGTTTCTTCAGCCGGGAAAACCGGCACTTCCCAATTCGACGGTTCCGATCCGAAGCGCACCCACGCGTGGTTTACGGCTTACGCGCCCTTTGAAGACCCGCAAATTGTAATAACCGTGCTTGTGGAAGCAGGGGGCGAAGGCCATGTGGCGGCGGTGCCTGTGGTAAGGGACGCTTTGGCCTGGTGGGCCGATAATAGATATAAAAAATAGTTTTTAGTATAATGTATTTAGCATAACGTGTATGGAAAGGGCGATTGGATTTTGTGCATGGTCATAGACGGGAGAAAAATAGCTGAGGAAATTTTATTTGATATCCGGCGTCAGGCGGAAGGCTTGCCTTTCACGCCTGTGTTTTGCGATGTCCTGGTTGGCGATGATCCGGCTTCCGCCCAGTATGTTCGGATGAAAAACCAGACTGCCCAAAGAGCCGGGATTAACTTTTTAAAAGCGGAATTTCCCGGAAACATTTCTACCGCAGAGCTGGTTAAAGAAATCAAACGGCTGAGCCGCGAGCCGGATCTTTGCGGCCTGATTGTCCAGCTGCCTTTGCCTGGCGGGTTGGATAAGCAGAGGGTTCTGAATGCCATTGACCCCCGCGTGGATGTGGACTGCATAGGTTCGGTTAACGAAAAGCGCTTTTACGGCGCGGGAGACTTTTTGGACTACCCGACTGCCGCGGCGATATTAAAAATTTTGGACAGTCTTGGCCGGAATTTTGCAGAAAAAAATTTTTTAGTGCTCGGCCAGGGCCAGCTGGTAGGCAGGCCGGTCAGCCGGCTGCTTAAAAGGCGCGGGTATTTTGTTGATACCGCCACCAGGGCTACTGAAAACATCGCGGCCCTGCTGGAGAAAGCGGACGTGGTGATTACTGCGGCAGGAAGCCCGGGTTTTATTACCGGCGGCATGATTAAGCCGGGAGCGGTGGTGATAGACGCCGGGACTTCGGAAGCCCAAGCCGGCGGGATCGTAGGAGATGTGGATTTTGCTTCAGTCAGCCGGGTCGCCGGCGCGGTCTCGCCGGTTCCCGGCGGCGTGGGGCCGGTAACCGTGGCCTGCCTGCTGGCCAATGTTTTAAAAGTGGCAAAAAATAAAATATAAACATGGAAAAAACGCAAAACCCCGCGAAATATAAATTGTCGTGCAAATATCTGCTTGGGGGCTGGCTTTCCGCTTTGTGGGGCGTCCAGAAGCTTTTGGAGTTTTTCAGCCTAAGGGAAGGGGAAAAATATTGGGGTGTGGTGTACGACAGCGTGACCAAGCAGCCCCTGGATCCCGCAATAATCAAACTGCTGTATGTGGACGGCAGTGAAGTTGAAACTTGCGTGACCGACATGGCGGGACGGTACGGTTTTTTGGCCAAACCGGGAAAGTTTAAAATTTTTGCCAAAAAAACCAACTATTCTTTTCCTTCCAGGTATGCGGCCGGGGACAGTGACGGAATTTTTGAAAATCTCTACCATGGAGAGTTTTTTGAACTTTTTGGCGACTACGAGGTAGTGGCGCCGAATATTCCCATGGATCCCGAGCAGGTTGACTGGAATCAGCAGGCGAAAACCGCGATCGTCAACACGCACCCGTATTTAAAGAAATTTTTTAAAAGCCTGGCCGCTTCGTTTTTTTGGTTCGGCTTGATATGGGTTGGTTTCCGGCTTTGGCAGAGCCGGCCGGAACCGGACCAGGCGGCCGCAGTCATGGCCGGAGCGTATTTGGCTGTGTTGTTGCTGGGTTTTTTTGCGCCTTCCGCACGGCTCTGGGGCAGGCTGAAAATAAGAGGGAAGCAGGAATTTGCAGGAAGATTGCGGCTTGAGCTGAGGCATCCAAAATTGCAGACCACTTTTGGGCGCGCTATGGTGATGGATACGGGCAAATTTTTGCTGCGGGCCAATAAAGGGAAATATCTTCTCAGTTTGTTCGAAGTATCCCCGGACGGGAGCAGTAAAAATTTATTGGCTGAAAAAATGGTGAGGGTCGGAGGCAGCGGGGTTTATAACGGAACGCTGACTCTCATGGCAAGGCGCTAAGTATGCTATAATATGGTTGTTATGCAAAATTCTGACAAAAAAATTCTTATTGTCGAGGATGACGATTATTTAAGGCAAACTTTAGTTGACGGCCTTATTATCAATAATTATAATATTTTTCAGGCTGTAGACGGGGAAGATGCGGTAAGAAAGCTGGTAGACCACAGGCCTCACCTGGTATTGCTTGACCTGATGCTGCCCAAACTGGACGGTTTTAAGGTTTTGGAACGCATTCGCCACTTTCCGGACCAGCAGATAGCCGACACCAAAGTCATTGTTTTGAGCAATTTATGGAGCAATAAGGATATTTTGCGCGCCCAGGCCCTGAAAGTTGAAGAATATTTCGTGAAGGCCAATACTAATTTGCAGGACGTTTTCGCCAAGATCAAAGCCCATTTGGATGAGCTGAAACAGGCCGGTTTTAAGGGTTGACAAAAAAAGCCGAGTTTAGTATTATGTGTATATAAAAAGGCCCGGAAAAAGGCCTTTTAAAAAAGACTAAAATTATAAAAGCCATGTTTCAGTTTTTAAGCGAGGTGAAAAGCGAGCTGGCGAAAGTAGTCTGGCCGACTAAGGCAGAAACTTTCCGCTACAGCCTGACGGTAATCTTATTCAGTTTGGGAATTGCTTTTGTTTTGGGGGCGTTTGATTACGGATTGTTGAAGGTTTTTGAAGCAATTATTAACAGGTAAGCATGCTTCCGCCAGGCCATGTGGCTGCGGGTTTTCTTTCCGCTCAGGCCCTTTTACAAATCATCAAGCCGGATTTAAGCGTTACCCAGGATCATAGCCTGCTCTGGTGGGGAGCGTTTTGGTCTTTTGCTCCGGATTTGGACACTTTTTGGGCGTTTATCAAAGTCAAGGCGCTTTATTACAACCAAAAAGACAATTCAATCCACCGGCAATTCCTTACCCATATCCCGCTGCTTTGGCTGATCCCCGCGCTTTTGATCCATTTCCTTGCCCAAAGCCAGTATTGGCGGATGTTCGGGCTGGTGATGTTGGCCGGAAGCTGGAGCCATTTTTTACTGGATAGTCTGGAGTACGGGGTAATGTGGCTATGGCCGTTTAACAGGCATGTATGGGCTTTTAAAAACAGCGGCATAAAACATCAGCTTTCCGGCGATACTTTCTGGGCCTATTGGAAAAACTTTTTAAAATATTATCTCAAGAGGCTGACTTTTTATTGCGAAGCGGCAGCGATTTTAACCGCCGCGGCGGTATTAATACAACTAATCAAATAATTCTATAAGCAAGCGTTTATGAGCAGGCAACAAGTAACCGGAGAAAGACATTGGTACGTGCTGCATACCTATAGCGGGTATGAAGACAGCGTTGCGTTCAACCTCAAGCAGAGGATTGAAAGCATGGGCATGCAGGATAAAATTTTTGACGCCATTGTCCCCAAAGAAAAGAAGATAAAAATCAAAGACGGCCGCCGTACGACGGTTGAGGAAAAGATTTTCCCCGGCTATGTGCTTGTGGATATGATCGTAACCGACGACTCCTGGTATGTGGTAAGAAACACGCCTAACGTTACCGGCTTCGTTGGCAGCGGCACCATTCCGACGCCGATCAGCCCCGATGAGCTGGCTTATTTGAAAAAGCGCATGGGCGAAGAAGAGCCGAAATTCAAAGTGGAATTCGCGATTGGCGATTTAGTGAAAATTTCCGACGGCCCGTTTAAAGATTACGAGGGCAAGGTAGGGGAACTGGACGAGGCGAAGGGCAAAGTGAAGGTAATGGTTACCATCTTCGGCCGCGAGACTCCGGTGGAATTGGACTTTTTGCAGGTTAAGAAGATTTAGTTCGCGAATCCTCAAATAGCATAAATTACAGAAATTTATGAAAGAAACCGAAAACAGGCCAAATGAGTCGGTGGAATTATATGGAGGCTTTAAACAGCATGACAGGGTGGAAGGTGTTTTTAATGGACGTGTTTTTGAAGGCGAGATTAAATCTTTCACTAAATTTTTGGACACAGGAGAAGCGGCCGCTAATATTGCAAGTATGCCAGCGGATGTGCATGTGCCAGGTGAGGTTTTAAAATTTAAGATGCGCCCGGGGCAAGTGGAGAATCCCAAGTTTAAACCCGGGAGGATTTAATAAATTTTTATCCCTGATTCAGGATTCATGCTTCTTGATTCATGAATTTAGAATAAAAGGAATGGTTGGCCCTGATTTTTATCGGGGTCCCGGCTGCGCTAAAAAGCCAGAGCAAGCAATTGCGAAGGCAGCAGCCTACCATTAAAATATATGGCTAAGAAAGTAAAGACAACTATAAAGCTGCAGCTGCCGGCTGGCAAAGCCACCCCGGCTCCTCCCGTAGGCACCGCCCTTGGGCCCCACGGCGTAAACATCGCCCAGTTCGTCAAGGAGTTCAATGACCGGACCGCTGGCGGCGATATGATTATCCCGGTCTTGCTGACCGTGTTTGAGGACCGCTCTTTCAGCTTTATTTTAAAGACTCCTCCGGCATCAAACCTGATTATGAAGGCAATTGGGCTGCAGAAAGGCTCGGCTAACCCGCTGATGAATAAAGTCGGCAAAATTACCGCCAAGCAAATAACAGAAATTGCGGAAAAGAAGATGGCGGATTTGAACGCCAACACTTTGGAAGCTGCGGAAAAGATCATACGCGGCACTTGCCGCAGCATGGGGGTAGAAATCGTTGATTAAGCCGGATTTTCCGGATTATTCAAGGGACAGCACGCTGCAGGCGAGTGGAAGTAATAGATTAACTGACAAAAATTAAAAAATAATAAAAATGACAAAAATATGCCAGTCCCATAGTTTTTGTCATTTATGTCAATTTTGTCAATTTTAGTCATTTACAAAAATCTATGTGGTACATCATATTTTTAGTTGTTATCTTTGTGATTCTGCCCGGGTTTCGGGTAGTGCAGCAATACGAAAAGGGCGTGGTATTTTTCCTGGGAAAAATTACCGGCATTAAAGAGCCGGGTCTTACCTGGATTATTCCTTATTTTTCCTGGCTGAAAAAAGTTGGTTTAAGAACCATTACCTTGCCCATCCCGGCCCAGAAAATCATTACCAAAGACAATGTTTCCGTGGATGTTTCCGCGGTGGCTTACTACCAGGTAGTGGATGTGGTAAAAAGCATTGTGGCGATTGAAAATGTCATGGCTGCCATAAATCAAATTGCCCAGACTACCATACGCAACATTGTTGGCAAATTCCAGCTGGATGAAATTCTTTCGGAAAGAACCACGATTAACCAGGAAATCCGAGCGGTCCTGGACCAGCATACCGAACCTTGGGGAGTAGTGGCTTCTTTGGTGGAAATCAAAGATATTGAATTGCCGGAGAACATGCAGCGGGCGATGGCCAAGCAGGCCGAAGCCGAACGCGAGAAAAGGGCCAAAATTATTGCGGCAGAAGGTGAATTTATGTCTTCGCAGAAGCTGGCTGAAGCCGCTGACGTTATAGCTCAGCATCCCATCGCCCTGCAGCTGAGGAACCTCCAGACCATGGCTGAAATTTCCATTGAGAAGAATTCTACCATAATCTTCCCGGCGCAGTTTATGAGCACGGTGCAGGAAATAAGAAAATTTATTGAGAACGAAAAATAATTCATTAATTTGTGGGAGGCTTGTTAAGATGAGCCGGTAACACCACGAAAGGAAAATATATGGCAAAGATTGCCAAAAGAGTTAAAGCAAACAGCGAGTTAGTTGATGCGGCCAAAATATACACGCCCCAGGAGGCGATAGAGCTGGCCAAAAAGACCGCGAATACCAAATTCGTAGGCAGCATTGAAGTGCACATCCGCACCAATATTGACCCGAAAAAGAGCGACCAGTCCGTGCGCGGCACGGTCAGCCTGCCACATGGCACCGGAAAGACCAAGCGCGTGGCCGCCTTCGTGACCGAAGCCAAAGAAAAAGAAGCTAAAGAGGCCGGCGCGAGCGTGGTAGGCGGAGAAGAATTGATAAAGAAAATTAAGGAAACAGAAAAGACCGATTTTGACGTGGCCGTGGCCGAACCGGCGCTGATGCCCAAATTGGCCCAAATTGCCAAAATTCTGGGTACGCGCGGACTTATGCCGAACCCAAAAACCGGCACAGTCGGCCCCAATGTCGGACAGATGATAAAAGAGATCGCCGGCGGCAAGGTGAACTTCAAGAATGACGATTCCGCAAACATCCACCAAACAATCGGCAAAAGCGACTTTGAAGCCAAAGCATTGCTGGAAAATTTAAAGGCTTTGTATGAATCAGTGCTGCAAAGCAAGCCCGCGGCCGTAAAGGGGCAGTTTGTTACCGGCATGAGCATAAATGCCACCATGGGCCCCGGAATCAGAGTAAAAATGTAGCTGTGTAAAACAGCCCTTGAATCTAAGGGCTGTTTTTTGTTATAGTAAAATAAAGGTTTCTTTTGGGCGGAGCTCGGTATTTTTAGGAAGCGCCATGCATCGCTAATCAAGCAATATAGCCATGTCAGCTGACGAATATTTTAAAAAAGTTTTGATAGTGGAAGATGATTACGCGTTTCGCGACCCTTTGCGCGATTTTTTATCAGTGCGATCCCTTACCATCATCACGGCTGACAATGGCGAACAGGCTATGGAAAAACTGCTTTTCCACAAACCTCATTTGATTATTTTGGATATGCTGATGCCTAAAGTGGATGGTTTTGAGTTTTTGCGCAGAATCAGGTCGTTTCCCGAGCCGGAAGTGGCTAATATCCCGGTAATCGTTCTAAGCAATTTATCCGGCCCAAGAGACATTGAACAGGCCCAAGAGTTAAAGGTAGACGCGTATTTTATCAAATCGGAAACCACCAACGATGAGGTGTTCCGAAAGGTCCAGGAAGTGCTGTATAAGGGAGTGCCGCCGCCCAAGGAAGAGGTGATTGATTTTAGGAAATTTATAGGAGAGTAAAAAGCCCCGGATTGGTTGTCCCGGGGCTTTTGTTTTGGCGCCGCTTTTTTGGCCTTTGGTTAAGGCCCTTAAACGGCCCAAGCTTCGCTGTTCAGCAGCCGGTCCCGCAGCAGTTCCAAAAGTAGGCCTTGGCGCCAGGGAGCCATAATCCCGACGCCATCTTCGCGCATGAGCGCGTGCCAGGTATCGGCGCCGACCTGCTGGGTAAACAGGTAAACGCCATTCCAGTTTCGGCCAGCGGCTTTGGCAGCCTGCACGGCTTTTTCCGACTTGACGAAGAAGCGAACCATAAAAATCCTCCTTATTTTGTGGGCTGAGGCAAAGTTCGCCTTGCCTTAAACCGCAAAAATTTAAAAACCGCCTTTGTGGGCGGTGTTTTTAAAAATGCAGAGATTATGCATTTTCAACACGCCCCGCGGGGTAACAAGAGAAGGAGAGCGTTGTTGTTTTTGGAATAAGTCATAAGTATGATTGGTGTTGGGCGGAGCGGAAAGATTGGTTGTCTTTCCGCTCCTCTGGATTTGCGGCCGGTAGGCCTTGCTGTGGTCGTCGGTATGGCTAGGTGTGAACCTGGACCGGATTATTGAGAGGAGTCAGGACAAGCGTCCGTTCTCCTTCTTTGATATGCCCGTGAAGGGGTGCTCCGCCGTTATGCGGCCTGACGACCACGTACCGGTTTCTGGGCGCAGGTTTTGGCGGGGTAGATTCCGCCATGACTGTGATGGTTCCGACTCCGGGGATTGGCTTCCCGTGGCCGAGTTCCGTAAAACCGATTACGATTTCCATTTGTCCTCCTTGTCGGCTAGACCCCGAATGCAAAGCGCATCAGGAAGTCAGGTTCCTGGTAGGGGTCATAATGTTTGTGGTTTTGCTCCGGCGCCGCTTTGGCGGTATCCGGGACAGGGGTGTTGTCAAAAGGCCGTTTTCCCATAAGTTCCTTTTTACAAGCACAAGCCAATGCTGTTGCCGCTGGCTTCTGCCTATAAAAACAAAAAACCTCCCGCTTGGGGGAGGAAATAAGATTTTAAAGGTTTATTTAACCAAAATCTCTCCGCACCCAAGCCGATTGGGAATAATAAGGCTAATAAAGCTAATGAGAGAAAAATTAGAATTCATATTAAATATATTGTAGCAGAGAATTGAGGCCTGTCAAGACAGACTTTAGTTTAAGGGTTTTGGCGGGACCTAAAAGCATGGTAAACTTTTGGTCCCGCACAATTGGTTAGTCGCCATCGCCAGCCGCTGGTTGGGGCTGGGGCGGAAGAATCGCAACCTGGCTGAGGCCGATGACGACTCCGTGAGGGCCATCGACCGGGACAAACTGCGGAATGTTGCCGCAGTTGGAAATAGCCAGCTTTCTCCAGCTGCCGTCAGCAAGTTGAAAAAATACGCCGACTTGAGTAACCGTTGCCTGCATGCCCCCTCCTTTCTTCATAGATTTTGGGTAATTTTAGGGTTTTTGGACGATTTTGTCAATTGCCGGGTTATGTAGTAAAATGCAAGTATCATTGAATTTTTAACAAAATATGCAAAAATCAAGGGACAATTATATTTCTTGGGATGAGTGCCTTATGCGCATGGCCAGGCTGATTGCCCAGCGCTCCAAGGACCCTTCGACCCAGGCAGGCGCAGTCATAGTAGATGAGCACAATGTCATTTACGGCCTGGGCTATAACGGTTTTCCCAGGGGAATCGAAGCCGGCAGTCTGCCCTGGGAGCGCGACGGGGAATTCCTGGACAGCAAGTATGCCTATGTCTGCCACGCAGAGGAAAATGCGGTGTACAACGCCAACCGCGCGGTAAAAAATTGTAAAATTTACTGCACGCTGTTTCCCTGCAACGAGTGCGCCAAGACCCTGATTCAAAACGGAATTAAGGAAGTAATTTTTGAAAGCGACAAGTATCATGAGGTGCCGGCCTTTGTCGCCTCCAGGAAATTACTGGATCTGGCAGGGGTAAAGTACCGGCAGTATGAGTCTGAAGAAAGCGAAAACCACAAGTAACCACAAATGCCATGATTTTAGCCATTGTCGGCTTAGCCGGCGCGGGAAAAACCGAAGCTACGGAATACGTGTTTAAAAAAACCAACTGGCCAAAGGTGTATTTTGGGCAGATTGTTTTAGACGAAGTGAAAAACAGGGGAATGGAAATAAATGAGGCGAACGAGCGGACGGTCAGGGAAGATTTAAGGAAAAATCACGGCATGGCTGCCATGGCAATCTTAAGCGCCCCAAAAATTAAAGAGCTTGCGGCTGTTTCCCCGCATGTGCTTGTGGAGAGCATGTACTCCTGGGAGGAGTATGCTGTGTTAAAGCGGGAGTTTGGGGAGAATTTCAAGGTCCTGGCGATTTTTGCTTCCCCCCAAACGCGGACCGCGCGCATGGCTGTGCGGCCGGTTAGGCCTTTAACGTCCCAGGAGCTGGAATCCAGGGATTATTCCCAGATTGAAAATCTCCACCAGGCCGGGCCGATTGCCCGGGCGGACTGGATGGTTGTCAATGAAGGCAGCAAGGAAGAGCTTTACCAAAAAATTGATGCTGTTATTGAAGCGCTGAATAAATAAAACTTCTAAATGAAAGTTAAAATTAAACGCTTAGACAAATCCATACCTTTGCCCCGATATCATACCGGCGAATCAGCCGGCTTTGATATTGCGTCAGCCGAAGATGTGATGATTCCGCCGGGCCAGGTGGCAAAAATTCCTACCGGTTTGGTTATTGCTTCCCCCAGCGGGCATTTTTTGCTTATTTCTTCCCGCAGCAGCCTGGCTTTAAAAAAAGGCCTGAATATGGCCAACGGGGTAGGCATAATTGACCCGGACTATGCGGGTCCGACTGACCAGGTGCATATTATCGTGCATAATTTTACTGACAAGCCGGTCAGCGTGGCCAAGGGCGAGCGTTTGGCCCAGGGAATTTTTTTGCCTATTGAGCAAGCCGAGTGGGAAGAGGTGGAAATGATCCGGGAAAACGACCGCGGCGGCATTGGCAGCACTGGCGGCTACGATTTTGGCAAGTCTTGAGCTAAGTTATTTTTGTATGATTATAGGAATTGTGGGAGAAAAATTGGCAGGGAAAGATACGGCGGCCGACTATCTGGCGGAAAAGTATGGAGCAGTGAAATTCCGTTTCAGCCTGCTTTTGGATGAAATTTTATCCGTGCTGGATTTGCCTATTTCCCGCGAAAATGAAATAAAGCTCGGGTTGGGACTGAGGGAAATTTTCGGACCCCATGCTTTAGTGGATGCTTTGGGAAGCAGGGTGAGAAAAACCAGCAGCGGATTGATTGTCGTAAACGGCATTCGCATGGATGAAATGGAAGTGGTCCGCAGCTGGGGCGCCAAAATCATTTACGTTACTGCTCCTGTGGAAATGCGGTTTGAGCGCGATTTAAAACGCCGGGAGAAAATTGACGACGGTCAAAATGATCTGGAAAGCTTCAGGCAGGGCGACCTGCTTCCCACCGAAATAGACATTCCTGTCCTGGGCGCGCGGGCGGATATAAAAATTGAAAATACCGGCACGCTGCAAGAATTTTATGCAAAGATAGGCGAGGCGTATAAAAGTTTTGCCGTTTCCCATATTTAAACATTTTAAAGCCCATTTTTATGCTGAAGTTCGGCAAAAGCAAAAAAAATATTCTTGTTCCCCAGCGCGGCAGGTTTATTGTAATTGACGGCACGGACGGCAGCGGCAAGGCCACGCAGACCAATTTACTGGTGGAGGAGCTGAAGCTTTCCGGCTACCGCGTGGAAATGACGGATTTTCCCCAATACGGAACAAAATCCGCGGGGCTCATTGAAGAATATTTAAACGGCAAATACGGCCAGGTCGGCCCGGAAGCAGCCTCTATTTTTTATGCCATAGACAGGTTTGACGCTTCGTTTAAGATCCGCCGGTGGCTGGAAGAGGGGAAGGTGGTTATTTCCAACCGCTACGTCACAGCCAATGCCGGGCACCAGGGCGGAAAAATCAAAGACGACTTGGAACGCCTTAAATTTTTTAAATGGCTGGATAATTTGGAATACGGAATTTTTAACATTCCCAAGCCGGACATGAACATAATTCTTCACGTGCCGGCCAAGGTGGCGCAAGAGCTGGTGGACAAAAAGACCGCTGACCAGCGGGTGTACGCAAACGGAAAAAAGAGGGATCTTCATGAGGCCGACCTGCAGCATCTGCTGAATGCGGAAAAAGTCTATTTGCAGATAGCCAGGCTGTTTCCCAACACCAAGCTGGTAGAATGCGTAGAGCATGGAAAATTGCTGCCTCCGTCAGAAGTTCATAATAAAGTCTGGGAACTGGCGCGCCGCGTCGCTTTAAAAGATTTAAAAGCTAATTTTTAAAACAAACTTATGAAAGCATATTTGGACCTTTTACAGAAAGTTTTAGATGCAGGCGTGCAGAAAGACGACCGCACGGGCGTAGGCACGCGCAGCCTTTTCGGCTACCAGATGCGGGTGGATTTAAGCAAGGGTTTTCCGCTGCTTACCACAAAAAAAGTGAATTTGAAGGCAGTGATTATTGAGCTGCTGTGGTTTATAAAAGGGGAGACTAATATCCGTTTTTTGGTGCAGAATGACGTAAAAATCTGGAATGAATGGGCTTACCAGATTTACCTGGAAAAAAACCAGCTCCTGGAAAAATATCCGCGCTATTCGGATGAATGGAAAGAACACATGAAAGTGTTCGTGGAAAAAATCAAATCCGATGAAAGTTTTGCCAAGGAGTACGGGGAGCTGGGTCCGATTTACGGCAAGCAATGGCGCCGCTGGGCCGGCCCGAACGGGGAAGAGATCGACCAGGTTCAGAATATCATCGACCTGCTGAAAAATGACCCGACTTCCCGGCGGATTATCATCAGCGGCTGGAATGTGGGGGAAATCCAGGAACTGATCCGCAACCACCACCACGCGCCGCCTCCCTGCCACACCCTGTTCCAGTTTATGGTAATTGACGGTACATTATCCTGCCAGCTTTACCAGCGCAGCGCTGACGTGTTTTTGGGCGTGCCGTTTAATATTGCTTCCTATGCCCTTTTTACCATGATGCTGGCCCAGGCGGTCGGTCTAAAACCCGGCGAATTTATTCACACTTTCGGCGATGTGCATATTTATAATAACCATAAAGATCAGGTCAACGAGCAGTTGTCCCGCACCCCCCGCCCGCTGCCAATTATGAAAATTAACCCGGAGGTAAAAAATATTTTTGATTTTAAGTACGAAGATTTTACCCTGGAAGGCTACGACCCGCATCCGCCCATTAAAGCGCCGATTGCGGTTTAAGAAAACCATGCTTGCATTAATCGCCGCTGTTGCGGAAAACAACGTAATCGGAGTAAAAAACGGGCTGCCCTGGCATATCCCCGAGGACTTAAAGCATTTTAAACATCTGACTATGGGCAAAACCGTTCTCATGGGCCGGAATACTTTTTTTTCCATTATGGAAATTTTAAAAAAGCCGTTTCCGGGCAGGACTAATGTCGTCATCAGCAACAACCCTGAAGACAAAATGCCCCAAGGCGCGGTGCTTTATGGAGATTTGGAGGCGGCACTTAAAGACCTTGCCGGCAAGGATGTGTTTGTGGCCGGCGGCGCCATGGTTTTTGCCCAAATGATCAACCGGGTGGACAGGCTGTATATTACCCACATTCATAAATCCTACGAAGGGGACGTATATTTTCCCAAAATCGACCCGGCGATTTGGCGCAAAGTTAAAGATGAGCCGCATGAAGGATTTAATTTTGCCGAATACGAAAAAATATAAAGACAAAAAATCCCCTTGTTTAAGGGGATTTTTTGTCTAGAAAACATTATGTTTTTTTGTTAAAATTAAAGTAGCTCTGGCGTTTTTTTCCGCTTGGCGAAAGTCAGGATGGAAAAACGCAAAACTCAATGTATTGGCGACCGGCTCTGCAAGTCCCTGCGGGAACTTGCAAAGTTGAAAGGCCGACATGTCCAAGATCAGGCGCTTTACCTGGTTGAGGTTATGGCGGCTGTCGCAGACAAACAACCTGACTTCAGGCTCGAGCCTGAAGTCGTAGAAAGAGTCAATCCCAACGTAGGGCTTAAGCTGGAATTTTCGGAATGGCTTGACGACAAACTATTCCACATGGCAGGTTCTTACGGGCTGTCCAAACAGCAGCTTGTCAGAGCGCTCTTGTGGATGGGTATCCGCTTTTACCGGGAACTGGCGCCCAGGGGTAAGATTCTCAGGAAGGAGGAATTTGTGGAGTTGGTGCTTGAAAAGTACCGGCCCACACTAATCAATTGATTCAGAGCAAGAGGGGGCGCCAGACGGAACACGCGGAATATTCTGGCGCCCCTAAACATTTTTAATGCTATAATATTGTTGATGAACGAATTGGTAAAACGGTTCGAGAATTTACTTGCCGAGATTCAAGGCTTGAAACAGCATCTCAATTTGCCCCAAAAGGAGCAGAAGATTTTGGAATTGGAAGAAGCCATGCAGCGGAAGGATTTTTGGAGCGACAACCAGCGCGCCCAAAAAATAACCCAGGAGCACAGCCAACTCAAGAATTTTTATGATTTTTGGCAAAATTTGGAAAAATCAGTGCAAGAAATTTTAGATATCGCAAAATCAAATACCGACGAGTCTGACGAAACGGTTCAATTTTTGCAAAAGCAGGCTGAAGATTTGGAAAATAAATACCGTAAAAACCGCTTTGTGGCCCTGTTGTCCAAAAAATACGACGACCATAACGCGATTTTTTCGCTGCACAGCGGCGCGGGCGGGGTAGATGCCCAGGATTGGGCGGAAATGCTGCTTAGAATGTTTTTGCGCTACTGCGAGAAGAAAGGTTTTGCTACAGAGATTTTGGAAATGAGCCGGGGCGAACAAGGGGGAGTGAAATCCGCAGTTGTGGAAGCTCGCGGCCCTCATGCATACGGCCTTTTAAAAAGCGAAGCAGGGGTTCATAGGCTCGTCAGGCTCTCACCGTTTAACCCCGCCCACACCCGGGAAACTTCTTTTGCCTTAATGGAACTGCTGCCGCTGCTGGAAAGCCAGGAGGAGCTGAAAATAGATCCTAAGGATTTAAAAATCGAGGCCAATACTTCCTCCGGCCATGGGGGGCAGTCGGTCAATACCACCTATTCGGCAATCCGCATAACCCACATTCCGACAGGGATTAAGGTATCCATCCAGAACGAGCGAAGCCAGCACCAGAACCGGGAAATAGCAATGAAGATTTTGATGGCCAAGCTCAAAACTTTGGGAGAAGAAAAGCTGCAAAAACAGAAACAGGAAATTCGGGGAGAATTCAAATCCGCGGAGTGGGGGAACCAGATCCGCTCTTACGTGCTGCATCCCTACAAAATGGTTAAAGACCACCGGACTAATTTTGAAACATCCGACCCGGAGAGCGTGCTGAACGGCGATTTGGATGAGTTTGTGGAGAAATATTTGGAAAAAAAAGCCGCTTAACCGGCGGCTTTTAAAAATATCGGTATGGTTATTTGGATATGCCAGAGAATATCTGGTATAATGAATTTATTGTGATCTTCTGAAACAAAAAGGAGTGCGTCTAAAGTCTATGATTAAGTTTGAAAATGTAATAAAAAAATATAATCACCAAAACGCTCTTGACGGGGTGAATTTATTGGTGCACCGCGGAGAATTTATTTCTCTGGTGGGACTTTCGGGCGCGGGAAAATCCACCTTAATGAAGCTGATTATAGGCGAAGAGCAAATAGACGGCGGCCGCATTTTGATTGACGATGTGGATATTTCCCGCGTAAAGAAGCGCGATTTGCCTTATTTGCGAAGAAAGATCGGAATGGTGTTCCAGGACATTAAGCTGCTGCCAAAACGCACGGCGTTTGAAAACGTGGCGTTTGCCATGGAAGTTTGCGGACACCGCATGGAAAAAATCGTCAAAGAGGTGCCAAAAATTCTGGATTTGGTAGGTTTAATTCATAAAAAAGACAGTTTTCCCCATGAGATGTCCGGCGGGGAAAGGCAGCGCGTGGCTATTGCCCGCGCCCTTTCGCACCGCCCGGTGCTGTTGCTTGCCGATGAGCCTACCGGTAATTTGGATGAGGTGAATGCTTCTGAAGTTATAGACTTGCTTTTGAAAATCAACCAGCTGGGCACTACCGTGATTCTTGCGACCCATGCCTCCGATCTGGTGAATAAAATTAAAAAGCGCGTTATTACCATTGAAGGCGGCAAAATCACCATGGAACAGGAAAAAGGGAAGTACAAACTGTAATAAAAATGACAAAAATAATAAATTTAGGACTTACGCACCGCCGCTTTTTGGGCGGGCAGAGCCCGTCCCATAAAAAGCGGCTTTGGCCAATTTCTTCGTTATTTTCCTGCGGTTTTTATCAGCGTAACCCGGCTACGCCTCCAAAAATCCTCGGAAAATGCCTCGAACTTGGCTCAGTGCGTAAGTCCTAAAAATTTAAAAAAATTATATGCAGCTCTGTTCTTGTCATTTTTGCTCATCCTTGTCATTTTTAGTATTGTTTTATGTTTGATTCGATTTCATTTTTGCGGGTGATTAAGACCGGCCTGACCAATTTTGTCAGGAACTCTTGGCTGTCTATGGCTGCCACCATGGTTATGACTATAACCCTGGTTATTTTTTCCACCCTGTTTTTGCTGTTTGTGATGACAAATTATTCCATCAAAACCATTAAAAATACGGTGGACATAAGCGTGTATTTTAAAATAGGCCTTGCGGAGGAACAAATTCGCAATATTCAGGACAGCTTAGCGGCGGATGCGCGCATTAAATCGCTTGAATATGTTTCAGCGGTGCAGGCATTTGAGGATTTTAAGGCTAAACACGCCAATGACCAGCTAATTACCCAATCCTTGAATGAGTTAAGCGAAAATCCTTTGCCGGCAACATTGCACATTAAAGCCGCCCGCCTTGAAGATTATCCCCAAATCGCCGAAAGCTTGAAGCAGGACCAGTATGCGAACTTCGTGGACAAGGTTAATTTTGAAGATAACCGCTTGGTGATTGAAAGACTGAATAAAATTCTCCAATTCATCATAACTTTCGGCCTGGCCCTGGCCGTAATATTCGCTCTTATAGCCATTCTGGTCATTTATAATACTATTACCCTGACAATCTATAACCGCAAAGAGGAGGTTGAAATTATGCGCCTGGTAGGGGCGACTAATTGGTACATTCGGGCGCCGTTTCTGACCGAAAGCTTTTTGTACAGCATTCTTTCCACTTTTATTACGGCCGGCTTGTTTTTGCCGGTATTTACCAAAGTGGTTCCGGCAGTAATCGGGTACGTCAGCCCTCAGGCCGGGGAAGTGTTTGCCGGAAGCTTAACCAGCTATATATGGATGTTTTTGGCTTTGTTCGCAATAGCGGTGGTTTTGTCTTTGTCCTCAACTTTATTGGCAATAAGAAAGTATCTAAAAATTTAGCTTAAATAAAGGGGATTTTAAGTTATTTTTTTGTAAATTCTAACCGCTTGCAATATAAAAAATATTTAGTATACTAAGAAAGAGCCCTAATTAGCGGTTGGCCCATGTTGGCCCGGCCTGAGGGAAAAGGAAGCAGGACTCTCTGAGGATTCGGGGAGTTTTTTATTTTGAGAAATTAAATTTTATATTCATGAAAGTCGTATTTATAAAAGATCTTTCGGGAGTCGCCAAAAAAGGGGAGTTGAAAGACGTAAACGACGGTTACGCAAAAAATTTCTTGATTGCCAAAGGTTTTGCCAAGACCGCGACTCCGGAAATCCAGGCGAAAATTGCCAAGGAGTCAAAGGAGGCTGAGGCAAAAAAACAAAAAGAAGCAGGCAGGCTAAGAACGCTGAAAACGGAACTGGAAAAGCAGATTTTTACAATCAAGGTCAAAGTCGGGGACAAGGGGCAGATTTTTTCCGGGGTTCATGAAAAAGATGTAGCGGCGGCAATTCAGTCCGAGATGCAGCTATTATTGGAAAAAAAACAGATAAAACTAACCGGCATTATTAAATTGCTGGGCGAACATAAGGCGAATATAAAATTAGGACAAAATATTGAGGCCGGCATCCGGCTGAGCGTGGAAGCTGAAAATTAAACCATTAATTTAAAAAACATGGCACCCGAAAAACGCAGTAATGCGGTAAAACCGAAAAGCAAAACTCAAACCAAATTCATTTTCGTTTCCGGCGGCGTAATTTCCGGCATCGGCAAAGGGATCACTTCGGCCTCCATTGGCGCGATACTGCGGGCAAAGGGGTATTCCGTGAGCCCCGTGAAAGTGGATATGTACTTAAACCAGGACGCGGGGACGATCCGGCCTCAGGAGCACGGAGAAGTTTGGGTTACCAAAGACGGCATAGAAACCGACCAGGATCTGGGGCATTATGAACGCTTTACCGGGGAAAACATTCTGCGCGCCAATTACGTGACCACGGGACAGATTTATGCCGAGGTGCTGCGAAAAGAGCGCGCTTTTGAATATGACGGCGAGGACGTGGAAGCCATTCCCCATGTGACTGATGAAATTATCCGCCGCTGGCAGGCGGCCGGAAAGGGCTACGATTTCTGCCTTATAGAACTGGGCGGGACGGTGGGCGAATACCAGAATGCCATTTTTTTCGAGGCCACCAGAATTATGAAGCTGAGGGATACGCAAAGCGTTCTGCATATCCACGTGGCGTATTTGCCTATTCCGAGCTATTTGGGAGAGATGAAATCAAAGCCTGTGCAGCAGTCAGTCAGGGTTCTAAACAGCATGGGGATTGAGCCGGATCTGATCGTTGGCCGCAGCGAGGTGCCTTTGGATGAACGCCGCAAGGAGCGCGTGGCTTTATTCTGCAATGTGGCGAAAAATTATGTGTTGTCCAACCCGGATGTTTCCAGTATTTATGAAGTGCCGGTGATTTTGGAGAATCAGCATGCGGGAGAATTGATTTTGAACAAGTTCGGACTCAAGCCAAAGCAGCATGACTTGCGCGCGTGGAAAAAATTAGTAAATACCATTAAGAACGTTAAAAAAGAGATCCATATAGCAGTGGTCGGAAAATATTTCGGCGTAGGCAAGTTCCAGCTTTCTGACTCGTATGTTTCGGTCATTGAATCCATAAAGCACGCTTCTTGGGCGCATAAGGTCAAGCCCGTGCTTCACTGGATTTCAAGCTTGGAAGTGGAAAAGAAGGGCGCCAAAACAATATTGGGAAAGTATGACGGCATTGTGGTACCGGGGGGATTTGGCAGCCGCGGCACAGAAGGAATGATTGAGACGATCGAGTATGCGAGAAAAAATAAAGTTCCGTATTTAGGCTTGTGCTATGGCATGCAGATGGCGACCATTGAGTTTGCGCGAAACGCTGCCGGCCTGAAAGGGGCGAATACCACGGAAGTGGACGGCAAGACTCCGCATCCGGTAATCCACATTATGCCCGACCAGGAGAAAAAGCTGCTTAATCGCGATTACGGAGCCAGTATGCGCTTGGGCGGCTGGGATTGCGTTGTCGCCCGCGGCACAAAAACAGAAGCGGCTTATTTAGCTTTGGGCCTTATTGGAAAAACCGGAAAAGCCAAAATCAACGAACGCCACCGCCATCGCTACGAGTTCAACAATCAATACCGCGAGCGTTTGCAAAAGGCCGGTTTGGTTATTTCCGGAACTTCGCCCGATGGCAAGCTGGTGGAAATTATTGAACTTAAAGACCATCCTTTTTTCGTGGGCAGCCAATTCCATCCGGAATTTCAATCCCAGCCATTGGCCCCGCATCCTTTATTCAGCGCGTTCATCAAAGCAGCTGTAAAGCTAAAAAACCAGTAAATCGATAAATACATAAAAACCCCGCACAAAGCGGGGTTTTTAATATTTTGACAGGATGGCGCTATTTTGCCGAAACTACGTTGACAATCCTGGTGGTTCTCAGATTTCCGTGGAATTTCTTAACCTGCTTTTTTTGGAATTTGACAACGCCGTCAGCAAGGGCATACAGAGTGGAGTCGCCGCCCATTTTGACATTTTTGCCCGCATGGAACTTGCTGCCATGCTGGCGGACAATGATTTGGCCCTTTTTAATGGCCTGATTGCCGAAAATTTTTACGCCCAAGCGTTTTGATACGGAATCGCGGCCAAGACTAGTACTGCCGCCTGCTTTTTTATGTGCCATATATGAAAATTAACAGGTTAATTCTTAAATTCCAAATATCAAATTACCAATTCCAAATACTGCAGACCGCAATTTTTGACATTTGAAATTTGTAATTTGACATTTATCTTTGAAAAGGTCTCAGGCCTTTTCAAAGATAACTATTTCTCTGGCCACGATTTGATCCTTGCGGTCGTATATGGCGGTTTTGCGGTCAGTAAGCCTTAAAAATTTCATTTTCTTGGCCAAAACCGGAGAAATAATATCCACTAAATTATATCCCAAAGGGGCCATAAAGTCAAGACTTGGGAACATTTCGTATGAGTTTGGGCCTTTTTTATAAGCGGGGACGCACATAACCACCCTGCCCTTTGGAGGTAAAATTTTGGCAAATTCGGCAAAACAAGCCTTATATAATTCGGTTAGGTCGTTAAAATTTTGCTCTATTTCCGCGTTTTTAGGGTATTGGCTGTAAATAGGCCCCAGAGTCCCTTCGCTTACAATAGCGCTAATTTTTTGGCTGGAAAGCAGTCCCGCTACGCTTCGCGCGTCAGCCGCCTCCACGTGGTATTTCCCCGGGGATATTTTGTAGCGGTTTCGGAACCATTCCAAATTTTGCTCGCTGCCTTTTATGGCTTTTTTGTTAATATCGCTGCCTAAAACTTTGTAACCCAATAGAATGCCTTCCTGCAGGACTGTGCCGATGCCGCAAAAAGGGTCCAGCAGCGTTTCGCCGGACTTGGCGTTTGCCAGGTTGACCATAATTTGCGCAACCTTGGGAGGAATCATGCCTTGTTTTTCATCGCGCACAGGGCGCTGGTAATCGCGGCGCCCATAGTCTTCGAAATCCTGAACCGCCAGAGTTTTTGCCGTGTATACGCGGTCGGTTCCGGCCAAAATGCAGATTTCCGCGCCTTTCTGGAGAAGCAGGTTTTTGGTCACCACTACAGAAGCCAAGGCAAGGGCGTTGAATTCCGGCAGGACCAGCCGCACGCTCGCTCCGGTTTCGGTCAGCCCTTTTTTAATTATCATGCCTAAGCGCCTAGTTTCTGAAAAAATACTGTTGTTAAAGGGTTTGTGTCCTTCGCGCGCCGGGGCAGGGGATGGCCTTTTTAAAAGCTCCAAATCCAAAAGATAAATGCTCAGTCCGAACTGCATTTTACCTTTATATTCTTTGAAAAATTGTTTTTTTAATACGCTTGGCTTGAAGTAATGTTTTAAAGCGAAGTTGATGGAATCAGCTTCTCGTTTCTTTACCACATCAACCACCTCTAATATTTTTATGACTCCGCCCAGCTTTTTTTGCATCGCATCAACACGCAAAGGCCGGGTAGCCTCAATAACCAGGATTTCCGGGGAACTTTCCAGAATCTTTATGGGTTCCCCTGACAAGTTGAATGCCGGGTCCGGCTTTTCCAAAACAGCGGCCAGTTCCGCAACAGATAAGGTATAAACCCTCCCTAATACGAATGCGTATTTCATTGGATATTGTGTTATAATTATCCTAGTAATGAAAAGTTACGAGCAAATCGTTTCCTGGATAAAAGAAAATAAGCAACATTTAGTGCTTGCGGTTTGTTTTGTGTTGATATTTTTGGCCGGTTTCGGCAGCGGCAGGTATGAAAAAGAGTGGCGCCGCGACCGGTTTAAATCACAAGCTAATTATAACACAAAATCCGCTGCTGTTACAAAAACTTCCGAAGCTGCGGTTGGGGCGGCGGTATTGGGAGAACAGCAGGTTACGCAGCCCGCAGCGGCTTCCAGCACGCCAGCCAATTGCGCTATAAAAGGCAATATATCATCCACTAAGAAAAAAATTTATCATATCCCGGGAGGAGCATTTTATAAAATCGTTAAACCAGAGCAATGTTTTGCCACAGAGAGTGAAGCGGCTGCCGCGGGTTACGTTAAATCTTCCAGATAAAAGAATGAATTCATAAAAATCGACCGCCCAATTTAGGGCATTTTTTTGACAAAATTAACGATTATATGTATAATATTAAACAATCAACCGCGCGCAGGTCCTAGTGACATCAGGCCTGCCAGCAACGCAATCGGCATGTTTAGCTTCCAAAAGCCTTTGCGGCCGCGGTTTGCAGCGATAGCAGAAGGAGGACATAACCGTGAACGGTTCCGCGTTCCCGTTCTTACATGCGGCCGCGGCTTAAGGCTTGTTCCCGCCTTGGCCTAACTCCTTCTGCTTGAGTATTTATCCTGGCAATGTTTGCGGAAGCATTGCCGCACAAGCCTGCAAAGTATTGCCTTTTTAGACCCGTATGGGTCGACGGCCGCCCTTTTGTAAAGATAAGGGCTTTGAGGGTTTGGGATCGCCAGGCGGCGGAAGGAGAGCGGTGGCGCGCCGCTGCGCCAACGGCGGCTGTAGCGCGCGCCTGCTCCTTCCGCCGCAAGAAATTTCTTGCGGCGTCTTTTTATACAACATTAAATA
This sequence comes from bacterium, assembly GCA_021847435.1. Taxonomy (GTDB): domain Bacteria; phylum Patescibacteriota; class Doudnabacteria; order UBA920; family UBA920; genus PALSA-1336. Next base: position 28,408 of record JAJZRC010000005.1, read on the forward strand.
TATGGCAAAAAAAATTTCAGCCAGCAAAAAAAATATATATTTGGATTTTGCCGCGGCCGCTCCTCTGCGGCCGGAAGCGCAGAAAGCCATGGCGCCTTTTTGGGCTGCCAGGTTCGGCAACCCTTCTTCTTTGCACGGACAGGGGAGGGAAGCCGATGCTGCCGTAAAAACGGCAAGGCAGCAGATTGCCGAACGGATCAGCGCCAAAAGCAGCGAAATTATTTTTACAGGGGGCGGCACGGAGAGCGTCAACCTTGCAATTTTGGGCGCTGTCAGAAAAGCGGCAGCCTTACAAAAAAACAAGTTTCATTTGCTGTCCACTTTGGTGGAGCATGAATGCGTGAATAGGGTTTTCGGCGCTTTGGCGGGGGAAGGGCACAATACAGAATTTATTTCCGCGGATAAAAACGGGCTAATAGATTTTGAGCGGTTAAAAAAATCCATCCGGCCGGACACCTTTCTTATTTCTATAATCTATGCCAACAACGAAATCGGCACCATCCAGCCTTTGGCGGAAATAGGGCAGTGGCTTAAAAAAGAAAACCAGCAGCGCAGGCAGCAAGGCCTGCCGCGCATATTGCTGCATACCGATGCCTGCCAGGCAGCAGGCTTTTTGGATTTGGACGTTAACCGGCTTGGGATGGATTTAATGTCCGTTAACGGCAGTAAAATTTACGGGCCCAAGGGGACCGGATTTTTATATGTCCGCCAGGGAGTGGAATTGGAACCTGTTATATTCGGCGGGGGCCAGGAGAAGGGTTTGCGCGGCGGAACCGAAAACGTCCCCGGGATCGTCGGCCTAGCCAAAGCTTTTGTTTTGGCCCGGGATGAAAAGGATAAAGAAAATCTGAGGCTAGCCAGACTGCAAAGCTATTTCATTGGCCGGATTGGCAAGAGGATTCCTGGTGTACTTTTAAACGGTCCTTACAATGACGATTTAAAAGTAAATAGGCGATTACCGAATAATATAAACTTCGTATTTAAGGGCGTTGAAGGCGAGGCTTTAATGCTTTATTTGGATTCTTACAATATTGCAGTATCCACTTCAAGCGCCTGCAGTTCAAATTCAAACGAGGTTTCTCATGTTTTACTGGCAATCGGAAGAAGCAAAAAAGACGCTTCAAGCAGCATAAGGTTTAGCATGGGCAGAACTACAACCAAGGCCGATTTGGATTATGTGCTGAGGGTGCTAAACGTAGTTGTCGCACAGCAGAGGCAGGTTGAGGGCTTAAATTAAGTTTATCCGGGGGATAGTAAGTTAATTTTAAAATTTGATTATATGAAATTTTTTTAAGAAAAATCCGTTAATCGCTGCGCGTGCTTAAAAAGAAATATATAACCAAATTAAATGCAAGTTCAAGTTTTAAAATGCATCTAAGAGTCCCAGGGGAGGTGTGGAAAACTGAATACGTATAGTGTCGCACAATGTACCTTGTGCGACATAGTATGCTGCAAAAAGCCTGCTTATGAGGTTTTTTAACTCCGGGCCTCCCCTGGTGTTTTTTATTAATTTTCTAAAATAATTTTACAAAAATATATTCAAACACGCTTCTTCCGATTAAATACTTGTCATGTCTCCTGCTTTAAGCAATCGCTTTTTGTTTATTATAAAGAATTCGGTAAAACCACATCAAATATTTATTAGTTACGGTCATTTAAAATAAAAAGTATAAGCATTCAAATTCCGAGTGTTTTGATGACCTCTCCCCTGTTTAGATAAATTCAGCCGGAGGATATAAAAAACTGCACCTTAATATTTCATGGAGCAGTTTTTTATTAGGCCATCGCTTCTATTTGCCACCAGGCATATTAAGATACGATAGTAATTGGTAATAAAAGATCACTTTTTACAAAATGAGAATAGAAATGTAAATCGAAGCTAATATACAAAAAGTTTTAACATGTTCTTGCATGACAGAAAATTAATTAGGACAATTGCTGCCAAGATCAATGTGCAGCATGTAGCTTTTTGAAGCGTCTCTATCAGTTCCGGGGTCAATGCGGTCTATACTGATTCCATTTGCCAAGGCTTCTTTGTAGATTGCTACGCCTACAGGCCTTCCGGTTTTGTCGCTAAAGTTGAAAAATCCAACCCCGCCGCCGTCTGCGAAATCCAGCGCGCAGCCTTTATAGTGGTATGAGTTTTCTGCATGTTGGTCCATGCCGATGACAGAAGAGATTGTTGCCGGGCGGGCATTTGTATTTGGGTAATTATGGGCGACGTTATAGCATATATTTTTTGCTATAGATACCAGCTGGGGTGCCATTTGGGAAGCCTCGATTTTTTGTTTATCAGTTTGGAAAGCGCACCCAGACCCAATCAGGTCAGCGGCTACGCTATTGCTAACTGTGCCTGCTCCGGTTACAGGCATTGTAGCTTTGGGTAAAACCACGCTGGGCGGCTGGATGGATTTAAACTGCACCAGGTCCGGGTTGATTGCTTTAAGCAGAATGTAGCCGGCAAACAAAATTACCAGGCTGGTAAGGGTGGAAGTAAAAATGCTTTTGGCTTTGTCCACGGATTCCTGGTTGCCGTCCGCAGACATGTAGACATAACCGGCAATCACAATAAAAAATACGCCCAAAACGGCGGCAATAATAATGGCGAATTTGTAAAGTTTATTTATGCAGTTAAATAAGTCTTGGCTGTTTTTGTTTTTAGCCGCAACCAAGTTTTGGTTAAAGGTAAACTGGTTGCTTTGGGAATCTAAATGCAGTTCGGTTTGGGATTTATCTACAGGGCTTGGTGCACATAAGTACTTTTCGATTTGGCTAGATATGCTGGAACTAGCATAATTAAAATCCGCAGTTTGCGCATAAGCCGCTGGCGTATAGCTGAAAACCAGCTCCAAAAGCAGCAAAGCGTAAATGAGCTGTTTAAACCGTGCCCGCGAGAATTTATTCATTGTTTTTTATTTTAATTGCTGCCCAAAAAGTCTTTTGGATTATAAGTATAGCCGTAAGGCACCCTATAAGCCCCGTATATTTTTTGGTAGGCTCCGGGGGCGACGCCAAACCCTTCCGCGTCATAAACGCCAAAGTGAATATGGTAGCCGCGCTCCGGGCCGTAAAGTTTTTTGGTGGTATTGCCGGTGTTGCCCTCGTAGCCGAGCAGGTCGCCTTGCTTCACCTTTTGGCCCGGGACGACCTTAAAGCTCCTAAAATGGGCATAGAGGGTAATTACCTGGCTGGATCCTGATTTGGTGGAGATGTTATGTTTAATGGCAACCCAGTTGCCATAGGAAGCGTCGCTGGAGTCGGTGTAAATGACTTCGCCGTCCGCGGCCGCGTAAATCGGCTGGGCTGCCGGCGCGGCAATATCAATGCCGTTGTGGAAATTGTAACCGAGCGCAGTAAAACCGGTTTTGCCGTACCCCTGGGTTAAAATTCCATCCATTGGCCACGCCAATACGCCTTTGCTGGCGGGTATGCTTTTTTGTCCCAGCTTGGCGCGGATTTTGGCGTCCAGGTCCTGCACTTCCTTAAGCAAATTAGATTCGTCTTCTTTGCTGGCCGCCAGAAGTTTTTGGTAGTTTTTTTCCAAACCGCGGGTCTGGTTAAGCAGCTGCTGCTTTTGGCCGCGCATGGCGCTTAGCGAGCTTTCGGTCAATTCCAGCTGGTGTTTTAATTCTTCCAGCTGTTTTACCTGGGCCTCCAGTTCTTTTTGCTGGGTTTCCAGCTTGGCTTTTAATTCCTTGATTCTCTGGACCAGCTGGTAAATTTTGTCCTGCAGGTTTTGGGTAAACTGAATATTGTCCAGAAAGTCGGAAAGCTTGCTGCTGCCAATGCCGGTTTTTAAAGCGTATTGGTCATCGTACTGGTTTAGTTCGACAATCAGCTGGCTGAGCACTTTTTTGTTGTCTTCGATTTCCTTGTTCTTTTGTTCAATCAGCAATGTTAATTGGGCAATCTGCAAGTTGGCGTCTTCAATTTGGGTTTCCTTGGCCTGGATCTGCAATTCCGTGGAAGCTATTTGCTTGTCATAAATATAAACCTCGTTTTTTAAGGTGTTGGATTTGGCCTGGGTCGTGGCGATTTGCTGCTGGTAGCTCTTGATTTGCCGGTTGATGGCTTCCAGCTTTTTTTCCGTAGCGGTTTTGGCGGCTCGGAGCTCGTCCGTGGTTTGTTCGGCCATTATTCCGCTTATATTTACAGCAAAAAACACCCCCGATGCCAGGAAAATGGCTATAAATCTTTTTGTTTTGGTTTCAAACGGATTTTTCATTGATCACATTATACCAAAAATTTGGCCCAAAGGCCAAATTTTAGGAAAGTTTTGAAATTGCGGCATTAATCCGCTCTAAAATGCCGTTTCTTCTGTGGCCCAAATAGAGCGCTGCTGCCAGGTCAAAGGGGCCGGGGCTTTTTTCCAGGCCCGAGAGCGCTACCCGAAGCGGCCAAAGTACCGAACCGTTGTCAAAGCCGTTTTCCGAAATGAATTTTTTTAACTTGGTTTCCAGGATATCCCTGGAAAATTCTTTGTCGTCCAGCCGCTCAAAAAACTCCTGCAGCTTCTGAAGTTTGGCCTTGGCATCTGCCGCGTCGCTTTTTTTCCAAATCAGCAGGCCGTTTTCGTATTCGGGCTGGTTAAAGTAGTAGCCTGTCCCCTCCCCCAGCTGAGAAAGTTTTTTAAGGCGCTCTTTTTCCAAATTGAGAATCGAATTCAAAAATTCCACGGGGTAATTTTCTACCGCGATGTTTTTTTCGGACCAGATAGGTTTGGCGGCCGCAAGCAAGACCTCCGGCTGCAATCCGCGGATGTAATGGCTGTTTAGCCAGTCAAGCTTATTGGTGTCGAATATCGGGGCGGCTTTGTTGATTTTGCCCAAGTCAAATTGTTCTATGAGTTCGGGCATGCTGAAAATTTCCTGCTCTGTTTTGGGGTTCCAGCCCAAAAACGCGACAAAATTCACCAGAGCTTCGGGCAGGTAGCCGTTTTTCAAAAAGTCTTCCACGGCAACGTCGCCCTGGCGCTTGGACAGTTTGGATTTGTCAGGGTTCAAAGTTAAAGGCAAATGGGCAAATTTAGGAGGCTGCCAGCAGAAAGCCTGGTATAAAAGCAGGTGTTTGGGCGTTGACGGTATCCATTCTTCTCCCCGGATGACGTGGCTGATTTGCATGAAGTGGTCATCGACTACCACAGCCAAATGGTAAGTGGGAAAACCGTCAGACTTGAGCAGCACCTGGTCGTCTAAAATTTTATTTTCGTAAACTATCCGGCCGTATATCAAATCTTCAATTACGGTTTGCCCTTCCAGGGGCGTGGCAAAGCGCACCACGGGCTTTTTGCCGGAAGCCGAAAACTCGTCAAAATTTTTTTTGACATCGGCAGCAGACAGACTGCGGCAATGCCGGTCGTACATGGGCGGCTTTTTCAGCGCAGTCTGCTCCTTGCGCAGTTCGTCCAGCCTGGCTTCGCTGCAAAAGCAGTAGTAAGCTTTGCCCTCTGCAATCAGCTGCTCGGTGTGCTTATGGTAGATGTCCAGGCGTTTGGATTGCAGATATGGGCCGAACTCTCCCCGCTCGCCTACGCTTCCGTCTTCTTTCAAATAAAAACCTTCGTCAAAATTGATTCCCACTGCGCGCATGACCTGGATCAGGTTTTCCACGGCGCCTTCTACCTTGCGGTTTTGGTCGGTATCCTCAATGCGCAAAACCAGCTTGCCGTTATTGTGGCGCGCAAAAAGAAACGCAAAAAGCGCGGTGCGCAAAGAACCGATGTGTACATAGCCGGTTGGTGATGGGGCGAAACGGGTGCGGATCATAGAAAGTGACAAAAGTTAAAAAATAAAAACGACAAAAATAAAAACTGAATTTTTATTAGCGACGTAGAGCGAGCAAAAGAGTCCTTAAGGACTCTTTTACGAGCCTAAGGAGCTAATACAGGTTCAATACCTCGGAGCTCTGCTCCGAAATGACAGATGTCTCTTGCGGTAATACCTCGTCAGCTTGCTGCGGGGAACCTTTATTTTTGTCATTTATGGCATTCTTATCATCGGTTATTATACCTTTTTCCCGCATTTCTTTCAAATCTTCCAGTACGATTTTGCCTATGGTTTGCCGTTCGTCGGTCAGCCTGCCAAGCAGGCTGGCCGCTTTTATCCAGGCGTGCTCCATAAGTTCTTCGTGGTTGGGAAATTTAATCCCATCCTCGCGCCCCGTAAAGCGCAAATATACGATCCTTTGCTTCTGCCCGCTGTAGGCAAAGCGGCGGTTGGGCCAGAAATGGCGGCCCGCGTTGTTCCAGCGGTAAGTATGCGTATGGGCTGATGTGTGCAGGTGCTCAACTTCGGTTATTCCGGTTTCTTCCCATAGTTCGCGCTTGGCCGCCTCAAGCAGTTCCTCGTGAGGGTCAATCCCCCCTTGGGGAAACTGCCAGTAGTCGTTGTGTTCGTTGGAGCGTTCAGCGCCGCTAAGGTCAATGCGGAAATCTTTGGGGTTGCGGCGGCAGACCATGATTTGGTTTTGCTCATTTAGCACCACCACGGCCGCGTTAGGTCTCAGTCCGTAAGTGCTGAATACCTTATACCTTAAAAGCGCCACGCATAGGCCAAAAGTGGCTCTATAAATGCGCCTTATGCGCCAGGGCTGGGTAAGTAGCCTAAAAAGCCATTCCAGGCCCATGGAACGTAAAAAACCAGGCGGATTTACGCGCTTTTTTGCCAAGTAGTCAAAGGTGCCGCCCAGGCCGATAAAGAGTTTTGAGGGCAGTTTTGGGAGGTTGGCGGCTATCCACAGCTCCTGCTTAATGGGCCCGTAGGCGACCAAAAGCAGGTTGGGCCGGGCTGATGCTATAAGCTTGCCCAATTCGGGGTCGTGGGGATTTAAGCTGGACGCTCCGGCAATTTTTAAGTTAGGGAATTTTGCAAGCAGCGCTTCGGCCGCGAGCCTGGGCGTATTGCCGAATCCTCCAAGCAAAAACACGGACCAGTTGTTGGCCCGGGCCATGCCCGCCAGGTCCCAGACCAAATCCGAGCCGGGGATTTTTTCCGGCAGCGCGGATTTTATCCAGGACGGATAAAACACGGCCGCGGCAAGAGCGCGGGCCAGCTGCCAAACCGCGCGGAATATTTTTAGCCAGTAATTTTTCGTTGGAAGCGGAATCTCCAAGTATTTTTTTGCAACAAACAGGCTGATGCCGTCAGGCACGGCAAAATCCGCCCGATTGAGCACTTGCATCAGGCGCGGGTCTTTAAGCGCATGCAGCAAAAATTCGGAATACGGGGTGATGATCCAGGTTTTTTTGCCCGCGGCCAGGCGTTTTTCAAGCGCGGTTAGGAATTCAGCTTTGCCGGTGGAATCGATTTTAAGTCCGGCAATGTCTACTTTTTTCATAAGTGCTTTTAAGTATAGCCTTTTTTCATTGACAAATCAACAGTTTTAGTGTAAAATAATTGCTTCGTAAGTGAAAAAAGCAGGAGGAACAAATGAAGGACCTAACGTCTCTTCAAACAAGGATTCTTAAGTATTTGCTTGAACACCGGGCAGCTGATGTCAATGAGATTGCCCGGAGCCTGAGTGTGAGCGAAAAGCAGGTGGCCAAGGAGATCAGGAAAGTGATCGCCGGCGGCTGGCTGGAGCCCAGGTTGCGGGTGATGGAAGACAAACTTCCCGTCCTCGGTTACCCTGTGAAAATCAGGGTTGACCTGATCCTGGACACCGCAGCAGACGGGCGCAAGGAAAAATTCCCCAAGGCGCACTCCCCGCAGGCTCTTGCCAAGGCAGTGGCGGAAGAGTTCCAGGAAAGGTACCGCAACTACGTGCTGCTCGGCCAGGCCTACGCTACATTGGGTGACAGGGTGGATGCCACATTCAGCTGTCGTTCCAAAAACGAGGCCGCGGAGCCCAAGAAAGACGAAGCCAGGAAAACCCTGGAGGAGGAGTTCAGAGGGTTCCTGGAGTCCCTTCCCGGCGTGCATCGGGTTGTAGTCCGCCGGCAGCTCCTTATCGAGGAGTAACGGGATCATCAGCCACGGCAGAGGGCCGGCAACGCGCCAAGCGCGCTGCCGGCTCTTTTACAACCATTATGAAAATAAGTTATAATCAGATTATGGAAGCAATTGGAAATATAGCTAAGTTTAAGCAAAAAAATATCCAAAAACCCCAAGCAGACAGCCATTTGCACTCTCCTGCCCACTTGCTCGCGGA
>JAJZRC010000051.1 GCA_021847435.1 bacterium
TTGTTAGTTCCCCCCTTTATATTATACAATTTTACTGGACGAAATCGCTGGTGACGAAGTGAAAGTTATCAAGCGGGGTTTTAGTTTCCGGCAGGATTCCTGCGACCACCACGTCTTTGCCAAAGAAGTTAGCCAGCGTATCACCTTCTTTTTGAAATAACTTTTCAGCCTTCATCACTTCGGCTTCCTTACTGCCGATGTATACCGGCAGATACTTTTTGGTACCAAAGATAACTGGTGACAGGCCGTCACGGCTAATATTGTTGGTATAGGCCGAGGGAATATTATCTTGGTTAATTCCATAGAATAATTTTACTTCATCTTTGGCGTCGGCAGAGGCACCGATGGCAACCGAGATAATCTGGGTTTCGGTTTTCATGATATGGCTGTTATCCAATAGCGTGCCGGTGGGCTTTAGAATCCCTGCAATCTTCATGCTGGGTACGCCAAAGAAGTTAGAAATAGTATCGCCTGGCTTCTCAAATAACTTTTCTTTTTTCATCATATCCGCTTCGTCAAAACCGATAATCATTTCATCTTTCCCAAGGTTTGCTGATCCTTCCGCCATAGGCAAATTAACGCTTGTTTGGCTGGTTTGCACAAAAAACTTGGGATTGGTTTCGGCGTAGTTAACTTTAATGGCTGATTGTTTAATTAGACCCAGGCTGTTTTTAACTACTTCCGGAGAAGCTTCCACCACCGCCATCGCCTGGGTTGGTTCTGCCATGCGGGAACTGAATTGGGCAAACTCGAAGAATATGAACGAAAAGAATATTGCCATGGCAACCGGCGCTAAGGCTGATATCCAATTGCGTTTGGCAGGCTTAAAGAACCGCAAAGTCAGAGAGTTGGTCACCACGGATACAGAGCTTAAGGCCATAGCCAGCCCGGCCAGTTCCGGTTTTAATACTAATCCTAAACCCATAAATACACGGGCGGCAATTGGAATGCCGACCACATTATAGAATAAGGCAAAGAACATGTTCTGTTTGATCTTGCTCATGGTCTCCCGGGAAAGCTGGATGGAATTAACCACGTCATTTAAATCGCTCTTCATAATCACAATTCCGCCGGTTTCCATAGCAACATCGGTTCCGTTACCCATAGCGATACCCAGGTTTGCCTGGGCCAAAGCCGGGGCGTCATTAATACCGTCACCAACCATGGCAACTTTCTTACCCTGGTCTTGCAGTTTCTTTACTTCGTTAGCTTTGTCTTCCGGTAATACTTCGGCCAACACGTTAGTGATGCTTACCTGGGAAGCAATAGCTTTGGCCGTGCGCTCGTTATCGCCGGTAATCATATAAACCGTAATTCCCATTTTTTGAAGCTTTTCTACTGCAACTTTGGAAGTCACTTTTACGGTGTCCGCCACCGCCACTACGCCGAGCAGGGCTTCTTTTGTACCGAGTAGCATTGCGGTCTTGCCGCCCTCTTCAAGCCGGGATTGTTTTTTGCCGGCTTTTTCCACGCTTATACTCGCCACATCGCTCATCATCTTACGATTGCCGAAATAGTAGGTAACGCCGCCAATTTCCCCCTGCACGCCGTGTCCGGGGATTGCTTTAAAATCCTTAACTTCCAGCAGATCCACATCTTCTTCCTGCGCGTGACTGTAAATTGCTTCTGCCAATGGATGCTCGGAGAGTTTTTCCAGGGAAGCCGCAATCTGCAAAACATCATCTTCGTCCTTTTCCGAAAAGCTGATAATGTCAGTGACTTCCGGTTTGCCATAAGTTAGTGTTCCGGTTTTGTCGAAGACGATGGTATTAATTTTACAGGCGGCCTCCAATGGCTCGCCGCCTTTAACCAAAATGCCGTTTTCCGCGCCCTTACCGGTTCCCACCATAATTGCCGTAGGAGTAGCCAGCCCCAAGGCACACGGGCACGCAATAACTATAACTGCGGTAAAAGCCATTAGAGCAAAGCTTAGAGTGGCTCCTAAAAAGAAGAACCAGACTAAGAAGGTAACGATTGCCAAACCGATAACCACGGGAACAAACCAGGCTGATATTTTATCGGCAACAGCCTGGATGGGGGCTTTACTGCCTTGAGCTTCTTCCACTAACCGGATAATCTGCGCCAACACGGTTTCGCTGCCGACTTTGGTGACTTCAAACTCAAAGCTGCCGGTTTTGTTTATAGTACCGCCGGCTACGTTATCGCCAACTCTTTTTTCTACCGGCAAGCTTTCGCCGGTCAGCATAGATTCGTCTACCGCAGAAGAACCTTTAACAATTACCCCGTCAATCGGAATCTTTTCGCCCGGCCTGACAATCACAATGTCTTTGTGCACGACCTGGTCAATGGCAATATCTTGCGTAGCACCATTACGAACAACGCGGGCGGTCTTGGCCTGCAAGCCCATCAATTTTTTAATGGAATCCGAAGTCTTGCCCTTGGTCCGAACTTCCAGCCATTTGCCCAAAATCACGAATGTTATCAGGAACGCGGCAGTTTCGAAATACAAGTCCTGAATTTTCGCGCCGTTTAGTCCGATTACGGTTTTATTGGCGATAGCGAAAAGCACAAAGGTCACCAGGCTGTAAAAGTAAGCCGTAGACGTACCAATAGCTATTAAGCTGTCCATGTTAAACGTCTTCATCCGCAAGGCTGACCACATACCTTTGTAAAATCCTTTGCCAATAATGAACTGGACCGGAGTTGCAAGGATCAGGGAAATAATGCCGACATAGGGTAAAAGCTGAGCCTTGCCCGGCATCCAGTTAAAGAAGTCAAAGAACATAAAATACAGCATCGGCGCGCTAAAGATGGCGCTGATGATAAATTTTTTGAAGTAGGAGCCGATTTCCGCCTGACGTTTCCTGACATCATATTCCGTATCTTTAGCGTCAACCTCTTCGGCTTTATACCCGGCCTTTTGTACAGCACCCAGAAGATCAGCCATTTTGGCCTTGGATGGATCAAACGTAATCTGCGCCTTTTCGGCCGCAAAGTTAACGTTGGCTTGGTTTACTCCGGGAACTTTTTTCAAGTTACGCTCAATGATATTGGCGCAAGAAGAACAGTGCATACCTATTAAAGATAAATTTACTCTTTGCTGCTTACCTTCAATAGTATTTTGAGGGACAGAAACGACTGGCGATTGGGAAATCACCGGCTGGTTTGAAGGCAAATGCTTCTCCATACTCAAGCCGTCAAACACATTAAAAAACTTGGAGGTTTTTACCAGTTGCTCTAAATAATCTTTAGCGGCTTTGTGTCCTTCCGGTACATTTATCTCGGCGTTTTTATAATTGGAAAATTTGCCTTCAAAATAAGGTTTATTTTCGGAGGTTTCCATAATTTTCCCCTGGGCTTCCACACGATTTTCGAGCTTCAAGGAAAATGGCACGCCGGTATCTGGGGTAGACTCTTCAACCTTAGTCATTTCCTGAAGGCCTTGATTCATGGAGAGGTCTTCTGTAACAACACTTTCGTAGCCGGCTCGTTTAATGGCTTGTTTTATGTTTTCAGTAGAAACTTGTCCCGAGCCAGCTTTAGCAACTCCCTTGCCGTCATGAAAGGAAATTTGCACATCGGTAATTCCGGGCAATTCTTTTATCTCCTCTTTTATCAGGGTTTCGCACGATGCGCAGTGCATTCCCTGGACACTTAATGTAAATACATTTTCCATATAACAATTAATCAGTTAATATTTCTATACCGCCTGAACATTATAATCGGTTCCGGCTAGTGCCTGCTGAAGTTCTTCTGTGGTAATGTCGCGATCTGCCTCCAGTTCTCCTTTTGCTTCATTGCCGTTTTGCTCCAAATGAATGGACGCGACTCCGGGAATTTTGCCTAATTTCATTTGCGAGACCTTTCCACAAGCGGCACAGTTTAAATTGGTCAATAAGAATTTAGTTGTATACATAAATTTTAGATTAATTAATCAATAACTGTAAACTTTCCCCGGTACATACCCATGGAACAGCTAAAAGCAATTTCTCCGGTCTGGGTTGGGGTGAACTCAATTATATTATCTCCTGCTTTAAGGGGTTGCCCAATGCCGTAAGATGGCATGCGGATGTAGCTGGCACAGGTAAACTGATTTGTGGAATTAATAATCCAGCGCACGGTATTGCCTTTTTTGACAGTGAATTGGTTAGGGTTATATCCTGAGGCGCCTTGAGTCATCCTTACTTCCTGAATACTGTCTGCCGCGGCTTGTTTATTTGATTGGACTCCGCCTATTACTTTTGGCGAAAACACAATACTGCTGGCATTTGAGATATTGAATACGCCAAGTAAAATAACCGCCAACCCGGCAGTGGCAAAGAATAACTTGGCCTTTGTTCCTTTAAAAGCCGAGGAAAGCCACCCAACCCCTAAAAGTCCAGGAGCTGTTCCTAATGCGAACAAAGCCATAATTAAGGCGCCTTGCGCAAAACTACCCGTAGAGACTGCGTATAACTGCATGGCTTGGGTGAATCCGCATGGCAAGAAAAAGGTTAAAGCCCCGCCAACGAACGCGCTCTTGTGGCTGTATTCTTTTTCTTCCTGTTTAATTCCAAACAGTCTCGATACAAACTTCGGCAAAGTTATATTTACCCTTTGCAGTATTGGGAATATTTCAACAAGTTTTAAGCCGAGCAAAATCATTACCCCTCCCACGATAAGAGTAAGAACGCCTAAAAATTTAGGTGACGGTTGTAATGCAGAACCGATGAGCCCTACTAATCCTCCGAATAAAGCAAAGCCTAAAACTCTGCCTAAATTAAAGAATAAATGTGGACGGAATTTCTGGATTGCAGTGGCCTCCGGATGAAGCTCTGAATGGCGCGCGGACAACGCCAATATCAATCCGCCAATTAATGCCATGCAGGAAGAGACACCGGCAACTAAACCTATAATACCTGCCATAGCTACACTTTTTTGGTTAAAGCTTCCGGCAATATCTGACACTCCAAACATCTGGGCTAAAATATACAATAACAGTAAAATAGCCCCGGCGTTTACCAGGAAAAAATAATCCCTGGGATTACGGGAAAGCCAATGCCTTTTGTCGTCTTGTCCGACCGTATAGCCTGCATTTTCTATTGCCTTACTAATGGCATTATTTGAAGGCCTGGCATCGTCATACCATATTTTTGCCCTGCCCGAGACGTGGCTGGATTCTACTTTTTTTACCCCGGAAACTTTTTTTACATTTTCTTCAATAAGGATTTCACACGATTTGCAGTGCATTCCTCTTATCGGAACAATAAGTTTTTGCATAGTGAATTTTTAATAATTTAAGTTGAAAATAAAAAAACCTTTGCAGAGCGCAAAGAGTCTTTATCAAATTTATGCCAAAACTTTTAAAAAGTTTTACGCAAAATTACAGACCGCTTTACGCCAAGGTAAAGGAGTAAGAAGGGTCTCTTTTCTGAAATAGTGTCAGCCAAAAGCCAATTTGGTGAAAAAAAGCTGTCACCGATTCATCGTAAAGTTGTCGCAGCCGGGATTTGGAAAATTTTGGATCATTTGAAAGATTTGAGACTAAGGAGAAAAATAATCCTAAAAACAAAGCTAATGTTAACAGCAAAGATGACCTAATTCCCGGATTAATAATAAGACATGTTTGAATAAAATTTTGGACAGCGCTAATGCAATGATTCAGACAAGATAAATCATTAACAGGCATGCCACAATCAACAGAATTACAACTGAGTGATATTTGGGATTCTTCCATATAACTTTCATGACCCATAAACCGCACACTCAAAACTGTAATGCCAAACACAACAATAGTTAAACAAATAACTATAGCATTTTTTATGCTGTTGTTTTGTATAAAATTTATCATTAAGGATATTGTACCATAGTTGGAGGTGCATTCAAAGGGCTTTTTCTAACTTTCAAGGGTCTGAATAAGCTTGTGGGCGTACACCACTCCTTTAATTTTAAACATTAAAGGACAGCGTCATAAAATAGCCTAAGTCGCCCCCATTAATCACCCTGTTTACATTATGCTCAGAATACTTTGGTAAACAGATAAATCAGCGAGAGGGCGACTATAAATCCGACAATCCATCGGGACAGTGAGATAGTAGGGATTTTTGTTTGGGCGGCACCCGAAGTATGCTCCGGATGTTCGTTTTTATGATTGTGTGAACTACAGCAATTCATAAATTTCCTTTCCGTCGCCGTGTGCTTTTGGCGGAGCGGATTACTTATTAAGCGCGGCAATCTTTTGGCTGATCATGTCGTTATTAATAGCCATATTTGGATCGTCATAGACGAAACGAACTACACCCTGTTTGTCCAGGACTATATAGGAATGCCCAGGGGACGAGCCTTTATGCATTGAGGATGCTACGGTCAAAAGTCCTAAAGATCTGGAAACATTGCCGCCCTGGTCAAATAGTATTGTTGCCTTGGCTAAGTCCGGCATCTTTTGCAGGGCTTGCTGCCATTGGCTTGGCTGGTCCGTCACTACGGAAAGGGCTACAGTGTCCTGATTGTTAAATTTAGAATCAGTACCTAATTGTGCTACTTGGTTCCAGCAGGCCGGATAACACATAACACCTTCGTTAAAGAACAAAACAACATTTTTGCCTTTTAGGCCGTCTAAGGAATACGGTTTACCGTCCTTGTCAAACAGCTGGGTTATTGGCATTGGTTTGCCGACCAAACTGTTAAGATCGCCGGCCGATGCCTGGCCACCGGTGGCAGGAGTGTTACCCGCCTTAAATAATGCCCAACCGGCAAACAAAACAAATATAGCGATCAAAATCATTACGATTACGCTTTTATTATTATTTTGACTGTACTTATTCT
>JAJZRC010000052.1 GCA_021847435.1 bacterium
GAAAATCTTGGTGTTGTAAAAAATGCTCAGGGCGATGATCAATGCCGCGGCGATGATACTGCCGGCAATCAATCTGGCCGATTTTGTATGCATATTTTCCCCATGCTCACGGAGATGCTCTTGATGCAGGTGATTATTTTCCATATTTGAATATTTCTGTTTAATTTTGTGGATTAATGATAACATATTGGCAACAATGCGCAAAATAATCCGCATTTCAAGCCTTTATAAGCAGGCTTGGCTACAGGCTGGGAATTGCCAGCACCGCGCCGATCTTTAAAGTTCGAGTATTGCCGGGGCGCGAAAGGCAATTTGGATTAGCTTCTAAAATTTTGCGCCATTTTCTGCCGTCGCCGTAATATTTTTTTGCAATATTCCATAATGTATCCCCTTTCTTTACAGTGTAACTTGCCAAAACTCCCGCGCCTTGCACCTGGCCTTCCGTGCCCGGATCCTGGTATTGCAAGCCTCCTGAGGCCGCGTAACCCGCCGGCATTTGCAAACCCTGAAAAGCCTGAGTAGTGCCGCCGCCCATCACGGAAATAGTGCCGCCGCCGGAGCGCAGCTGCTGCACCAGATTATTAAGCTGTTGGATTTGGTTTTGCATTGCGGCGATCTGCGCGGTATCCGAAGAATTCAGCACAATTGTCTGCCCAGCGGTGTTTTGGCTGCTGATTCTGCTGTTTAAATCATTGATCCTGCTTTGCATTGCGGCGATCTGGCTTTGCAGCTGGTTGACAAGAGTTTGGTCAGCCGCAGCGGCTGCGCCGCCGGTATTAGTGGCGGTGTTTGTGGTGGTACCGCCGGTACCAGTGCCGCCTGTATTAGTTCCGCTTGTGGATCCGGTTGTCCCCCCGCCTGTGTTGGCAGAAGTGTTTGTACCACCACCGGCTGACGATCCTGAAGTATCGTTTTGACCGGAAGCAGCGGCATTGCTGGCCGTTACCGCGAAATCCAGCCGGTTGGAAACCAATTTTATCGGATCGTTTAAATTCCTGACTTGGATTTTATAGTTGCCGACCGCCAAGTTGCCGGGCAAGGTAAATATCAAGCCCTGCGCCAGCACCTGGTTGGGCGTAATTTGCCGCACCGCGCCCTTGCCATCAACAATTTCCACCAAATTTTGACTCAACACCGGATTAAAGTTAGAGCCCACGATCGCGACTTTATAATTTTGCGCCAGCAGATTTTGGGCAACGGAAGCTGTAGACAGCGCGGTAATTACGGGGACGACGCTTTGGGTTTGGGTGGCGGTGCCGCTACCCCCGATACCGGTTGTCCCCCCGCCAGCGGTTGCGGTTGTTCCGGCTGCGTCCGTAGTTTTGAGTGCTTGTTCGGCAATCGCGTCCCATACGCTACCCCCTGATTTTGTGATGGCAATAATATCTTCAAATGGCATAAGCCCATAACTATTTGTCAAACCAAGGGCTATTAGCCCCGCGGGATTTGAAACGCCGTTTATCTTGATCATATACATAGGCGCTAAATCAGCCTGGGTCTTTGGGGCTTTTTTTCCCAACACATCGACAAACGGTCCTCCTTCGGAACCAAAATAAGTTGTTTCCACGGTTCCGCCAAGCAAGCTGGCAAGTTTGCTGGCTGTTTCCAAGGTAGCGTAATAATAAGAATTCCTGGCATTTTCAATCCTGCCCATTGTTCCGTCCGGATTTTGGTACCAGGCATTCCAAGTATAGACATCGGTCATGTAAACTGGACTGAATTTTGACAATGCGTCCGCCTTAAGCAAAGCCGCGTAACCATCGGACGTACGTGATTGGAACCTGCCATCTTTATTGGAATACAGTCCTAAAGAAGAGTTAAAATACCTCGTGCCATCTTGTACCCAACCCTGCCTAAGCTTGCCGTCCGGTCCAACCGGCGCGGCGGCAGTTTGGCCTTGCGCGGTGATGGAAAAATTCAGCACTGTTCCCGTATCTTGTCCGTCCACTTTCAACCGCATGCTCCAAGTGCCGACGTGTTCAGCCAAAACCGTATCGCTTACTTCCAAATGCCCCTGGGAGTCGGTTGTGCCAAGTACGCGGACACCGACTTTTTTCTGCCCGTCCGCTAAAACCTGCTCGGTGCCGGCCGCCACCTGGACGCCGGGCTTGGCGCCGGTAACGCTGATTTTCCACGCATCTCCCACTTTTAGATTCGCCGCGCTGCTGCCGTCAGCCTTGCTGAAATTTACGCTCACAGCCGTCTGGCTGGGCGGCGTCTGGGTTCCTGAAGGCTGCACCTGAAGATTGAGAATAATATTTTTTGTTTCCCCGCTGCCCAAATCAACCACGCCCACCGTCAGCATATAAGAACCCGCCGGCACCGGGGCTTGGCCAAAAGTATTATCGTTTGCGTAAATAATTCCGGTCTCGCCAATTCCGATTCCCGCAGGAAGCATGCTGCCGTCAGCCATAGCTATGGAATACGCGTAGCTACCGCTGCCCCCGGACACCTGCAGCACATTGGCGAATTCGGTATAATTGCCCGACCGCGCGCTTAGCGTGCCCTGCGAGGCGCCCACGCTGAAGCCTGATGTCTGGCCGCCCTGCGCCGGGGCATATACTGAAATTGAAAAAACTTTTTGCGCGGATGCTGATCCGTCGCTGACCCGAACAGTTACGGAAACCGTGCCGGTGATTAAATCGGCCGGCATATTTTCCGTGTATAAAATCCCGGTATTCGGATCCATCAAAAGCCAATCCGGTCCGCTTACTTTTTCCCAAACATAACCGCCGCTGCCGCCTGTTGCCTGAAACGGAAACTCCTGGTACTGGCCCGCGGTTACGCCGCTTATTGAAGGCACGGAAATATTCAGGGCAGCCGCTCCTCCGGTATCTCCGCCTCCCTGATCACCCGACCCCGGCAGCGCATTGACCGTAACTTCAAAAGTCGCGCTGGCGCCCGCATAATTGATTGTCACGGTGGCGGTACCTTCTGATACACCGATTATTTCCACTGTGCCGGGAACCGCATTAACCCTGGCAACGCTTGGATTGGAAACAGAGAAAGATGGACTAACTCCAACTGCCATATTAACCAATTGGCCGGTTTCATCCCTAATTTCATAAGTCATCCCGGCGCCGGAATTCACATCCACGGACACGGCCGGAGCGCCAGTAGTAATAGTGTAAGTATGGGCCACGGCGCCTCCGCCTCCCTGATCACCCGACCCCGGCAGCGCATTGACCGTAACTTCAAAAGTCGCGCTGGCGCCCGCATAATTGATTGTCACGGTGGCGGTACCTTCTGATACACCGATTATTTCCACTGTGCCGGGAACCGCATTAACCCTGGCAACGCTTGGATTGGAAACAGAGAAAGATGGACTAACTCCAACTGCCATATTAACCAATTGGCCGGTTTCATCCCTAATTTCATAAGTCATCCCGGCGCCGGAATTCACATCCACGGACACGGCCGGAGCGCCAGTAGTAATAGTGTAAGTATGGGCCACGGCGCCTCCGCTGCTCTGCTGCTCTACCCACACGCCGCTCTGGGTAACATAAACCGTCCCCATAATCACTTTTTCCTGCCCGTCTTTCAGCCGCCAGTTGCTGCCGTCAAATACCTCAACAAAGCCTTGGCCGTTGGTCCGCTCTTCCCCGGCCTGCGGACCCTGGACAGTGCTGCCGCTGCCCTGCTGTTCTGCCGCAAACTGGTCCGCCGCCTGGCTATAAGCGCTTTCCGCGGCCTCAACCGCACTGACTAATGCTGGCCGCTCGCCGTCTGTGGTAGCCTGAATCTCCGCCAGCCGGGCATCGGTCTCCTCTTGGGTACCATAATTTTGCGCATCGGCCCTTGCTTGCGTTACCCACTGGTCAAAATTAGCCAAAGCCGCGCGCGCGGCTTCTACGTCAGCGCCTAAACCGTCCAAATATTCCTGAGTAATGGCGGCCTTCGCGCTTTTAACCCCGAAAATATTGGTTAACGTCTGCTTTATCTTCCCTGCGGCTGAAACATTATTTTGCGCGGTCTGGGTGCGGACAAACTGAGTTTGTCCGGTTTTGGGCGCTACGGCACCGGCGCCGCCCATCAGCGTTGATCCCAAACCAATGCCGGCCAAAATTTTTTCTTTGGCCGTAGTCTGTTTTTTGACGCGCTTCACGCGCTTTATTTTTACTTTATCCATAGATTCTGCTTTAATTTTATGCAAACGTTTTTTGACAAGTTTAGATTTTGGCATATATATTGCGCTTAAAAATCAAGGCAATGTTCCCAGGCCGAGCATTGCCGTAACCAGACCCGGATTTTGCATAAATGCCAGCGCGGCCTGAATGGTGGCGTTGGTGTAAGTATTGCTGACTGCCGCGGGCTTTTGGCCGGAAGCTGGCTGGGTATAAGTAACAAAAGTAATAGTCGCGTTTATGGGGTTGCTATTGCTCCAGGATGATAAGGAATTAATAAATTCCGAAGCGGTAACATTATTTATTCGGGAAGCCGAACTCATGCCGGCTATGCTGCCAACAGGCAAACCGCCTGCGGCAACCAAACCGGCCACATTGGCCTCATTTCGCAGCGTGCTGCGGGCCTTTTGCGTCTGTTCCAAATTCACCACGTTATCCGAACTTATAATTTTTGATTGGTCCACCAGTTTGGGAATGTTTACCAAATTCGATACGGTTCCTACCGCCTTTTTGCCCCAGTTAGTAATTGAACCCAGAAAACCGGTCTTTTTGGCTTCTTGATAAGCTGGATAGCTGGTTGTGTTCCCGGCTGTTGCGGACAAGCTGCCGACATCGTTTTTAACTTCAATCGCCGGCTCTTCCAGATCCGGCGCCTGTATTGTTTGTTCATTCAGCCACGTTGGCGCAAACTCCTTTGCGGGAACGCTTTCCTGCTCGCCTAAAGCAATTCTCTGCCCGGTTTGCGCGTCCACAAACCACTGCTGCCCGTCTTCAGTAACAATTGGAGAGGCAACGGGTTCGGTTCGCGGCGAAGAATTTATAATGTCCGCCACGGTATTCTCGTAGTTTTGATTTAAATAATTTTGCAGGTCCGAAGGCGCTGCCGTCTGGACCCCGACCGGAGGATTGTCCTGGCTTGCCGAAGGCATACCCTGCTGATTTTGTTCCGCGGCCCAATCCTGCGACTGGTTGGAAGCATTCTGCGGCGCGCTATCCTGGCCCTGCCCCAAACCTTGCCAAAGCGAAGGCGTTGCGTTCTCTGTGGTAAAAAAATATTTATTGGCTTCGGACAAAAGCTGGCTGTTAGGAACAGTCACATAATCGCCGTTGGCGTTTAAAAAAGTGGTGCTGTCGTTGTCCCCCCACATTTTCTGGATTCCCTGGCCGGCCAAAACATTCAGATACCCCTGCATCAGGCCGCTATTGCCGTCCTGCTGCGGCAAGCCATAGTTCAGACCGATGTTGGAATACTCGGTTTGAACATATGGCACCGATTCCTGCGCGGCAGTTACATTAACATCGCCCAACAAATGATAATTGCCATCCTCGCTGCTCACCTCATACCTCGCGGCGCTGCCCGGGGGCGAAAATGTGCCGTCGGCGTTTTGGTTCATTACAGCGGTATTGCCAGGCAATACCTCGTCTACCATTCCAACAGGCAAAGACGGCACCGCATTCCCCGTTCCTGGCTGCGTCAAATTCAAAGGATTAACACTGTTCTCCTGGCTGGGGTTGGCTTCGGGCGCCGGCGCTTCATATGCCGGATCCAGCCAATTTAAATTTGCATTGCTTTGGCTGCCGGGAAGATTATCCAAAACGCCGGGGCTATTCAAACTATTCTGCCAGGACTGGGCATTAGACAGCATCTCCGCATAACTGACGACCTTGCCGGCACCGTCAGGCAACATTACCAGATAACCCGGGCCGTCAGGATTGTTCATCACACTCAGCCCGTTTCTGGACGCCTGGTCGCCAATATAGCTCTCTATTAAAGCGGTCTCAGCGCTCGGACCGGAACTTTCCTGCCGGCCCTGTTCCTGCTGCGCCATAATCTGGTTCTGCAAAGCCTGGTCCTTGAGCCACTGGTCCAAAGTCACGCCGCTGGCATCCGTCCATTGTCCCTGGGTATTATTGCTCTGGGCCAGCAAATCTCCTGCGCTGGCCGGACTGCTGTTATCCACAAACCCCCCGCCGCCTGAGCCGCCGACGATTCCCGTACCATACATGCGGGCGTTTATGTCGTTTTGATATTTTAAATAATCCAAGTCGGAATCCGTGAGCGGCCCATTATTCTGGTAAGGACTGGCCATAGCCTTAGCCTCCTTGGCTCCAATTGTCGAAGAAAAAATATTTTTTAACCCGGCTTTGATTTTTTGTGAAGCGGAGCCTTCCTGGCCCCGCGTACTGACAATTCTAGACGGCGTTTTTTTAGCGCTAAGCTGGCCGGTACCGACTAAGCCGGTCAATGCTGAAGCCGCCCCTAAACCGGCCAAAATTTTAGCCTTGGGATTGATTTTAACATTTTTTTTGGGAATTCTTTTAATTTTAACCTTATTCATGAGCAATTTTAGCTTTCAATTTTTGATTTTTCCAGAGTAGTTTGTTTCTAAATAAGAGGAAATCCTTATTTAAATTAAAACACGTTTTTTTAAATTTGTCTATTTTAAATTTTGACCAAATTCACTGGCTTTTTTTCCAAAAAAGCCTGAATATTGTCCACAGTCGTATCTAAAATTCTGGTCACTGCCTCTTTTGTATTAAACGCATTATGAGGGGTAATGACTACGTTTCCCATATGCATCAATTCATAGAT
>JAJZRC010000053.1 GCA_021847435.1 bacterium
AGAAAGGCGGTAAAAAGAATTAAAGCCAATCAACGATTCAGAAAGATTGAAAACAACGAGCAACTGATTCGTTATCTCAAAGAAAAGTTAAGCCTTTACTGGTCGCCCGAGCAAATAGCCGGAAGACTGGAACCGGAATTTGGCTTTACTGTCCTCTGTCACGAAACCATTTACCGGTATATTTACAAACAGCAGCCGGAGCTTAAAAAGTACCTAAGGCGCAGGAAGGGCAAATATCGAAGGCGGGCAGGCACAGAAAGCCGTTTAAAGCGCCTGGAAGAGTCTAAAAAGAAACGGATCGACCAACGGCCGGTGATTGTTGAGCAACGAGAGAGGTTAGGCGACTGGGAGGGTGACACAGTACCGGGAAAAGAAAAACGATTAAAATCCTGACTCATGCAGAGAGAAAAAACGGGCTACTGCCGGCAGACAAATTAAACATAGCGACTGCGGAAGCGGTTAAAATTAAAACTATTGAAAGGTTCAAAGGTATTTCTAAAGACAAGAAACATACTATTGCCTACGACAACGGATCGGAATTTGCTGAACATGAGCTAACCGGCAGGCATACCAACTTAGATTTACTTTGCCTATCCTTACCACAGCCGGGAGCGAGGCGGTAACGAAAACTGTAATGGCTTACTTAGACAATACTTTCCTAAAGGCTCGAAAATTCTAATCTGAAGCGCAACCGCCGGCCAGGCCAATAAAAAGACCCAAATAAATGCGGTAAGATGGTTAAGTGACTAAGCTTTACCATTAAACCTACAATTACATGGGCTACACCCATATTACCAAAGAACAGCGCTACAAGATACAGGCCTGGCTGGAGTTATTGATGCCTCAAAATGAAATCGCCGCGCGCCTGGAAAAAGACGAAGGCAGCGTCAGCAGAGAAATTAATCGCAACAAAAACGCTTCAGGCAAGTATACCGCCGGATTGGCGGATAAAATATCGCGTAAAAGAAGAAAGGCCGGCAAGCGCCAAAGCAGAAAACTGATTAAGGACAGAAAATTGCGGCGGGCAGTGTTTGCCCAATTAAAAAAGAGAAAATCCCCTGAGCAAATCGGCGGCAAAAGAAAACGGGACGGCAAAGCTTATGTGGTCCACGAAACCGTCTACAGCTACATTTACGATTATGCCCCTAACTGGAAACAATACTTAAGGCAAAAGAAAGGAAAATACCGAAGGCGGCACGGCACTAAAGACCGTGAATGTATACGGGAACAGGCTAAAAAGCGCCGAATTGATGAAAGGCCGGCCATTGTGGAATTACGGACGGAAATCGGCCATTGGGAAGGCGGCACTATCAGGGGCAAGGAAAAGACCCAAGGCATAGCCACCCATGTGGAAAGAGTTTCGGGATACGCCATAGCCGACAAGCTTGACCACGCCACGGCGGAGAATTTAAAACAAAAAACCGTGCGAAGTTTCGCGCGGATACCGGAAGACAAAAAGAAAACAGAAACTTTGGATAACGGAGTCGAGTTTTCCGAATACGAACTAATGGAGAGAGAAACCGGAATGACAATATATTTTGCCTACCCTTGCCACAGCTGGGAGCGCGGAACTAACGAAAACTTCAATGGCCTCCTCAGGCAATACTTTCCTAAAGGAACCCCCTTTGCTACGATTACCCAGAGACAGATTGAGGCGGCGGCTGAATTAATCAATCACCGCCCCAGAAAGAGACATGGCTATTTAACGCCTACAGAGATTTTCACCGGAAATCGCGCTTTGGATTAGAATCTATTAAACCGCACTGAAATTATCTGAGAGCGGTTTTTTTAAATTTAGGCTATTTGGTTTTGTTATGCATCACCGCTTTAGCGCTAAGTACCGGATCTACTTCATTAGCGCCGCTTTCGCTTAACACGATATAGCTGACCAGGGAGATGCCCGTTACCACCAAAAAAACAATAGTCCATATGAACCAGCGCGGATCGTAGTTATTTTGCTGAATTGCAGAGTTTATATTTCCCATAAAAAAATTATTTGTCTTTACTTGACCAAGCGGCTGACCTCCTGCTTGGCGCTGCGGATGGCAAAAATGGCAAACATCAGACTCACGATCCATAAAGCCAAAATCGGCAACAGCACCACCAGGCCGCGAGGGTAATAAAAGAAAAAAGCAAACGTCACCACGCCCAAAGAATAAAGCTCAATTAAATAAACTACAACCAGGGCTTTTACCAGTTTGCCTACTATAGACTCGGCAAACAGCTTATGAACCTTATAGCCCTCTACAATTAAATAAACGCTTCCGGCGGCCAAGATCCCCAATGCCGCCCACAAATACGGTCCCAAGTTGCTATTTTCCATAAAATGAATTTTATTTTGATGTCAAAAGTTAATCCGTCCCGAACAAAAATATTATAGCACAAAATCCCCGCCCGGCCAAATTTTAATTCGGCCGGTGTTCAATATTCAAATCCAAAAGCAATAAAATCACGGCCAAAATGTCGGTGACCAGGCAATACTGGCATATCTGCCTGATGACAAAGAATTGAAGAGCAAGAAAAATTAAGCTTATTATAGCGCCTATGCCCAAAAGTAAAGTAAGCAATTTGCGCCACAAAACATAATGATCGGCCAACAGGGCCGCAACAATCACTCCGGCGTAAAAGGCCACGCCCCAACCTGACAAAGGAAAGCCAAAGAGCGATGAATATTTGCTGGCTAACACCGTTTCGCAACCTCGGGTAACGGTACAAGGCACGGCCACTCCGAGATAATGACTAGCGGCCAAATACAAACTCACGCCCAAGCCCAAAACCGCTAAGACGACAATAATATCGTGTTTGTATTTTTTATGAAGCATGGTTTTATTTTAGCATAAAAAAATCCCCCTTTGCCAGGCAAAGGGGGATTTTTAATTCCTGCAAACAACAGCGGATTAGTACTGGTTGTTGTAACCGCCATGTCCACCGTGGCCGCCATGTCCACCGAAGCTGCGCTTCGGGCGGTCTTCCAGCGGACGGGCTTCCTTGACTACCAAAGTGCGTCCGTCGAATTCGCTGTTATTCAACGCCTGAACGGCGGCGTCAGCTTCAGCTTCGTTTTCGAATTCAACGAATCCGAAACCGCGGCTGCGGCCAGTCATTTTATCGGTGATTACCGCAGCGGATGCTACGGTGCCGTGCTGGCTGAATAATTGCTTAAGGTCGTCGGAAGTGGTAGCCCAGGGGATACCGCCGACGAAAAGTTTCTTAGCCATTTTATATAGGCTTTCTATCTAAGAGCTCACCTTACACTCTTACTTACTTTTATGAAACGATTGACTTAAAGCGAACTCTTAAAAAAGAAACTCTTTAAAGCACTAATCGAAGATGATATATTAAGTATACCTTATTTGAGAAAAAAAATCAAGGGGGTAAAAATCCGTTCCTACTCCATTAGCAGCATGCCGGCCATAACCAAAATCCCCAAAACGAAGGATAACAACAACAATATAGAACGTTTTTGGTCCGTTTCCTTATGCAATTCCGGCACCAAATCGGAGAGTGCCACATAAATGAAGTTGCTGGCGCCCATTGCCAGCAAAACCTGGGGCCCCTGGCTGAAAAATTTGGCAAAAAACAAAACTGCAATCGCGCCGATAAATGCGGCAAAGGAAGAAAAAAAATTATAAAGCAGCGCCTTTTTTGCGCTCCAACCGCCATGGACAAGTACGACGAAATTGCCCAGCTCGTGGGGAACCTCGTGGAAAATTACGGCCGACAAAGTGGCAAAACCCAGGGCCGGGCTTACCAAAAAACTTCCCGCTATCACCAGGCCGTCAATAAAATTATGAAGCGCATCGCCGGCAATGGACAGGTAAACCACAGCGTGGATGTCTTCTTTATGCTCAGTGTGGGAATGGTGCCAATGGACAAATTTTTCAAAAATGAAAAATAATGAAATCCCGCCCAATATGTAAAAGCCTTCCTTTGAACCAAACCCGTTTCCCTGCATCTCGGGAATCAAGTGCAGAAATACGTCACCCAGCAGAGCGCCGGCCGAAAAACTCACGAGATACAATAAAATTTTTCTTAACCTTTCCCTGCCCACGGCTAAAGTCAGGGCCCCTGCAAAGGATATGCCGCTGACAATAAACAAACTCCCAAAAACATAAAACCAAATTTGAGACATAGCTTCAAGGTTATGTTAATTTTGGCACTTTTTACAAAACCCGAAAAATTCCAGCGAGTGTCCGGTCACTGCCGCAAAATCTTTGGCCGACTTTAGCGCCTGGAGATTAAGCGCGGGCCTTATCGAAATAGTTACGTCGCTGATTTTGCGGCAATTCTTGCAGATTAGATGGTGGTGATGGGCCCGGCCCGCCAGTTCGTAACTGGAATTTTTCCCGCCCAAGTTTACTTTAACCAGCAGTCCTTCTGCGGTCAGGCTTTCGGCATTGCGGTACAGCGTAGCCGTGTCGGGCCCGCTTGGGCCAATGCGATTTTGCAGCTGCTTGATGCTTAAAGGCTTGGCTTCGCGGGCAAAGATATTTAAAATTCCCAAACGGCCTTTGGTTGCCTTAAGCCCCTTATGCCTCAGCTGCTGCCGGAATTCCCTGCTATGTTTTTCGCATTTCTTTTCCATAGTCCCATTATAATCTAAATGCGAATTATTTGCAAATATATTTATAAACCCCCATTAAACCAATTTTTATCTGCCAAAAGGCTGTAAAAGCTCAAAACTTCCTGCTTCAGCTTAAATGCATTAAGCGAAGTCGATAAAGAGGAAATTTGTAAAATCTTCGGTATCGACAAGGCTAAAATAACGGCTATTCCGCCGGGGATCGATACTTCCGTTTTTAATCCCCGAAAAGAATACGGCAGGAAGCCGTGGGTAGTTAGCGCGGGGCGTATGAGCAAGGTCAAGGATTTCCCTTTCTTGATCAAGGCGTTCCGTTTGGCGCTGGACACACTGCCTGCTTCGGTCTTGCCCAAGTTAGTCATTATTGGCGGCAACGCTGCCGAACGTGATGAGCTGGGTTTGCCCCAACTGGCAGAATCGCTGGAATTACGGCAACATATCGACTTTCGTGACGGAATGGGCCAGGCCGAACTTGCCCGCTTCTTTCTACAAGCAAGGTTGTTTGCCGGTTGTTCCCAGCACGAAACCTTCGGACTGCTGCCTGTCGAGGCGCGAGCCTGCGGCACCCCGTGGGTCGTCCGAACAAACAGCAGTTACATTACCACAGCTACGGAAGGCCACGGCGGCTTCTTCGTAGACAACCACGACGAGCAGGATATGGCCAGCAAAATCGCCACCATCCTGACTCTTCCGGAAGACCGATGGGAAAGAATGTCCGCGGCTGCCGCTGAGAGCACGAAACACTACACCTGGACCAGCTCGGCCCAGGGTTGTTTAGCGGTTTACCGGGATGCAAGGAGGAGTTTACTTGAAAACTTAACGGCCGGTCCTATTTAGAGAAGGACCGGCCGTTTCTTATTTATAACTTATAAGTTTGAGATGTATTCAACCGCAGATTTCATCTCGTGTACTTCGCATTCCAATTCAAAATATCCCTGGTAATTTATTTCCTTTAAAGCATTCACGACATCTTTCCACTTAACAATGCCTTTGCCCGGAGCCAAGTGAGGGTCGGGGCGATTAAATTTGGATAGATTATTTTCCGCCTTGCCAAAATTGTCATGGGCGTGGATATGTAATATCCTGTTGTTCAATTTCCTTATGGCGGCGAGATAATCTTCGCCGCTGACACTGGCATGGCCGAAATCCAGGGTGAAACCAAAATTCGGTTTGGCCACGGCATCTACTGTCTGTTCGAGCAGTTCAAACTTACAAGCGCGGTCCGGAAACCAAAAGCATGTCCGCGCTTCGTTTTCCAGGCCGATGCTGACCTGTTTTTTCAGCGCATAATCGGCCAATGATCGGTAGGCCTCAAGCTCGAGTTCCGTTCTCTTTTTCAGCTTCAACCCATAAGGTTCCAGTGCCGGATGAAATACCATTACACCAGCTCCAAGTTCCGCGGCGGAATCGATGTTCCTATATAATTCGTCCAAAGTAGCCTGTCTGACTGTCTGGTTAAAATCGTTAATGCTACCGCTTAAGTACTGGACATGGACAGTATATTTGATGTTCCGTTCAGTGGCCAATTTTTTCAAAAATTCCATCTCAATACCAAAATTGCTGTCGTGGGGAAAGTTAAAATCGATTTCAATGCAATCCACGATATCGGCCAGGTACCAGGTCTCTTCTATAAAGTCATTACCCGTCTTCCTTGATCCTTTTGCGCTGATTTTTAGTTTAGAGTCTTGATTCATAGAACTCATATTTAGTATTTCACAGAAATGTGCTAAACTAAGAGAAATAAAGGTCTTCGTTTATGGC
>JAJZRC010000054.1 GCA_021847435.1 bacterium
TCCGACATTATGAAAATAAGTTATAATCAGATTATGGAAGCAATTGGAAATATAGCTAAGTTTAAGCAAAAAAATATCCAAAAACCCCAAGCAGACAGCCATTTGCACTCTCCTGCCCACTTGCTCGCGGATGAGCTGTGCCAGAAGCTTAACGACAAAAAACATTTCGCAATGTATTTGGGCCTGGCGATGCGGAAAGACCACGGATTTTTAAGAAAAATTCTTGGCGATGTGCTGGAAAGCCAGGGAGTAAAAAATCGCGGCAAGCTGTTTTCTTATTTAGTTAAAAAAAATAATTCCGCCAACCCGGCGGCTAACCAATAGCAGACTGTTTTATGATATTGCCAATTTTGAAATTTCCCAATAAGTATTTGCGCGCGCCGACTGAACCGGTGTCTTTTCCGCTGTCTCCGGAAATCAAAAAACTGGCCAAAGACATGATAGGCACCGTGCGCAATGCCGACGGCATCGGCCTTGCGGCGCCCCAGGTGGGAAAATCGGTTAAGGTGATTGTGATAAATTTGGAAAAAAGCGGCGTGCCGCTTATGGCCTTGTACAATCCGAAAATCGTATCCAAGGGGTTAAAAAGAGTAGAAATCGAAGAAGGGTGCCTGTCTATCCCGGATGTTTTTGGCATGGTTAAACGCCCTAAGAAAGTAACCATAGAGGCCCAAAACGAAGAAGGCAAAACCATACGTTTTTCCGACGACGGCTGGATCGCCAGGGTCGCCCAGCACGAAATTGACCACATTAACGGGGCGCTGATCATTGACCATATTAAAAAATACACCCAGGGGGCGGATATTGTGAAAGAGTGGAAGGAAGAAAAAGTAATTTAGCGGCAAGTAACAAGACGCAGGTTAAAAATCAGACTTGTTTCTTGCCTCATGCCGCTTGTTTCCCGCATGAAATTCATAAAAGACCTGTTGTTTTTTGAAGTCCAGACCACGGGCGCTGACCCCGACAAAGACGCTGTCATTCAGCTTTCGGCCGTGCTGCTGGACAAAGACAATCTGCTGGAAAAAAATAATTTCAATTCCTGCGTGAAAGTCAGCTACCTGGACAGCGTGATTCACGAACACGCCAAGCTGCTGAACGTGCCCGCGGAGGTTTTGCGCAAAAGCCCAAAAATTTACGATGTGGCCAAGCAGTTCCGCAATAAATTCGGCCGTGATCTGCTTTTGGCAACCTACAATTTCCAAAATCCGCTGTTTTTAAAAAATGCCTTCAAAAAAGGCGCGGTGCCTTTTGATTACGATCCGCATATTATCCAGCTTTGGACGCTGGGCTATATTTATACCCTAAACTACGGCCTGAAAAAAATGCCTTCCCTGAATACTTTTTTTGATTACTTTAAGCTAAAAAGCAAGTCCCCTTTTGACGCTTTGGAGCGGGTGCGGCTGGAGGCGGAAATTTTCAGGAAGATAATTAAAGAGGTTTAAGATGATGTTGAAAAATATGTCCAGCAAAGCGGGGTCCGGCTTCGCCGGAAATTTTAAAAAAGACATCTTGTTAATTGACACGGAATTCAGCGGTTTTGATCTGGACAAGCACGAATTGCTGCAGGTGGCGGCCGTACTTTTGGACAAAAAGACCCTAAAGGAAAAAAAGAGTTTTTCCACATATATCCGCCCTACGCCTTCGCGCTGGAAGCATCGGAGCCGCGGCGCCATGGCCGTAAACCGCATCACCTGGGAGCAGGTTAAGGGGGCGCCTTCCTTAAAAGGCGCCTTAAAAATGTTTGATAATACTTTCGGGCATAATGTGATCCAGGCTTTTTATGTGGGATATAACGACAAGCGTTTTTTAATGGACGGCTACCGCCGGGCCGGCCTGAAATGGCAGTTCGACTACCATTATTTTGAACTGTGGGGCCTTTTTTACCCGTTCCTGGCCGTAAAGAACCGCCTGTCTTCGGTTAAAGACTTTGCCGGTTTCGGGATTGAGACAATGCTGAAAATTTTCAAAATCCCCCAGCCAAAAAATTTGCACGATGCCCTAACCGACTGCCGGGTGGAGGCGGATATCTTAAGAAAAGTAATTAATCAAATGAAATAATGCGCATTGTCTTTTTCGGTACGGCCAACGTCGCCCTGCCCATTCTTGAAGAATTAAGAAAAAAGCACGAGATTGCGGCCGTGGTAACCACGCCGGACGTGAAGATCG
The DNA here is from genome assembly GCA_021847435.1 of bacterium. Lineage (GTDB taxonomy): Bacteria > Patescibacteriota > Doudnabacteria > UBA920 > UBA920 > PALSA-1336. Next base: position 2,167 of record JAJZRC010000054.1, read on the forward strand.
GACGCAAACAGCTGCTTCAGGAAAGCCCGGTATCAGCTCTGGCTACGGACTTAAAACTGCTTTTGCATAAACCGGAAAAAATCAGGAATAACCCGGAATTTTTGGAAATTCTCAAAGGCATGGGCGCGGATATTTTTGTGGTGGTGGCTTACGGAAAAATTTTGCCTTTGGAAATAATTAATTTGCCACGGCACAAGACAGTGAATGTGCATTTCTCCGTTTTGCCAAAATATCGCGGAGCTTCGCCCATTCAGGCCGCGCTGTTAAACGGCGACGCCCAAACCGGCACGAGCATATTCGTGCTGGACGAGCAGGTGGACCACGGCCCGCTCATCGCACAGGAAATCGCGGATATTGAACCCTTTGACAATTTTTTTACGCTTTCTGACAAGCTGGCCAAGCTTTCAGCCAAAATAATCAACGGCGCGCTGGAAGATTACGCCAGCGGCCGCGTCACTCCCTTGCCCCAGCCGGAACATGGAGCCAGCCAGTCAGGCATCATATTAAAAAAACACGGCCAGATTGATTGGCATAAAACCGCGCAGGAAATTTATAATCAGTTCCGTGCTTTTTACCTTTGGCCCGGCATCTGGACAACCTGGAATGGAAAAATCCTTAAAATCACCGAGTGCGCGCCTCAAGACCGGGCAGAGGGCGGCCAAGCCGAGCCTGGCAGCGTTACCGAGGGTCTGCTGGCGGCCTGCGGCCAGGGCACTTGGCTGAAAATCAACCGGCTGCAGCTGGAAGGCAAAAGCGAAGTGTCCGCCCAGGAATTTTTAAACGGCTACCGCGATTTTGTCGGCAGCATTTTAAACTGAATTTATTTATGCACCACGGCAGTTTGCCGCAAAGAGCGGTAAATCCTCTACAATATGATTTAAGTGATGTTGACTGGATGAAGGAATCCAGCCTGCCAGGCAGGAAAGGCCTGTTTTGGCATTATTAGGACTTACGCACCGCCGCTTTTTGGGCGGGCAGAGCCCGTCCCGTAAAAAGCGGCTCCGGCCAATTTCTTCGTTATTTTGTCTCTCGGTTTTTATCGGCGTAACCCGGCTACGCCTCCAAAAATCCTCGGAAAATGCCTCGAACTTGGCTCAGTGCGTAAGTCCTAAAATTTAAAAAAGTATGTAAAAAGTTGGGAAGGCAAAGCTGTTTTGGATGTCGGATCGGGTGATGGTTGGCTTCTGAACCGGGCTGTCAAAGCCGGAGCCAAAATGGCGCTGGGGCTGGAGCCGTCAAGAAAAAATTTTGTATCGGCAAAAAAGAAATCTCCTAAAATTAAATTTTTGCATCAAGCCTGGGAAAATTACAAATCCCCAATTTTTTTTGATGTCATCACCGCCGTTATGGTCTTTAACCACATTTCGGAAGTTGGCCAGGCTTTTAAAAAAGCCTATTCGGCTTTAAAGAAACAGGGCGAACTTATAATTGTCAGTCCGGATTTCGAATATTTTAAAAGATCGAGGCATTATTACAAAATTAAAATTATTCCAATAGACAGAAACCAATACACCGCGGGTACAATTCGGGATTCCGGACTGATAGCGGATATTATCAGGACCCAGGCGCTATACATTAAATCTGCCGGATCCGCAGGGTTTAAAATTTTGGAGGAAGTGGAAATTCTGCCAACCGGCAGTTTTATTAAAAAATCTCCGTGGCGGGCAAAGTTTAGGGAACAGCCCGTGGCGCGATTATTGAGGTTTATTAAAAAATAGTCAATATATAACCCGCCATAAAACGTAGCCGATTATTTCATCACGTCATTATCGACACAGCGTTAAATATTCATCCCAAAAGGATAATCCAGGCTTTGGCCAGGAAAAAGAAGGTTATTTTAAATATTTGAATTTATTATTTACGTGCTGGTCAAATGTTTCGGCATAAATTGCTTTGCCGGTTTTTTGGTCATGGAGGAAGTAGAGGTATTTGGTGGAGGCCGGATCCAGCGCCGCTTTTAAGGAAAGCAGCGAAGGGTTGCAAATGGGCCCGGGCGGGAGGCCGGGGTATTTGTAAGTATTGTAGGGCGAGTCGGTTTCCAGGTCCTGGTTTGTGGGGCTGGGCAGATTTTTTTTGGTGGCATAATTGACCGTGGCATCGCTCTGCAGCGGCATGCCCATTGCCAGGCGGTTATAAAAAATTCCTGAAACAATCCTTTTTTCTTCCCAGCTGCCCGTGGTTTCCTTTTCAATAATCGAAGCCAGGGTGACGGCCTGATAAACGGTTAATTTTTTGGATTTAGCCTGTTCCGCCATTGCGGCGGTGAATTTTTGGCTGAAGTTATCCAGCATTTTTGAGATTATCTCATTGCTGATGTCCTCGGCTGAGCGAGTTTGGAGATTAAGCGAAGAAGTATAAAAACGGTAGCTGTCAGGGAACAAAAAACCTTCCAGGCCGAAATCCGGCGGAACGGAAGCCAAAAGTGGGTAAGTATCTTCTGGGAATTTTTTCTGCGCGGAGATAAAATCCCCGGCCCTAACAATTGTTTTTAGCTCGTTACGGGTTTCATCTTCCTCTAAATATTCCGCTATTTCCTGGATGTTCCATCCTTCCAAAAAGCGAAGAGTGGTTTCGGTCGCCTTTGTTGGGGTTTTGGGCGCTCTTTGGCCGCCGCGGTATTTGTAAATAAAATAGCCGCCTATGCTCCCGAACACAATCACGCTAACCAAAAATAAAAGAAAAGTTTTTTTCAAAATATTACCCATTCGGTACAAATGACAATGAAATAAAAATACCCCGCGGCTTATTAAGCCGCCAGTTAATTATACTATGAAATTTTACTACAAACCAAAAGTTTAGGACTTCAGCCCGTTTTCTATGTTATCCAAAGCTTTTTTGGCGTGGTCTTTGCCTCCCAGGCCAAAAGCCAAACCGCCGGCAATGGCCAGCATGGCGACTACGGCGCGGAAGAGGTCCTGTAAAAATGCGGTGGCAATCTGCAGCTGGGAAAGCGCGGCAATTATACTGAACACCACGATCGCCCATTTGGTCAGGGCGCCCAGGGTTTCGCCTTTGTGGAGGCCGCTGGCCTTAACCGCGCTGACCACGATGCCTGCAAAAAAGTGGGCGGCCAAAAGCCCCAAAAGCAATATGGCCATGGCAACGATCACGTGGCCCGCATAGGCCAGCACGTCCTGGTACAGGAAGCTGGAAACCGCTTCCAGGCCTAAGATGTCGGTAGCGGCAATAAAGCTGCCGAGGAAAAAGAACCATTTGACCAGCCAGCCGCCGAATGCGGCTATGCTAAGCTTTCTCTCCATTTTTTCGGCCAGGTTTTGCAGGCCCAGCTGATTTGCCAGGTGGTCAATTTTGACCATTTCCAAAAGTTTAATCACCAGCTTGCTTAAGAATATGGCCAGAATCCAGCCAAGAATCAAAACAATTATTGCTGCCACCAGATTAGGCAAAAAGGTCAAGGTTTTGGAGTATAGGTCCTGCAAAGCCTTGAATACAGTCGCCTGATATGTTGGGTAATCCATTAATAAATCCTTTCGTTGGCCGCCAGCCTGACAGCTGGCGGAATAATTTTTTATTTTTTCCGTTTAATATTTAATTGTGTTTTTTGCTCCTTATGATCGACCGTTTTAAGGAGCGTACATATAAGTTTCAGTCGCGCCGGTTTTGCGCCTATTCTCCCAGAATCGCCAAATGCACCTGCCGGGTGCGGCCGCCGTCAAAATCAACAAAGAATACGCTTTGCTTCGCTCCAAGGGCCAGTTCCCCGCTTTTAACAGGGAGGGTTTCAGAGGATCCCATTAAAAAAGCCTTGACGTGGGCATGGCCGTTGCTCCGTTCATTCGGGGCTACGCTCTGTCTGACCTCGAATAAGTCATGGCTGTAATTGGCATCTATGGGCACC
>JAJZRC010000006.1 GCA_021847435.1 bacterium
TGATGCCGTGGCTAATACCCTCATTGCGCAGCTGCTGTTTTTGGACGCCGAAAACAGCAAGGAAGACATCAAGCTTTACATAAATTCCCCGGGCGGCAGCGTGACCGCGGCTCTGGCCATGTATGATACCATGCAGCACGTAAAAGCCGATGTATCCACTATTTGCATCGGCCAGGCGGCTTCCGCCGCCGCCGTGCTGTTGGCCGCGGGCAAAAAAGGCAAGCGTTTTTCCCTGCCCAATTCCCGCGTACTCATCCATCAGGTTATGGGCGGGGCCGAAGGACAGCAAAAAGACATTGTGATCGCGGCCAATGAAATTACCCGCATCAAGAACCAGCTTAACCAGATTTTGTCCAAGCATACCGGGCAGAGCGTTAAGACCATAGAGGCTGATACGGACCGGGATTTCTGGATGACTTCCGAGGAGGCCAAAAAGTACGGAATTGTGGACAAAATCATCCAGTAATTATCACTTGACACCCAAGAGTGCTAAATGCTAACATGCATTTAGCGCTCTTTTTTGTTAACTGCTAATTAATGGAAAACTCTAAAATAACCTCAAGACAAGCCCGCCCTGGCTTCGCAGGGCGCAAACTTAACAGTTATCAATTTAGATAATATTTATGACGGCGAATGAATCTAAAATAACGGCGAGGCAAGCCAAAATTTTGGCTGCAATAGTGAAGGAAAATTGCGACAGCTGCGACCCGGTTGCCAGCGCCGATTTGGCAAAAAAATATAATTTTGGGGTCTCGGCACCGACTATCCGCAATGAGATGCAGGAACTGGAAAAACAGGGTTACATAAAACAGCCGCATACTTCGGCCGGCCGTGTTCCCACTGACAAGGGTTTTCGGTTTTTCGTAAATGAGCTTATGGACAGGGTGAAACTGAGCCTCAAGGAGCGGGATGTTTTAAGGCGGGAACTTATCAAACTGCAAATGGCCCATATGGAAATGGGGCGGCGTTTGACAAAGCTGGTTTCCGAACACAGCCAGTCGGCCAGTTTTGCCTTGCTGGAGAACGAAATTTCCACTACCGGCCTGGCTAATATTTTAAGCAACCCCGCCTTGCCGGCGGAAGATGCCCGGGAGATTGCCCGGTTTTTTGACAATCTGGACAAACACGCGGAAAAGATGATCATGGAGTATTCGGAAAAAGGCCCTAAGACCATCATCGGCAAGGAAATTGAACTGTCCAAAACCAGCGACTATTCCATGATTGTTTCGGGATTAAAACTTCCGGACGGCAAAAAGGGCGTGATTGGCCTGGTGGGCCCAAAGAGCATGAAGTACCAAAAAAATCTTTCACTGATGGAGTATATTTCCAAATTGTTAGGAGGCAGCGCGATTCTATTATTCATTTTAACAAAATAACACGCCATATTGTTTAATTAATATGACAGACGAACAACAAAACGACAATAATCAGAATATTACATTAGAAAAGCTCCAGGCCGATTTAGACCAGGCCTTAAACGGATGGAAGCGGACAGCCGCGGACTTTGAAAACTATAAAAAACGCAAAGAGGCGGAAAACAAGGAATTAGTGGAATTTGCCAGCGAAGTGACAGTGGCAAAATTGCTGCCAACCTTGGACACCCTGGAACAGGCATTAAAGCATTTGCCGGAGTACCGGAACGCCGGAGAGCCGGAAGTTCTGAATCCGGATTTTGAGAAACAATACCGGAACTGGCAGGCGGGCGTGGATGGGACCATAAAACAGCTGGATAAAGTTTTAGGGGAATTGGGGGTAAAAAAAATAGAAGCCTTGGGAAACAAGTTTGATCCGAATTTTCACGAAGCCGTACGCGAGGTGGCAGGGGATGAGGATCAGGTTGTGGTGGAAGAACTGCAAACCGGCTTTGAATTGAACGGCAAAATTATTCGGCCTTCGCAGGTGGTCATTAGCAAAAAAAGGTAGCGAATTATGCGTCAGTCATGGAGCAAATAAAATAACTGTCTTCCCGGTTGGGGACACAGAGAAAACAGCGAGCGCATGAATATAAAAGACATGTTTGAGGTAGGGGCGATAATGGAAAGCGAAGACAAGGCTAAAAGCATTGCGGTTCTGGATGGAGACAACTGCGTGATAATGGGCAAGCTTCTGAATAAGAACAAGATTATTTTACAGATGAAGCGGCTGCTGGACGAATCCGCGGGGAATGTGTTCGTGAGGCTGAAAGACGAGTTCCATAAGGAGTTTTTGATATCCAAAAAATTGCTGGCCAGCAAGAAAGTTTTGGGCCTGACTTTAAATCAGTTTAAAAATTTTGAAATTTCGGAACTCTAAGCGGAAATTTACAGCTTGAAAATTTAAATTTTGCCTTTTTTGGCTTTCGGGCCGGAACCGGCAAATCATATAAATTTAAATAAGATTAAGCAAGGAGAATATTTATGTCAAAAATCATCGGTATAGACTTAGGCACTTCCAATTCCGCTGCCAGCGTCATGGAAGCGGGCAAGCCGGTAATCATTCCGGCCGCGGAAGGCGCGTCTTTGGGCGGCAAAGCCTTTCCGTCTTACGTGGCTTTTACCAAGGAAGGCCAGCTGCTTGTCGGGGAACCGGCGCGCCGCCAGGCCGTAACCAATCCGGAAGGCACTATTTTTGAAGCCAAGCGCAAAATGGGCCAGAAGTTCAACTATACGGTTAACGGCAAGGATTATACCCCGGAACAGATCAGCGCTTTTATTTTGCAGAAAATCAAGAAAGACGCGGAGACTTTTTTGGGACAGCCCGTAGCCAAAGCGGTAGTTACCGTGCCTGCTTATTTTGATGATGCCCAAAGGCAGGCAACCAAGAATGCCGGCGAGATTGCCGGGCTGGAGATTGTGCGCGTAATCAATGAGCCGACCGCCGCGGCTTTTGCCTACGGCCTGGACAAGTCCGGAGCCAAGGACCAGAAAATTCTGGTGTTTGACCTGGGCGGCGGTACGCTGGATGTGACCATTATGGATTTTGGCGAGCACGAAGGCCAGGCAACTTTCGAAGTGCTGTCCACTTCCGGCGACACCCAGCTGGGCGGCAAGGATATGGACAAGGCCTTGATTGATTATTTGACCGCCACTTTCAAAACCGAAAGCGGCATTGACGTCTCCCAGGATAAAATGGCCATGAACCGGATCCGCGAGGCATCGGAAAAAGCCAAAATAGAATTATCCACCACTTTGGAAACCGATATTAACCTGCCGTTTATTACCGCGGACCAGAACGGCCCCAAACACCTGCAGCTTAAAATCACCCGGGCTAAGCTGGAAGAATTAATTAAGTCCATTGTGGACAGGATGCGCCATCCGGTGGAGCAGGCTATTAACGATGTTGCAAAAAAACTCGGCACTTCGTTCGGCCCCCAGAATATTGATAAGATTATTTTAATCGGCGGCCCTACCCGCATGCCGGCCGTGAAGAAATTCGTGGAGGATTTCATCGGCAAGGCGGTTGAAGGGGGCATTGATCCCATGGAAGCCGTAGCCAAGGGTGCGGCCATTCAGGGCGGCATTTTGGGCGGCGATGTCCAGGGCAAGGAAATTCTGCTTCTGGACGTAACTCCGCTGACTTTGGGTTTGGAAACCCTTGGCGGCGTGCGCACTCCATTGATTGAGCGCAACACCACCATCCCGACATCCAAAAGCCAGGTGTTTTCCACCGCGGCTGACAACCAGACTTCCGTGGAAATCCATGTACTGCAGGGCGAGCGCGAATTCGCAACAGACAACAAATCGCTGGGCCGCTTTATTTTGGACGGCATTCCTCCGGCGCCCCGCGGCATTCCCCAGGTGGAAGTGGCTTTTGATATTGATGCTAACGGCATTTTGACTGTCAAAGCCAAGGATAAAGCCACCAACAAAGAGCAGCATATTACCATTCAGGGCTCTTCTAATTTGAACAAGGACGAAATTGAACGCATGAAAAAAGAGGCCGAGGCTCACGCGGCCGAAGACCGCAAGCGCAAAGAAACCGTGGATGCCCGCAATCATGCCGATACTCTGATTTCGGTTTCCGAAAAAACTCTTAAAGATGCCGGCGATAAGGCCAAAGCCGAAGACCGCAGCGCGGTGGAAGAAAAAGTCAAAGCCTTAAAAGAGGTCAAGGACAAGGACGATGTGGAGGCGATTAAAAAGGCCATGGATGCCTTGTCCGAAGCCGTGCAGAAAGTCGGCGCGGCTATGTACGAGTCCGGAAAGACAGACAAGCCGGAAAATCAGAATACCGGAGGCTCCAGCCCGGAACAGGGCCCGTCGGCAGGCCCCGGAGCCGCAAGCGGACCGGTGGACGCGGAATTTAAGGAAGTAAAATAGTTTTGGTTTAAGCCTGCGGGCGGTTCCCGCGCGGCTTCAAAATTAAAAATATTGCCATGTCAGCCAAAACTTTTTTGCTGCTGGTGTCCATCTTTTTAGCCGGTGCTTTTGCCTATTTAAGGATTCAGGCCGCCGGTTCGCCGGATTCTGAGTTTAACCGGACCACCCGGTATCGGCTGGGCCAAAATCAGCTCGTTCGCAGCGTCTTAAATTTACACCGCGCTGGAGATGCCCGAAGGTGGTATTTATCCGGCAGTTCCGCTTTGGTCATTGAGGTGGTTCAGGCCAAAGGCGGCAGCCTGGATGACGCGGTCATAGCGGATTTTGCGCAGAAAATAGGCGGGATATCGCGTCGCCCGGTTACCGTGTATAATACGGAAAAAATTCCCGAAGGCGCGCTGAATGGCAGCGACCTCGCCCAAATCAGCAGTAAATTCAGGCGCCATGTCCTGTCGGGCCAGCCGAATTTATTTGTGGTATATGCTGAAGATTTGGCGGGTAGCGACGGTCAGGCGGCCCGGACCTTTGAGGAGTACGGCATCGCGCTTTCAGCCAAGAAAATTTCCGAAATGGCTGCCGGCCAGCCCCAAGCCTTGGCGGACGCGCAGCGGCATTTGCTGCTGCACGAATTCGGGCACCAGCTGGGCCTTGCCGATAACGATTCGCCGGTATGCGTAATGCATCCCCAAACCGAATCCCTGTCCCGGCCAGTGGCGCTCAACGGCAAGTTCGCCGTGCTGGATTTTTGCAGCCAAGAATCGCAGCAGTTAAACGGATTGCAGCAAGCAGCAAATAATTAATCTATATATATGGCAGAACAGCAACCCAACCAGGTGCAAGTTAAAATTAACGATGAAATACTCAAGGCCGTTTATGCCAACGGCGTGAATGTGGCTTATACCCCGGAGGAGTTTGTATTGGATTTTATGACCGTGTTTCCGCCCGCGGGAATTGTCAGCAGCAGGGTCGTGATGTCTCCCGGGCATATCAAACGGCTAGCCGGCGTCTTAAGCGAAAATATTAAGCGCTTTGAGGAGCAGCACGGGGAAATAAAGGCGGGCATTCAGAATGAACACAAGTTCGGGTTTAGAACGGAATAAATTATACAAACGGGTAACAAGAGACAAGCAACGAGGGCTTGCAGCTTGCTACCTGCAACTTGTCACTTGATTATGGCCAAAGATTTTTATGACATTTTAGGCGTTTCCAAAACCGCTACCCAGGATGAAATTAAGCGGGCATTTAGAAAAAAAGCCCATGAGTACCATCCCGATAAGGGCAATGGCAACGCGGAAAAGTTCAAGGAAGTAAATGAAGCTTACCAGGTACTGTCAGACGCCGCCAAACGCCAGCGCTATGATCAGTATGGCTCGAATTTTGAACAGGCAGGCGGCTGGCAGGGCGGCAGCCCTTTCGGCGGGGGCGCTCAGGGCTGGGATTTTGGCAATTTTTCCGGCGGATTTGATTTTGGTTCGGATCTAGGCGATATTTTCGGCGATATTTTTGGTACCCGGCAGGAACGGTCGAGCCGCCGCAACCGCGGGGTCGACTTGGAAATGGGTATTGCGATCAGCTTTGAAGAAGCGGTTTTTGGCGTGGAAAAAGAAGCGGTCTTGGAAAAAAATGACGCGTGCAAAACTTGTGCGGGCAGCGGCGCGCAGCCGGAAAGCAAGATTGTAACTTGCCCTAAATGCCACGGACAAGGGCAAATTCGCACTACTACCAGAACGATTTTCGGCACCATGGCTTCCTCCATCGCCTGTGACCGCTGCCGGGGCATGGGCAAGCTCCCGGAAAATCCCTGCAAAACCTGCGGAGGCAGCGGTGTGCTGCGGCAGGAAAAAACCATTGCCGTAAAGATTCCGGCGGGTATTGATAATGGCCAGCGCATCCGTATTGCCGGAGAGGGGGAGGCCGGTTACCGGGGTTCCAGCCCGGGCGATTTATTTTTGGTTGTAAAAGTGGGCCCGTCAAAGGACTTTACCCGCGACGGCTTTACTTTAATGAAAGACTTGCCGGTGAGTTTTACCCAGGCTGCATTGGGAGCCAAAATTCTGGTAAAAACTTTGGATGGCGTAATTGAGCTGAAAGTCCCCGCCGGCACCCAGAGCGGCACGGTCTTTAAGGTTAAAGACAAAGGGGTGCCGTATTTGAACGAAAAAAGCCGCCGCGGCAGCCTTTTAATTACGGTGCGCGTGGTTATTCCAAAAAAACTTTCCAAAAAAGAAAAGGAACTCCTTGTGTCCATTGCCAATGAGCGGGGAGAGGTCGTGGAGGTGGATCAGGGTTTCTGGGACAGCATCAAAGACGGTTTCCGTTAGTTTTTAAACCCCGGCACTCCGCGGCTTAAGCCGCGGAGCCGCCTTTATTTATGTTCCCGAATATGCTATAATTAATTTACAAAAATAAAAAATATTTTCATGGCTTCCGCAAGCGAATTCAGCCAACTCATTCAAAATTTTAACTGGCATACTCCGTCCTGGGACTTGTTTATCATGCTTTTTTGGGCGGTGGCCAGTATTTTTTATGCTTTTGCCGCCGGGCGGGGGAGAATAATCAGCCTGCTGATGAGCTTGTACATAGCGAAGCTGCTGGTATTGCAGGCTCCATGGCTAACCAATGCCATAAACCAAAAACTTCCAAGCAGTTTGTCCAGCATACAGCAGCTGGTGAGTTTCTTGATTATTTTCATTATTTTGTTTGTGCTGCTGAGCCGCTATGCTTTCCGGACATCCGCAGACGGCAGGCATTTCGGTTCCATTGTTTTTACCTTGATCTTCGCCGTGCTGCAAGTCGGCCTGCTGATCAGCACGATTTTGGGCTATTTGGCGGTTTCCGGAAAAGAGTTTTCCCCGCTTGTCAGTTTTTTGTTTTTGTCCGGCACCTCGGCCTTTATTTGGCTTTTGGCGCCGCTGGCATATTTAATTATTTTGGGTCGCTCTGTGGCTGACCCTAGCGAAATATAATTTTATGAGACACACAATCTTGATGGTGGATGACGACATGCTGATCCTGAATACTTTAAAAAAGCGTTTTGCCACCTGGGAAACCGAAGTTTACACGGCCAGCACGCCGGATGAGGCCAAAAAAATCCTTGCCAGCTTGACGCCGGAAATCGTTATTTTGGACCTGCTCTTGACCAAAGAAGACGGTTCTTCCGGCGTACTTGATTATTTGCACGGCGAGGAACGCCTAAAAAACGTCCCGGTGCTGGTATTGACCAACCTGGACAAGCCAGAGCTAAAGCAGATGCTCTTGTCCCAGGGCATAAAAGAATATTTGATTAAAGGCAGCATGACTCTGGACGACTTGTACGCCAAAGTAGCGGGATATTTGGAGCCGAAAAAATAAGCAGCAGATTTACGCCCGCGACCAGCGGGCAAAAATTCCGGTGGAAATCATTCTGCCGGAATTTTGTTTTAAGCAAAGCTCGCCGAACGTAATTTTGCCTTGAAGATTTTTTGTCGCGTCTTCCAGTAAATTTTGCAGAGCCAGAGCCGAGGAATTGGTGGCATATCCGTTGACCAGCAAAAATCTGGCATCTGGGGACAGCAGTTTTACGCAGTCGTTTAAGAGTTCGGGCAAATGCTCGTTGAATTTCCAGACTTTGCCGGAAGGAGACCGGCCAAATGCCGGCGGATCCATAATAATGCCGTCATAGCGCGCGCCGCGCTTGGCTTCGCGCTTGGCGAACTTGGCCGCATCATCCAGGATCCAGCGGACTGCGGTTTGGGGAAGCTGGTTAAGCTTGCAGTTTTCCGAAGCCCAATTAAGGCTGGGCTTGGACGCGTCTACGTGGGTGACCTGGGCCCCGGCCTTGGCCAAAACGACGGTGGCCCCGCCCGTATAGGCAAAAAGATTTAAGATTTTCAGCTGTTGGGATTGATGCGGGTTCGCAGTGCCAGAGGTTATATTTGGAATTGGAAATTTGGAATTGGAAATTTCTTTTAACATCCATTCCCAGTTCGCCGCCTGTTCCGCAAAAAGCCCCGTGTGTTTAAAGGGGGATAGGTGTAAATAAAACTTGATGCGGTTGAAAGCTATGGTCCAGCGATCAGGCACAGGCTTGTTGATTTTCCACTTGCCTTTTTCCCCGCCATGCCCCGCGACAAATACGGCGTGGGCGCGGTGCCAGTCCGCGGCCGGCAGGGTTTTTGGCCAGATGATTTGCGGGTCCGGCCGTGAGAGAATAATGTCGCCCCAGCGCTCCAAACGAAAACCGTCCCCGGTGTCCAGGAGTTCGAAATCGGGAAAATTTTTAAAATACAGCAGCTCCATAATTATTCCTGTTCAGCCAAAGTAATATCGCCCAGCATAAAATTTTGCAGGGAGCCTTGGTAGGTAACCCTTACCTGCTTGCCCAAAAGCCGGTTGAAGTCGCGGCTGGTTTGGATGTAAATGACTTGTGCGGATGTTTTGAGCAGTAAATTTCCCTTGTCAGGATTGTCTGATTTTTCCAAAAGCCCTTCCCAGACATTAATTTGGGGTTTTTCCGCGGCAGCCGGCGGGTTGGCGTTCCGGGACGGCTCAGGACTGGCAGGCTTGTTGAAGCGCCGGCTGAAATTTGAATTTGCCGCTGCCCAGACAGCCAACAGTGCGATTGCTGCCGCAGCTGTCCATAGATACGCGGGTTTGATTTTAATTGCCATAGCTTTTAGGTTAATAGAATGCTTTGCTTTTAGTTTTGCCTTTTTTTTGCCTTTTGTCAAAGCGGCTCTTGTGTTTTTTTGTTATTTATTGTAAAATATCATAGATTTCATCCGTAAAATTTTATGGGTTCGTAGCTCAGTTGGTAGAGCAGCGGCCTTTTAAGCCGTTTGTCGTGGGTTCGATCCCTACTCGCTACATCTCGCCTTAAAAAAACTTAATAAATCCGTGGGACGGTAGCTCAGCTGGTAGAGCAGCGGCCTTTTAAGCCGTTTGTCCCGGGTTCGACCCCCGGCCGTCCCACCAAGTAAATTTTCGGGACTTCAACCCCGCTTGTCTTTTACGACAAGCGGGGTTTTCGTATGCCCAAAATTTTACCTTCCGTGCCGGCGGGCACTCTTGAGCCGCCATATCTGCCAGGGTCTCCCGGGCAGGTTGCCGGCGCGGAGGACAAAATTAATTAATCAGGAAAGGAGTACGAGGCCTATGAACGCCAAACTCAAAAAAGAAATAAAAACTCTGCTAAAACAAAAAGCCCGGTACCTGGGTCAGGAGGATCGGTACAGCAAAAAGTCTGTTCTCTACCACACTGTGGATGAAAGGGTTATAGGAGAAACCCTGGATGAGATCGCAAACCAGGCCGGAGAGCTGATGGGCAGGCTCACCACCCTGGACGTGGAAGCCACGCCGGCCAACCCCCAGGCCAAGATCGACAAGGAAATCAACAGTGCCCATGACATGATTTACAACGCGCTGATTGACGAAACCATCAGACAATTAACCGAACATAAAACCATATGAAAAAGAGTCAGAAGGCCAGGATAGCCAAAAATTATTTATTACTTAACATCCGGGTAATTATTAAGCGCGATGACGCCAAAAAGAATCCGAAAAGATTACTCCGGTGGTTCAAAGACGAGATGGAACAAATCGGAACCGAAGCAATATACCGGCCCGAATCGGCGCAGACCAGGGTAAAACTTCTTTTAGGAATTGCCAAGGCTTCAGACATAGATTTGATTTTTAAGAACTAACGACCATGAAATTACTCAAACTTCTTACGGCCCACAAGGCAAGCGAAAAGGACCGCCTGGACACCAGCTACATCGGATTAATAACCATCCGTTACATCGACCTGACCGGCAAGCTCGGCAAGCCGCACAAAATAGGCAGCGGCGACAACAAGGTCGACGCCGAATGGAGTTATAAACTCGACAAGGCCACGGTGGTAACAATTTACAACTACAAGAGCAAAGACGAAGTCGCCTACGAAACCCGCTGGCACATAGGCGGCAAAGGAGACCGGGAATTAATCAGAGAATGGGTACAAGCGGTGTTCAACCAGAAAATATAAAAAGTTCCAGCTCCATCCAGCCTTTAAAAAATTGAAGGCTGGGATGGGGACAAGAACCCCAAAAAGGTCGAGGGCGCCGGACTGCCCAAATCAATTAAACCGGACAAAGCCATGAAGACATTAACGAGACAAACCTATGTATATCCGAAATAAAAAAATAACTCCCCGGAGGGAGTTAAGAATCAAAGCAATCATATTCTTGCACACCCTCCGGGAACTGTCAAGGAAAGGACTGGCAAATGACCACGCAAGCGGGCCTGAGCGAAGTAAGTATGCTTCTTCAGGAGATTATCAACCACAACCTGCGCTATAAAGGTCGGGTGGTCACAAGCTACAGTCCTGAAAGCGAGGAGATATTCGCAAAACTCCTCCCCTCTGACACAGCGGCCATAACGGTAGGAAAATACAAATATTTTCTCTATCTCATTTACAGCAAACAACATGGCCGTTTCGAAAAAGAGTTCCAATGTTTGCTCAATTAATTCGATTAACCGAACGAGTATGACAACCAACGCAATTGAGTTTATCAAAGCTGAGCGCAAACGGGCGAAGGCCAGAATCGCCCTGTGCGGACCAAGCGGGTCCGGCAAAACGCATTCAGCCTTGAGGGTAGCGGAAGGCCTGGCAAAAACGGGCAGGATCGCGGTCATCGATACGGAGAACAGCTCCGCAGAGATGGAAGCCGGCAAGCCGGGAATCCCGCCATTCGACGTAGTCGTGATGCACGCGCCGTTTGATCCGGCAAAGTACATCGCCGGAATTAAAGCGGCGGAAGCGGCCGGCTACGAAGTGCTGATAGTCGATTCCCTCTCCCACGCCTGGGCTGGCAGCGGAGGGCTGCTGGAGAAAAAAGACATCCTGGAAAAAATAAAAAAGAATTCCTTTACAGCCTGGCGCGAAATCACCCCAATCCATAACAAACTGATAGAAACCATGCTCCAAAGCAACATGCATATTATCGCAACCATCAGGACCAAGACGGGCATGGCAATGGATACGGACGGCAACGGCAAGGTTACGGTCAAGAAAGTCGGCATGGATCTGGTGCAGCGCGACGGCATCGACTACGAGTTTACGGTCGTCCTGGACTTAGACCAGGCAACCCACGTAGCGACCCCGAGCAAGGACAGGACGTCTATTTTCGACACGCCGGACGGCAAGAATCTCGTAGTGCCTTCTGAAGAGATCGGGGTACAGATCAGGGAATGGCTGGAGGGCATGGAAGAAAAACAGCCCCAGAGTCCGGCCATTACAAACCGCAGCCGCATCACCGCGCGAACAGCCGCAGCCAAACAGCCGATGCACGCCTGAAAACCAAACCAACCCTTAATACTTCGCTCCCGACCCTGCATGCCTTCCTTTAGGCAGACAGGGATCGGGGGCTAAGTCAGTTCTATGAAATTTTATATCAACATCAACCAGGAAAAACTCATTGAACTGGCGCCGGATGCCAGGCTGGCGGACGGGGCGGTCATGGATTACGTGTATTGGCTCTGTTCAAGCCCGAGCCAGGAAGTGGAAAATTGCCGGATCATGTGGTGCGGCGAAAAATATACCTGGGTAAATTATGACTGGCTATTGCAGGATATGCCTTTGCTAAAAGGAAAAAGCAAATCCACACTGACGCCGGTTTTCAAACGGCTGGAAAAATGGGGCTTTATAAAAACCCACCAGATAGCCAGCGGACGGAAGTATGTACATCTCGTGGATAAGGCCGACCTACTGTTCAGAAATCAGAACGGTCCCGTTCGGAAAACAAAACAGGGCCGTTTCGCAAACGAAACTAATCAGGGTACTAGTAATCCGGATATTAAATCCGAAGCGAAAATTTCAAAAAATTTTGCAGGTTTAAAAAAATTAAACGCCATCAAACAAAAACTTTTAGGCAATAACCCATTATCAATTAACCGGACTAATTAAAGCCAAATAATATGAAACGCTCAAACCAGATTAACAAAGCAGAATTTATCGAGGAACTGGCAGCCGTAATCCAGCTGACAGCCAGCCAGACCGAACATATTGTAAATACTTTTATCAAAATGATTTACGTCCATTTGCACGAAGGCAAAATGGTCAATCTGTCAGGATTCGGCAGATTCAGCGTGTCCCACCGCGAAGCCCGTACCGGCGTAAACCCCCGCTTCCCCGAACAGAAGATAACCATACCGGAACTGAACACGCCAAAGTTCAAAGCCGGGGAAGCATTTAAATCAGCGGTTAAGCTACGTAAATAACCGAAAGGCTGGGATGCTCGTGGCGACACGGCATCCTGGCCGCCGTCTGCGGTCGACAGGCGGAAACGAAAGAAAATAAAATCAGAAAATTATGCTACAAGATAAAGAATTGCTGGAAGAAATCCTCAAGGCGATGGTCAAACAGCCCGAAGCGGTCCAGGTGGACAGAAACGTGGACGAGATGGGTGTTTTGCTTTCCGTGAAAGTCGGAGACGGAGATGCGGGCATCGTAATCGGAAAAGAAGGCCGCGGCATCCAGGCGCTCCGGACTATCATGAACACTGTCGGCCGCCGGGTCAACGCCAGAGTTAACATCAAACTCCTGGTGCCGGAACTGGCGGGACATACCCGCCGCAGCGAAATTGATTAACAAGTAAAGGCAGTCCGGAGGGTTATATCTTCCGGACTGCTCCCCTGAAATTATGAACACATACAAGGCAGGCAATGAAATTGAAAAGAAAGCATACGACCGGCTTATCGCCCAACACTACTGGGTTGAAAAGACGAGGAGGGCAAAATTCCAGCCCCAGGACTTTTTTTACTGCTGGGATTTTATCGCGGTCAACCAGAAGCACATAAGGTTTATCCAGGTCAGCGGCAAGCCGTTCACCCAAAGATCGAGGGCTGACAAAGAGCGGATGCTGGCCTTCCCCAAACCGGTTGGGACCATAAAAGAATATTGGTATTGGGACGAACAAAATGAAAGATTTGAAATTCAAACAATATGATCAAAACAAGACTTGAAACTTTGGAAGATTTATATAATGTGGCCTATGAAGATTTGGTCCGTGCCGAGGTTAAGATCAAAAACCTTGATGATTTGGAAGACGATGACCCCATCCCAGGATTCAAAAAGAAAGGGTTGTATGGAGATTACACCGAAGCGTCAAAAAAGGATGTTATAGAACAGGAACAGACAGAAATAAAGCGCCTGCTGAAAGTGATAGGCACCATAGAAAAACTTATTGACCAGGCAAAGGACGACAAAATTAAAACCAGAAAATAAATTTATGGACAAAAGTACAAAAGGGATAAAAATTTCAATCCTTAAGCATCCCAAATATAACCCGCGGGAAATTACCCGGGAGAACATGGACGAGCTGAAGCGCAGCATAGAACGGTTTGGCCTGCGGGGACTCATTACCATCAATACCCGCAAAAACCGGTACGGCATGATAGTAGCAGGCAACCTGACGGTAATGGTCTTAAAGGAACTTGGCTGGGAAACGATTCCGGAAAAAAATACGGACTTTGTGGATTTAAGTTTGGAGGATGAAGAAACATTAAGCGTTGCCCTTAACAAACTTGCCCAAAACCGTGAATGGAATGACGAAAAACTGGCAGAACTTATGTGGAACTTGAATCACAGCGGATACGACACAAGCTATACCGGTTTCGGGGAAGTCGAAATCAGTAATTTGCTGGACAGCCAGATTCTAAATGAGCCGGATGAAGAGGAAGAAAAGACTCCCGAAGAAGAATATGAGGATATAAAAAAACCGGAATCAAAATACGGCGAAGTCTACCAGCTCGGCCGCCACCGCCTTATGTGCGGAGACGCGACCAAGATCGAAGACATTAAAAAACTGCTGGGTGCGGCCAGGGCCGATATGGTCTTTACCGATCCCCCGTATAACGTGGCGCACGTAAGTCACGAAAAGAAAGGAAAGTTTCCGACAGAGCAGGGCAAAATATTAGGCGACCAGCAAAGCCAGGAAGATTTTGAAGCGTTCAGCGAAAAGATCTTTGCCAACTACAACGAAATCCTAAAATCAGGCGGCGTGATTTACGTCTGCACCGGCTACACCAGCTATCCGCTTTGGTATTACGAAATGCTGAATGCCGGCTTTGAATTTTCCTCCACGATCGTTTGGGTAAAGCCTTCCTTCGCGATTGGCTGGGGTGATTACAAAAAGCAGTACGAGCAGGTAATGAAAGCCAGGCGGAGCAAGGGCAAAACCAAAGCCCAGCCGATTATGTATGGCTGGAAAAAAGGCGAACGCCATTTTTACTACGGCGACAACAACGAAAGCGACGTCTGGGACATGCCCCGAAAGGCCATCACTAAAATGGCTCACCCCACCGAAAAGCCGGAATGGTTGATTATGCGGGCGATTAAAAACTCCAGCCGGGTAGGCCAGACAGTGGTCGACTTTTTTGGCGGTTCCGGCAGTACGCTGTTTGCCGCAAACAAGCTGGAACGCACCTGCTACCTGCTGGAACTGGACCCGCGCTGGTGCGACGTTATCCGCAAGCGCTGGGAAAAAGTTAAACCGAAAACCTAAAAATGCCCAAACAAGTCCTCACAACCTCAAAGATGCCCGGAGAAACTGAACAGCAGTATACTGCATGGCTTTTATATTGCGATGCAGGCAGCCTGGACAAGCTCCACCGGCTGTGGGAAGGATTGCACCAGGGCTTCACTGAAATTGCACCAGAAATTGCTGCTTTAAGAGGCCGTCTTGGGAGTGTACCCGTGCGTAGAACTTTAGCCTACTGGTCAAAAAAATATTGCTGGGTAGAAAGAAAAGACTTGAAATTAACGGAAGATTTAGTAGGTATCAGAAAACGGTCAAAAGAAATTACACAGAAAAAACTTGGAATTATTGGTGAACTGATGTGGGAGAAATTTCAAGGAATAAAAAGACAGATTAAAAAAGGCGAGATTGCGACGGTGGATGAGGCAAAAAAACTATGGGAAATGTTCCGTACCGAGATGGGAGAATCCCTGGGCAAGCACGAGTTAAACATCAACGAAAACGAACAGCAGCCGCCAACTAACGGGGAGATGGCCGAGTTTGAAAGCATAAGCCGGGAATTCAAGGAGTTTTATGAACAACGCAGACGACCTGGAAAAGAAACTGGTAACCTACTGGATCGCAAAAAACAAGATAAAAAATGAGGGTGGCGAACTAATAGAATTCGGCGACCACCGTTTCCTGTGGGAAATTTATGATGACCAAAGCCCTGTACTGGTCATCCGCAAAGGTTCACAAATCGGTGCCAGCACAATGGAAGTCCTGAAGACTTTCCACGCCGCGCGCTTTTGGGGAATCAACCAGATTTATACTCTGCCGACAGTGGATGACGTGGCCGAATTTGTGAAAAGCAAAGTCAACCGCATCCTCAAAGTAAACCCCTGCATCCGCGACGGCGTAAGTTCAAAAGACGTCGATTCGGTAGAGCAAAAACAAATCGGCAAAGCATTTTTGTTTTTCAAAGGCACATACACAGAAAAAGAAGCCATAATGCTAACCTCGGACCGCAACATCCACGACGAACTGGACAAATCCAAGCCGGAAGTTATTCGGGATTACATGAGCCGCATCGGCTTTTCCAAAATCCGGAGCCAGCATTACTTTTCCACTCCGACCGTTCCCGACGTAGGCGTGGACAAGCTTTTTGCCCAGTCCGACCAGAAATACTGGCGCTTTAACTGTCCCCGTTGCAGCTACCGTCAGCACATGGAGTGGGAGAAAAATGTAGACCGGGAGCGCAAAATTTACGTCTGCCAAAAATGCCGCAGGGAAATTACATCAAGACAGGTTTGCGACCTCGGCAGATGGGAGGCAAAGTTTCCCGGCGAAGCCGCAAGCGGCTACTGGATAAACCAGATGATGTGCCCCTGGAGAACCGCCGCCGACCTGCTCAAGGAAGAATCACTGGCCGAAGATACCCAGTATTTTTACAACTTCGTCCTGGGACTGCCCTACCTCCCGGCCGATCTGCGAATCCCGGCCAGCCTTTTCCTAAAAAATCTTACGGAAATAAATGCGGCATCCGAAGGAGGCAATGTCATGGGAGCGGATACCGGCAATGAAAACCATATTGTCATAGGCAACAAAAAAGGAATATTCTGGATCGGAAAACTTAAAGACCGTCCCAACCGGACGCGCTGGCAGCAGATGGCAGAACTCATCCAATTTTACGACATCCGCACCTGCGTGGTCGACGCCATGCCGTGGACCGAGGAAGCGTTGCTGCTGGCCAAAAAATTCCCTTACCGGGTTTACGTGAATTTTTACAAAGAAGATCCGAAGATGCTGGAAGTGGTCAGATGGAACGACGACAAAGAAGGCGAGGAAAAAGAATTCGAAGACGAAGTCAAAGTCCTGACCTCCCGCAACAGAATTATTGACGACACTATTTCATCGCTGCGGCGCGGGGAAATAAGGTTTGCCATGCCAAAAGATTCCCCGGCCTTCCGGATGCTGATGGACCACGCCCAGACAATGTACTCGAGAACCATAACCGACAAGCTTGGGCAGGAAAAGCGCGAATGGGAATCCACTACCGGCGCAGACCACCTCTGGCACGCACTCATCTATTGGCATATTGCATTAAAAAAGCGAAACAAATATGAACCCAACCGCTAACAACAGGGCAAAACTCCACGGCAAAAAGTTAAAACCAGTCAAAAAAGAAGTAAGAAAAAAGTTAAATCAGGAGAACGAGACTCTTACGCTTGTGGATATCGCCAAAGCCATAGACGAAGTAAAAATAGACGGCTTCGGGCGGGTGGTTATATTTATACAAAACGGCCGTATTTACCGGTGGGAACAGGTCAAATCCAAGACCAGAAAAAATTTGACTTCTTTCGATTATTAGTCAATGCTTTAGAGGGAAGCTGATTTAATCCTTAATTACGCTGAATTTTGACTGAATAGCAGATATATCGCGTAATAAATTTATTTAAAAAATACAGCCATGAAGCTCCAGAATCAAACAAATTTGATTGTGTTTAAGTACGCACCAGCCGGCATTTACTGTTCGTTTAAATTCAGGCCTTTTCGAGGATTCGATAAAGGTCTTTAATTTTTAAGATCAAACATATGATGGACAACATCCCAAAGCGGAAACTTTTTATAGGAGGAGGAATAACTGCCGTCGTAATTATCCTTTTAGGAATCGGCTACTGGTTCGCTTTTGCCGCACCCCAGAAACAAACCGGAACGGAAACCTTTATTGTGCCGCTTAAAACCTCCCGGCAGGGGGCAATCAAAATCCTGCGTGATAAAGGATTTATAAAACACGAATGGGCACTCAAGGTGATATGGGATTTGGAAGGATTCGACGACCTTACTATTCAGCCGGGAGGATACCAAATTTCCAAAAGCGACTCTCCTTGGAAAATCGCACAGGTCTTGGCGTACAAACAAAACATGAAATGGGTTGTTATTCCGGAGGGGTGGAGAAAAGAACAGATAGCGGATCTTTTGGCATCAACCTTCAAATGGGAACCCAAAGTTAAAGATATTTGGGTCAACACCCTGACCGCAATGAAGTTTGATTACGTGGAAGGAGTTTACTTCCCCGACACTTACCTCATCCCCGTAGATGAAAGTCCCCAGCAGATAGCCGAACGGATGCGCCGGAGATTTGACGAAAAATTCGTTCCCTATGCGAAAGAAGCGGCAAATCAAAATATCAAATGGACCACGGCCCTTAAACTGGCCTCCATTGTCCAGCGCGAAGCCGGCGGGAAAGACGACATGCCAGTTATAGCAGGCATCCTCTGGAATCGCCTGCTTAAGGATATGAAACTGGAAGTAGATGCGACGGTGCAATACGCCAGGGATTCCAAACTGGCTTATGATAATGATCCTTGCGAGGATCCGAACAGCGACCAGCGCCAGGTGGGCAGCTGCTACAACCCCGAACGGATGCAGATGACAGCAGCTTATGTTGGTATAAAAGACTGGTGGAAACCCATAACCCCGGCCGACAAGGAACTCGGCTCGCTTTATAATACCTACCTTTACAAAGGCCTCCCTCCGCATCCGATAGATAATCCCGGATTGGATGCCATCAACGCAGTCCTCCATCCTGCGGAAACCGAATGCCTGTACTACCTCCACGACAGCAACCGGCAAATCCATTGCGCCAAAACTTACGAAGAGCATTTAAACAACATCAGCCAGTATCTCAAGAATTAACAAATTAGTCAGTCCCGCTTCTGCCCCAAGCCGGTTGGAGCTTGTGGCGCACGGAGGGGTCGACAGGGCGGAGAATCGAAATTAAAAAGAAACTAAAAGGAATATGGCTAAAAAAAATTACGTGATCGGCGCGGGAATACTGGCAGTAGCAGCAGGCCTCGCAATCGGTATAACCGGAGGGTTTCAGGCTGGCAAAGCCAGTCCTGTTTCAGCCTCAGTGCAAACCGTAGCCGGTCCGCTCACCAATGAAAAGGTGGAAGCCTTAAAGGCTGGCCTGGACAAAGTTGCCCAGTATGAGCTGGCGTACGGCTGTACCACGACCGACAAGTTCGGACGGAAGGAGTTCTGCGGAGAATCAAAACAAAAAGTTGATAGCCTGCATGCACAGCTTGCAGCCGAAGTCAGGAAGCTCCAGCAGCGCGATCCGGCAGCAGTGGCAGCCGTGGTCTCTAATATCCGGGTGCTCACAGGAGACTCAAATCTGGCAGTGGAATTTGACAGCAGTGCTGCCAACCCCTACACAGTCGGCAATTCATTACGCATTGAACAATACCGAGACGCAAAAGGATTTGTGTACCTCGTAAATCCCGCTACCGATAAAGTTGTTCAAATGGGTCCGGGTCCGGACAGCAAAATCCGGTTTGCGGCATCCCCCAGGCTGACGACAGATCAGCTTCGCGGCAAAGCTCAAAATTTTCTTGCCGGCAAGGTCGATGGTTTCGACCAGGTTAAGTCGGACTTCTCCTACAGGGAAATGTCCAAGCCTGGCAATATGAGCTACGCATTCCGCTGGGAAGCCAGGAGCGTTCCCGCGGGCGAAGAAATGGCGCCGTTCGTCCAGGTGGTACTATCGCCGGCCGGTGAAGTCATGAGCTTCAACGACACCCGCAGCCTGTATTCCCAAAACTAAAATGAACAAACTCTTTAAACAAGCTGGTATATTGGTCATTACGGCGGTTTTGGGATTAGTGGCTAAACCGGTTTTCGCGACAAACTACTACATGGCCAACGGCGGCTCGTACTGGGTGCAGATAGGCTCGGAATGGCATACCATAAATAATGACGGCTATTGCGTAAGTGGCAGAGGGCCGTGCGGTTCCAGCCTGTGGTATCTGCAATGGTCGTATAACACGGCCAATTGCAGCGCAACCGAAGCGGGACACTGGAACGCAGCCCAAGTACTACCGAACAACGGGTCAGTATATGCCTGGATAGATAGTTCCGCCGGTAATATGAGCGGAGCTGATTACAGTGTTACCTACAATTACGGAAGCAACCTGAGCATGACCGTGGATCAAAGCCCCTACTATGAAGCCTGGGATCCGGTAATTACGGGTTTGTACAGAATTGAGGGAGTAACACTGACCGATGGCTGGGGAAACCTAAACCCCTGCAACCCGACAACCGGCCTGATAGTAGAATTTGATGAGATAAAACTGGTGATTTAACCAGACGGTCATGCGATAGAAGGAACTTTTTCCAACCGCCAAAGCTCCTTCGCAAATTATTCTAAAATTTCTTGCCCGTTATTGACAACGGGTTGGCGAAATCAATAACAACAGGGGGTCGACAAGAAATGAAATTAACCAAAATAAAGGATTACATCAGATTATGAAAAGATATTACAAAACAGCATTGTTCGTTGGAGCTCTGACGCTGGCCCTGGCCGGAGTCGGAACGGTTAAAGCCCTCCAGCTTAAAAAGGCTGATGAAACCCGGCTAAAGCAGGCAATGAAGCCCGTTGTTCCGGTCGGCGAACGCACGGTGGATTTGATCGGAATATTCCCTCCGGGGTTTGATACCGAAGTCTCCTCCGCCAAAGCCGATTACGAAAAGGAGTACGGCACTGGCAACTTCCAGGTTGTCAACTATAAGGGATACACTATCATTGTGCCTCCTGCGAAAAGCGGCGAACTGGCGAAGTCTGAACAGGACGTAGATACGCAAATCGCGTCCGCGCAAAACGACACGCCTTCCACCAGCTTGCAGGCATCCCAGATTGCGGAAATCCGCAACGTATTCGGTACGGCTGGCGAGGTTGCCTATAACCCTTTGATGGGAGCGTATACTGATGAAAAAGGATTCCAGTATAACTTCTACAAAGGCGAGCTTATGGGCAAGCAAGTCGGCGTAACCAGCAGCCTCGCGGCAAAATTCGACAGCGCATACCCCTACTTCAAAGAGGGCGCCGTGCCTGCCGGAGCAGCAGCCCTGACCGAAGCCCAGGCTAAAACGCAGGCTGATAAAGTCGTGGCAAAAGCGCTGGGTTCAAACGCAGGCACGGTTATGGCCAAAGCCGGTTTTCTGCCGCTTAGCGGACCAAGGCTTGGCATCACTTATGGCGACAACGAAGTGCAGGTGCTGGTTGACACGGTCAGCGGGGACGTAATCCACTTCAGCAGGAGCAAATGACATGAACAAATTTAAATTCGTTCTGGCTTCGCTCATTGCTGCGGTGGCATTCACAACCTCGGGCGTAGGCGTTACACAGGCCTCTATTTACAACTTCTGTCCGGGAACTGCCGGACTGAGCGGATGGTGGGGATCAATTTCCCCGTCCTATAGGCACTGCACCAACGACTACTACACCTGGAATACCAACAGCGGTCTGGGCAATGAGGAATCATGGTTTAAGACGGATCCGCACTACCTTGCATGCCAGTACTCCTCCACTAACGATCCGGGAAATATTCCCGCCAAGGTCTACATCCCGTCTCCTGATTCCCAGCAGACTAATAATGGCGCGCACTACTACAGGTGGTACAATAGCAGCAACTACGTTATGATCGGCTCGGTCAACCAGTATTCGGTATTCGGTACCGCATGGCTGAACACCGTGGACTGGAGCCAGTTCGACATGCTGAAGCTTACCGACTACACCAACGATACAGGGTACCACGCCAAGCACGTGGATCTGGACGAAGTCAGCTTTGACTGCTACTTCAAATAGCCAAAACTAAGCAGCAAAAAGAAGAGGCCTCTTCCAACTAAGAGGCCTCCCCACTACTGTCATTATACACCCCGTTACGATTTTACCAAAATTTTACCTTTTCTTTAATTTTTATTATGCGTATTCATATAGACTCGGAGGTGGAAAAATTTATATATTCCCTGGAAAAACAAACGATCGCCAAGACTTTAAGAACAATCGATTTATTGGAAAAGTTCGGCAACAAGCTCGCCATGCCCCACAGCAAAAAAGTAACGGGCAATATTTTTGAATTGAGGATCAGGGGCCAGCAGGAAGTAAGAATATTTTATTGTTTCCATAAAGACCAAATCCGCCTGTTGTCCGGGTTTGTCAAAAAATCCCAAAAAACGCCGGCAAAAGAACTGCTTAAAGCCGGCAATAAATATAAGAATTTAACGCCTTGACAGAATATAACCTATAGAGTATATTGTATTTAGCAGACATTAACAAGACTGGAGTATATATGAGCAGCTATAAAAACTTTAAAAAACAACTCTTAAAGGATAAGGAGATCAAAAAAGCCTACAAAGACTTGGGACCGGAATTTGCCGTGGTCGAAATGATCATAGAAAAACGCCTTAAGGAAGGACTAACCCAAAAAGAGCTGGCTAAAAAAGCCAACACCAAACAACCGGTCATCTCCCGCCTGGAACGCGGCGACTTCAGCCCTTCCCTGCAATTTCTGTACAGGCTGACTGAAGCACTGGGAGCAAAGTTGGAAGTTTCTATTTCTTAAATCCACATCCGATAAAAAAATTATTCCTATTAGCTAAAACCATTTTGTCAAAAGTCTGTAATTTTGCTTGCCAGCAATAAAACGGCCGGCTATAATACAACTAAGTTGAAAGTGACCAGCCTGACGGCGTTCTATTTTTAGAACTAAAAGTACGGGGCTACAATTTCTGTTCTCAACCAATTTTTTAATTGGCTGGGGCTGAAATTGTAGCCCTGTTTTTGTTTACCTGTTTATTTTATGGCGGAAGAAAATCCTGCAAAAGAACAAAAAATTAAGACTGAAAAACCGGAAAACCCCGGCAGGTATTCGCCGTCTGCCGATGAACAGGCACTCATTGAAAAATGGAAGAAGCGGTTTAACCGCGCGGAGGAATTCTTAAGGCCCTACCGCGCCAAATGGCTTCGGATGTACAAGCTCTACCGGGCTTACCAGGAAAAAACCAACTACGCATACCAGACCAGACTGATGCCGCCTATAGCTTTTCAAATTGTAGAAACGGTTGTATCGAGAATCGCCGTGGCCAAACGCAAGACGAGGGTACTTCCCCGGGACAGGAAAGACGTGGAATCCAAAGCCATCCAGTCATGGGACGACCTGGTCAACTATGATTTTGATGCCATGAGGCTGGAAAAGAAAATGCCGAGGTGGTTAAGGTCTACCAGCACTTACGGCAACGGCATAGCCAAAGTGACTTGGGCGGTTGACGAGGCTGCCGGATACGATGATCCGTTTATGGTTATCTGCGACCTTTGGGACATCCTCCCCGCTCCGGAAACCGAGGATTTGCAGGATGACTGCCCGTGGCTGATACACCGTATCATAAAGTTTAAGGACCAGCTCGAACGGGATGAGAAAGCCCGAGGCGACAACCCTATTTATAAAAACCTGGAATTCGTTCAGCCAACCCAGGTGGAAGACTGGAAAAAAGTACGGTATGAACTAAACCAGAAAAAAATCGGACAAATCCAGACTACCGAATCAAAGGAAACCGAAGGCGGCACCATTAAAGTCGTTGGTGAAAAGTACGAAAAGGAAAAACAGCTAGAGCTGTGGGAATGCTGGGACTTTGAAGAAGGAAAACTCATAACCATCGCCAACCGCGAAGTTCTGATTCGCAACGATGGCAACCCATACCAGAAAGTCAACAACGGCCGCATCTTCATAAACCTTCCCGACCATGAACTGAACTGGGAATTCTGGGCCGTGGGACACATCGAACCCGTGGAAACCGTGATCGTGGAAATAGCCGACTTGCGCAACCAGCGCATGGACGACGTGATACTGATGCTCGACCCTGTAATCAAGATTCGCAAGGATGCCGGCATTTCCAAAAATGATATCGTATTCGCTCCCGGTGCCAAGTGGGAACTTCGCAAGATGGATGACGTGGTAGTAGAAAAACTCCCCGACGTAAACTTCTCCGGCATCAACGAAGAAAAAATGCTGCGGGACGAGATAGAAAGAACGCTGGCAATTTCCGAATATGCCCAAGGCATGCCCAAGTCGGCAACCGAACCTTTGGGCAAGGTGGCCATGCTCATAAGCCAGGGCAACCTGCGTTTAAGCTCGCTGGCGCAAAACGTGGCAAATGCGCTAAGCCTCCTCGCCAACATTCTCATTGCCATGAACCAGGAATTTTTGGGACAGGACAAGCTCTACCGTATTGTCGGCGACCAGGTCAGCTTTAAGGAATTCAAACTGGCAGACAAGGAAGTAAAGGTTGACGCGATAGTGGAAGTCGAACCCGTGGTGCCGCCCGACCAGGACGCCAGGCTCAATAAGGCCATGCTGTTGTATACCAAGTTCGTGGCCGAAGACAAGCCGGACGTAAATGATACTGGCGAAGTGACGGCATGGAAAAAGCGCAAGCGGTTTATTCAGGAAATGATTTTGGATGAGCTGGACAAGTCCGCCTACAAAACAATACTGCTCGGCAGCGATGCGCAACCGCCTGAAAAGTCTGAAGCCCCTGCCCCCCAGCCGCCCCCATCCCTTCCCGGCCCCGTTCCGGAATTACCGGCCGAAGCAGTTCCCCAAAAACCGCCGGGATTTTTCCAAAGACTGCTTTCAAAACTTCCCGTTATCGGCAAAAGTCAAAATAATTTTAAACAACCAAACCAACAACGTTATGGCAAAAAACAGTGAAAATCAAATTCCCTCCAAAACAGTTACGGTCATAAGCAAAACCATGAGCGGCGGCGACTTATTGGTTACGCTCCAGGAAAGTCAGGGCTGCGTGCATACCCTGCAATTGAAAAAAGAGGATTCCGCGCAGCTGGATTTAGGAGACAAAATAAAAATCACAATACAAAAGGTCGAATAACAAATTAAACAAATATTATTTTTATGATGAAAAATAAATCAGACAATCAGATGGAAAAGGCAGGGGCTCCGGCAGAACAGGACCAGGGCAGTAAAATCGGCCTGAAACCCCAGCGGGAAGAAGAAAGCGATGCCAAGAAAGAAGCACGGTGGCAAAAAATTTCGGCCATATTCGAGGAAGCGCATAAAGCTTACACCGGCGGGGCTGGCTTTGGTGAGGTGGTTGCCAGCCTGATCGAAACTTTGATGAACCTTGGCAAAAGCGAAATGCCCCACGCTATGGGAGGACTTGGCATAAATGACGGTCCGCAAATGGATTTGCCGGCGCAAGAACCTCCGGCCGATGAAGCCGTCCAACAGGAGCAATAATTATGCCTGGTATCGACGAAGAAAAATTCAGCACCGGGCTCTCTGTCCTGGAAATGACCAGAACAGCCGGCTGGCACTGGCTGGAGGCGGAAATCCGGAAGGAGCTGGAGATGGAAACAAAAGAACTGCAGGATTTTGACCTTGATGGTTTAGGCACGGAACAGATTGCCGCCGAATATCTCCGGCACAAGGCTAACGTGAATGCCTATAAAAATGTTCTTTTTATAGTCCAATCGGCCATTGACGGCAGGGATGAAACGGGCCGATAAACAGTTAATAACAAATACATATGCCATACAGTATAAAAAACAAAACTAAACAGTGGGAAAAAACGACCAAAGCCGGCAATGAAATTGACTCAAAGATTGAAGCCTGCGTGAACCGCCTGTTAGGCGACAAAAGTTTTAAACCACAGGAGGGTGAAGACAAAAAAACTGCGGCCATCAAGGTCTGCAAAGCCACCATAATGCGTTCGTCTGAAATCAGAAAAAAATTAGGATAAAAACTAAATCAAATAATTAATATTTTTATTATGGACGAAAGAACCAAAGAACTGGGCAGCCAGCTGAATTCCGCTGCCGAAGAATCAACGGAAAAAAACGACGGTGAAAAGGACGAGGAAGAAAAGATTGAAAATTTGGAAGAAGAGGAAGACGGGGAAGAATCCGAAAATGACGGTGGGAAGAGCGAAGAAAAAAAAGATGCAGCAGACAAGGAAACAAAAGAAACCGAAGAGGAGGCAGAGGGAAAAGAACCGGAAGAAGAAGACAAAACCAAAACCCAGGAAACTTCCAAAACCGACAAGCAGGACCGTTGGCACGGCAAAAGCCGCGAGGAAGTTATTAAATCTTACGAAGAGCTGGAAAAGCAGGCAGAAGAATTAAAAACCGGCAAGGCCGGAAAAACTGAAGAGCCGGAAAAACCCGAAGCTGCCGAAACCAAAACGGACGAACCGGAAATTCCGACCGATGAAGAGCTGGCCAAAATGACGCCCAAAGGATTTGCGGAATGGATGATAAATACGGTCGGCAAGATGGTCGACAAAACTTACGAAACCCGCGGCAAGGTAAAAGATGCCGTGACGGCGGAAATCAGGGAAGCCCAAAAAGACCATCCCCTTTTAAAGACTAACCAGGAATACCGGGAAATGATACTGGCGCTGATTGACGCCGCCTCCCAAAAAGGCTCGGTCATGCCGCTTAAGGAAGCCTGCGTAAAAGTCGACACCATGATCGGCAGGGTCAAGGGAGACGGCAACAAAGTTTCTGATGAAGATAAGGCTCGCCTTAAAAAGGCGAAAGCTCAAGTCGAGAGAGGAGCGGGTGCTCCGGCCTCAACCGGCGAAGAGAAAGGGGCGGAACAAAAACGCCTCGAAAGCATCTTCGGAACCGGCAGGTCAAAAAGTCCCTTTGGAGGATTGGGGGTATAAACCCCTGAAAGGTCGGCCTCCGATAATAATTAATAAAGGAATTTTACAATGCCTTCAGCAAATGGAATTAGAGACGCGGCAAGTTTGGGAGTTACGCGCAAGTACGACGTAGCCGATGTAATATCACTGCTTGATGCCGAACGCTACCCGCTTCTGGCCATTTTGACCAATGCGGGCAAAGACCCTGTTTCCAAGCAGGGCAAAGCTCTGAAAAAGAAAGAAGTGACGGATCCGGAATTTAAATGGTTTGAAGACAAATTTGGCGCCCGCGAGGACATCGTGGCGGCCAACCAGACCGGCGCGACTTCCCTGCAAGTTACCAACGGCGGCTACTTCAGCATCGGCGACGTGTTGCTTTGCGTCAAAACCGCCCAGGCTACCAACAACCCTATAGGCGAAGTCATGCTGGTTACCAATATTAACGTAAATGTCTTAACCCTCCAGCGCCAGATTGGCGACGGTGGTTCCGGCGGCGGACTGCTCCAGCAGAACGACGTGATTTGGATTATCGGCAATGCCAACGAGGAAGGTGCCAGTTTGCGCGACATCAAGGCCACGGCCATAGCCGAAGTGATAAACTTCTGCCAGATTTTCCGCACCCCGATTGGCCTGACCGAAACCGCCAGGAACACCAAGGGCTGGGTCAAGGAGAGTGACTTCGACTATCAGACCCGGAAGAAAGCCATAGAACACCTGGTCGACGTGGAGCGCGCCTTTTTGTTCGGGAAGAAAGAAATTTTGACCTCCGGCTTAACCCACCCCAAACGTTTTACTAGCGGGATTTTTCCCCGCATTGCCCAGGTTGTCAGCAACGTGGCGACACGGGCTGACTTCAACAATTACCTTCAGGTGTTGTTCGCGCATGGCAATTCAGAAAAGTATCTGATGGCCTCGCCTTACGCAGTCAGCAAAATTAACGAATTCGCGATGGACAAGTTGCAGGTGCTTCAGGGAGAAAATACTTTCGGACTGACCGTGATCAAGTACCTGTCCCCCTACGGCACCCTGAACATCATCAAGCACGATTTGGTTACCGGCGATTTGTACGGAAAGAGCGCGGCCGGACTGGATATGGAATCCCTGACTTACTGCTACCTCACCAACCGGGATACCAAGCTCCTGACCAACAGACAAAACCCGGGAGAAGATGCCCGCGTAGACGAATATCTGACAGAGTGCGGCCTGCAATTCGAGCAGCCCGAGCGCCACGCCGTGGTTAAATTCTCCTGATCGAAGTTTCGTCTTAAGGCTCTGGCCGGGCGGCCTGGAAATAACGTCCTGCCCGGCCAGGGTCAAAAAGCGGGGCCGGGTCGAGCTTCGCTACTAATACAGCAATATTTTTATGGCACAAAAAACCAATTCAAAAACCGAAAGACCGTCAAAACCGGCCGCAAAAAACCAGGACAAAAGCAAGCGATATGCCACCCGCTTTGGCCAGCACTATAGCATCGTCAGGGTGCCAAGCGTGACCGAAGTCATCAACGGCATCCCGGTCGTTAAGCCCGGCAAAACCGTTGAGTTCAAAAACGGGATTTACGAAACCAGCGATCCGGAAGAACAAAATTTCCTGGATACCTCTCCTTACGTCGGCGTGGATTACATGGAAGTTACGAAAGAAGTTGACAGCGCCCTGAAGGCCAAACTACTGGCCGAAAAAGAGGAAGAACTGAAAGCAAAAGAAGAAGAACTCCGCAGGCGGGAAATGGAAATGCAGGATCAGCCGGAAGCGCCAGGTTCTCCCTCTGAAAATCAGACAAAAACAAAAAACAAACAGCCAAAATTTTAAAAACAAAAAGTAGCGCTTAAAGGTCGATAAAATAATCACAAAGCACAAACGATATGGCGGTAGAAAGCAGACCATCATTTGCTGTCGGTGATATAACCGTTGCTGCGGCCGGAACTCCTGTTCAGCTCCCGGGTACGAAAGTCGGCCAGGGCTGTGATTTGGTGGTAAAGGCAAAAAAAAGCAATCAGGGCGCGATTAAAGTCGGGCAGTCTTCCGCTGACGCGCTTGCCGGCAAGTTTCTGCTGGAACCGAACGAAGCGGTTAAGCTGCGTATCGACAATGCGAGCAAAGTCTGGATAGATGCGGAAGTCAGTGGCGATAAAGCAAGCCTGATCGTTGAACAATGACACCTATGGCGGACTTTATTCCCAACCAGGGCGACTTAAGTTTCCTGCGTTTTAAAAAAACCGGCAGGTACTTTGGCTCGTTCTTTACCGGCGGCGCCCAGACTACCCAGGCCATAGCCACGGTCAATTCACTGCGGGCTTTTCCCTTTTATATTCCCCTAAACGTAAAGTTTGACCGCATTGCCATAAGGGTTACGACGGCCGCGACCGGCACTACGCCGAGGGTGCGGCTTGGCGTTTACCAGGACAATGGCAGTGTATATCCGGGCAAACTGGCACTGGACGCGGGTGAAGTGAGCGTTAACACCACAGGAATAAAAGAACTGACAATCGATTTAACTTTAAAAAGCGGCAAGCTGTACTGGCTGGCTTTTATAGGACAGGATACCACCTCGCTCGCTGTCGGGGCCATTCCCTCGGGCGACGCGCTGGCAACCTTTTTGGGTTGGGACGCAAGCCTTGCCGGAACGCCTCCGCTCGGGTACGCGGCGACCCAGACCTACGGCGCGCTTCCGGCGGATTATCCGGCCGGAGCCGCCGACTGGAGCCTGCCGGTTCCGCTGATTGCCCTGCGCAAGGCGTAAATCCTTACATGAATTATGTTTCAAAGATTCACACCACGATCGCCGAAACCCCGGATGACGGCCGCGAACAGGACGACGCAACCTGGAATTCCAAAGGCAATGCCGGAAATGTCATTAGCGTCGGCAACATAAGCGGTTCGCTGTATTCAGCCGGGCTCCGTTTCAGGAACATAGCCGTCCCGCGCAATGCCAAAATCGTGCTGGCCCGGATAAGAATCAGACCGGCAGTGACTGACTCGGCTGATCCCGACGTAAAGCTGATTATCAGAGGAATCAAAGAGCCTGATTCCAAACCCTTCACGCAAATCTCCAGACCGAGCCAGCGGGCAAAGACTGTAAACAGCGCTGCCTGGCATATTATAAAAAAATGGGAAGTGCACGAATGGGCGCAGACTGCGACTCTTGGCTTAATTATAGAGGAGCTGGTGGCGCAAAACGGCTGGAAACCGGGCAACGCAATGGCCTTTGAGATCAGGGACAACGGATCCGCTTTAAACCAGGCTGAATCCTTCTGGGACAAAAGCAAGGGCGAGGGCTACCAGGCAGAACTGGACATCTGGTATACCACCAAAACCGTGGCAACAGGCACTCTTTCCGGAACCGACCGGGATGGCGTAGAAACCAATAAAACTGTATGGCAGTCAAACCCCGCGGGAAACGTAATCACTTTGGGCAACGATGGCTCATCAATAAACGAAGGCGGCTTCATATTCAGCTCGTTAAATATTCCCCGCTACGCCAGTATAATCGGCGCTTACCTGCTGCTCACCCAGGCAGACCAGAATAACCGGTTTCCGAATCTTCTGGTAAAAGGCTTTGCCGAGGATGACGCCCAGCCCTTTGCCGCGGACGGATCCAACCGCCCTTCTCTCCGCCCAAAAACCGGCGCCCAGATTGAATGGACAATCGGACATAGCGAAAACGGCGTGTTCGTTGGCGAACACTGGTCGGCAAACAGCGTTTATGAATCGCCGGACTTGAGGGAAATCGTGCAGGAAATTGTAGACCGGGAAGGCTGGACCACGGCAAACAGGCTCGGACTGGTCCTGGAAAATTTGTCTTCGTGGTCAGGCCAGTACAAGCTGCCGTGGGACTGGATAAAAAACACCGGGGAATTCGCAGTCAAACTTATCGTGGTCTGGGATTATGTCCGCACGGTCAAATCAACCGACAAGGATTTGCCTAAGTACGAAAAAGCCAACTACCCGGAATATATTATTGTGCACCATTCCGCCACGCCGCGCGACTCAACCCATTTCAGCACCATAAAGAACAACCATATTGGTATTGGGTGGGGTGACATTGCCTACCATCACTGGATCGCGGGGGCGTTGGACGGCAATGGCGTACACTTTGCCGGCCGGCCGGAAAATAAAATCGGCGCGCATACGGACACCCAAAAAATGAATTACCGCTCCATCGGCATTGCGGTATGCGGCGACTTCCATCCAACCAGCGGCAACGAGCAGCCTACGGCAGAGCAACTGGCGACCCTGCAGGTGATTCTCGATTCCGTAAGAAAACAGCGGGGCATACCGAGAGAACACGTAATTGGCCACCGCGAAGCGCCCGATGCGACCAACTGTCCCGGCGATAACCTTCTGGCTTACATACAGCTTTACCGTGCTACCGGCAAACTTCTGCCATAAATCATTATGCAGCTACAGGAATTTTTACAGGACTTAAACGCCCGCATGTCGGCCGCCAAAACGACCGGCCTGTGGAGCGAGGCGGATAAAACCAGGTGGATCAACAAGGCTATAGTCCGGGCCTGCAATTTTGCCAAGTGGGTATTCCTTGGCCACCATTCCTCCCAGCTGACGGAGAAAGACAAAGAATCCTACTTCCTCCCGTTCGATTACAAGCCGGGTGGAATGATGTTTATGAAAGTTGATGGTCAGGAACACACCAAAGTCAGCGTGGAAAATTACCAGAGCGGCAACCACATCCGGGACAATGTCTTTACCATAGTCGGCGATGAATACCTGATCAAACCAACTCCAGCGGAAGACGGCAAGATCATCGATTTATATTACCGGCGCAGGCCCATTCCGATGGTTAACCCGACGGATGAACCTGTTACGCCGGAAGAAATGGACGAACCCGTTGTGAAAATCGCGCTTGGTATCTGCCTGAAAAAAGAACCGAACAAAAGCAGTGAGGGAGACAAGGAAATCATAGAAGCTACCGCCATGCTGCAGCAGATCAAAGACAGGCAGGACGAAGAAATCGGCGAAGCGGGATTTGCCGGGCAGGCAACGAGCACGCGCTTCATTTACAAAGGCAGCAACGAATAAAAGCTATGGCATTAAACGCCTATAAATTACAAGGCTTCAAGGCAGGCTTGGCAGACGATGCATATAAAGGAGTGGCGGGATCGTTCCGGTTCGGATACTGCCTGAATATCCGCAGCATCGCTGACACTTTAAAGTGCAACCAGGCGCTCAAGAAAGATTTCGGAAGCGTAGTCACTGATCTTATTTTATCCTTCGTACCGGCAAGCAATGGTAAACTATACGGTTTTGGTGACACCGGCAGAATTTACCGCAAAGCTTCCATAACCGATCCCTGGGAACTTGTCTATACCGATCCGAACGGAAAGATCACGGGCGCCGGGGAATACACAAACAACAATGGCGCCGGGAATTACCAGCCCTACCTTTATTGGGCAACGGAAACGACACTCAAGCGAATTCCCCTCTCCGGCAACTGGGCAACGGATGTTCAGAACTTCGGCACATTAAATGGCGATCTTTCCTGGCACACCATGAGTATAGCCGTTGGCGTACTGATGATTTGCGATGGCGGTTATTTGGGACTGGTGGATTACGAAGGAAATTTCAACAACCGAGCATTGGACATAATACCGGGTAACCGTACCAAATGCCTCCTGCCTTTGGACCAGACCGTGGTTATAGGATCAACCAAAGGCGATAAAGTGGAAGAGGGCTGGCTGTGGACATGGGACAAGCAGCAGCCTTCATGGATTCTCAAACGCATGATCGCCGAAAAGGGAGTCAACTGCCTGGTCCAGGGAGAGTTTATAATCATCCAGGCTGGCATAAACGGCGGTGTGTATTACTGGGATACGGCAAATCTTCTAAGGATCAAACAGTTCCCCGGCGGAGGCTGGGTGAACCCGGGCGCTACCGCTAACTTAAAAGGATTGCCTTTATTCGGGGTAACAGGATCGGACAAGGGCGGTGTATATTCTTACGGCAGGTTGAACAAGAATGACCCTTATGCGATGAACCTGGAATACATTCCCTCGCACGGCAAGCTGTCCGGCACGGAGATTGGCGCGCTCTGCATGTATAACGACAAGCCGTTCGTATCCTGGCGGGACGGGTCAACCTGCGGTGTCGACACCATAGATGACCAGAATAAAGCACCGGCAAGGTACGAAGGACTGGTCTTTGACGGCGGAGAACCTTTTGTGCAAAAACATTTCCGCTACATCAAACTGCTTACCAAACCCCTGCCGGCTGAATGCTCCATCGAAGCCTATTACCGGACTAACGAACAGGGTGACTGGAAACAGGCTTTTATGGAAGACGGCAGCGACAGGTTTGACAAGGAAGGCAACACCAAGGCGGTGTTTACCATTGAAACCGGGAACGAGGAAGATGAGGAAAAAGGCAAAGGAGAAACTTACGAAATTGCTTTAAACCTGAACCCTGCCGGAAATGACACTCCGGAAATCGTGGCTACTATGACTTACTTTGAGGCAGTGGGAATATTCTAAAATCATGGCGGAGTTAATAAACAAAATTTTTACCAACAGCGAAATACCGGACATGCCTTTTCCGGAAATTCCGCCCCATTCCCACGATGGAG